>JALOLS010000067.1 GCA_025455865.1 Thermoleophilia bacterium
TGGCGCGCCGGGTGCGGTGCGCACCGCCGCGTAGTAGCGGCCCGGGGCGAGGCGCTGGCGCACGGCGGTGCCGCCCGCGAGGCCGCAGGCGCAGCGGATCTCCCGGCCGCGGTCGGAGGTGATCAGCAGGTCGTGCTCGACCGTGCCGGTCGTCGCGAGCCGCAGTGAGACGTCGGAGCGGCGCACGACGTCGAAGCGGTACAGGTCCACCGCGTCGGCGGCGGCGAAGTCCAGCGCGCCGCGCACGGTGCGCAGGTTGGGCAGCACCCGTCCGGGGGTGGTGTCGTCGGGCCCGGCGGGGCGGACCCGGAGGCGGTACGGGCGCGCGCCCGGGCGCGCGCCGTCCGGGGTGACCTGGATCGGGGTGATGCCCCCCTCGTCCGGCCCCGGCGTGTAGAGGGCGTACCCGTCACATCCCAGGCGCAGGGCGGGCTCGGCGTCGAATGAGCGGATGCCGGGCCGGAAGACCGCGGCGTCGACGCACGCCCCCGCGCGCCCGGTCAGCGCGATGCGGTAGCTCCGGCCGGCGGCGAGGGGCACCGACCAGGCGTCGGCGGTGTCGCCCACGGCGTCGACGCTCCCGCGCGCCCCGCCGGAGGGCAGCCGGCGCCCCGGCGGGGCCTCGGGCGGCTCGGGGGCGAAGGCGTCCAGGGTGAAGGGACCGGGCTCGGACCCGGTGCGCCGGCCGACCATCACCAGGTACTCGGCCCCCGGCTCGGCGGTGATCCGGACCCGGGCGAGGCCGTCGTCGTCGGTCACGTCGCAGGCCGCGGGGCGAAGCTGCGAGCGGACCTGCCGGTAGACCGCGAGCGCGGCGTCGAGCCGCCCGGACGCCTGCACGCGGACCACGACCGGCCCGGCGGGCACCGGCCCGAGCCGGAAGAACACCGTCCCGGCCAGGCTCGCGCAGGCGGGCGGATCGGTCGGCTGGGTCGTCGCGTCGGCCGTGGTCGCGCTCGCGCGGCCGGGGACGGCGAGGGTCTCGGCGCCGGCCCGCGAGTCGTTGGCCGGCGCGGCGGGCGCCGTGGCGGGGATGGCGAGCAGGACGGCCAGGCCGAGCAGGGCGCGCATCGTCGGCAGACCCTACCGGACCGCCGGCGCCCGGTTCACCCCCGGATCGTCTGCCGCCGCCAGGGGACCGTCCATGAACCAGGACCCGCCTCCCGGGGAGCGAATCGCCAGCAGATCGGTGACCTCGGGGACGTCACATGTACTGGTGGTACATGTGATTCCGAGGGTGCCGAGGTGCGCCGCGATGCAGCCGACGGGTGGCGGGTCGCGGCTTGCTAGGCCTTGGCGCGCAGGACCGACCGCCCCGAGTGGGCCGGCCGACCGTCGCTCGGCTCCACCGAGACGTCGATCACGTCGAAGGTGTCGGTGTCCACCGGGACGGGCACCTGGACGACCGCCCGCCCGGACTCGGGCACCCGGAAGCCGCCGAGGGCGACCATCCGGGTGGTGCCGTCGCGGATCAGCCAGACCTCGTAGTGGTCGCCCGCCGCGGAGGGCCGCAGGCCGCCCACGGCCAGCCTGAGCGTGCCGTCGGCTCGGTCGAGCACCGCGTCGCCCGTGGCCCCGGGCATCTCGCGGTCGAGCGCGGCCAGGCGCACCTCGGCGCCCGATGGCCCGTCGCCGCCCGAGGACACCCGGCCGATCCCGACGCCCGCGGCGAGCAGGGCCACGGCGGCCACGCCGATGGCCAGCGGGCGGATCATCGACCGGCGCCACCAGGGCTCGCGGGCGGGCGCGGGCGCCGCGTCGACCGGGAGCGCGAGGGGCGGCGGCGTGGGCGGGTCCCACGCCTCGCGCGGGAGCGACCGCAGGGTCGCGGCCAGCGCGGCCAGGCCGTCGGCCTCGGCGCGCAGGGCCGGGTCGTCCGCGGCCGCGCGCTCGGCGCGGGCGAGCGCCTCGTCCCCGGCCTCGCCGAGCAGGAGGTCGTTCAGCAGGGTGTCGTGATGCGGAGCGCTCATCGGGACCCGTCCTCGTCCTCGAGCATGACACGGAGCGTGCGGAGCCCGGCCACCATGCGCATCTTCACGGTCCCCAGCGCGACGCCGGTCTGCTCGGCGATCTCGCTCTGGCTCAGGCCGTCGGCGAAGCGCATCCGCAGCAGGTCGGCCTGCTCGGCGGGCAGGGAGGCGAGCAGCGACGTCACCCGCCACTCGCCGAGCAGGGCGTCGACCGACGCCGCCGGGTCCTCGCCGTCGGCCAGGGCGACCGCGCCCGAGGGGTCCCGCGGCTCCGGCACCCGGCGCCGGAGCTGATCGATCGCCCGGCTGCGGGCGATCTGCATGATCCAGGCGGCCAGCGTGCCGCGGCCGGGGTCGAAGGTCGCTCCCCGCCGCCAGACGTCCAGCCAGACCTCCTGCTGCACGTCCTCGGCCGTCGCCCGGTTGCCCAGGGTGCGCATCAGGAACCCGAAGGTGGTCCCGCCGTGCGTCTCGTACAGCTCACGGACCGCGGCCGGGTCCTGCCGGCGGATCCCGCTCACCAGCCGGCGCGGGTCGCGGCTCTCGCCGCGGCGGCTCAGCACGACCGGGCGGGGCGCGGGCGCCCCGCGGAGGCGGAATGGGAGGCTCGGGGTGAGCGCATGAGCGACGGAGATCATCACAGATGTCTACGGCCGCCACGCCCAATCCGGTTGCCGGATCGCCGACAGGCGTCATGATCGGGGTGGTGGACCATCCCCATGCGCGCCGTCCGCGGCTGGCCGGGCCTCCCCGGGGTGAGCGCCTGCGCCGCGAGCGGACCGCCCGGGACCTCCGCCGCCGCGCGGCGCTGGAGCGCGACGCGGAGGCCGGGCCCGGGGCCGGCCCCGGGCCCGCCGGCGGGCCGGTGGGCGAGCCGGCCCGGGCGGCCTGGCGCCGCCGGCAGGCCGACGCCTACCTCGCCCTGCCTCCGTGGGCGCGCGCCTGGCGCACCTGGCGCTCATGGGGGCCGCTGCGCCGCGCCCTCGCGGTGCTCGCGGTCGCGATCGCGTGGACGGTCGCCGCCCTGCCCCTGCGGGCCGGGGGCATCGCCACCTACCGCACCTCGGAGATCGGGTTCGCCGTCATCGTCGCCCTCGCCCCGGTCCTGGCGGCCCTGCCGCCGCGCCGCCGCGGCCGCTTCGCCGACCCCATCCCGGTCCGCCCGGGCGGACCCTGGGGGCGCGGCCGGCAGGCCCTGATCCTGCGGCGCGCCGGCCTGGGGGCCGTGCTCGCCGGGGCGGGGGTCCTCACCTGGCTCGTGGCGACCGGGCCCGGGGTCGACGAGCACGGGCTCGGGCGCAAGACCACGGCGCACCACCTGGCCGACGGGCGGACGGTGCGCGAGGCCGTGGCGCGGGTCTGCCCCGGGGCCGCGCCGGCCCGCCTCACCTGGCTGGGGGGCGACCGCTACCGGGCGGACCTGCCCGGGGGCGGGCGGCTCGTCGTCGACGCCGCCACGGGCCGGCCCGAACGGCCCGTGCGCTGCTGACGCTACGCCGCGGGGCGGGCGTAGACCGGCCGGCGGCTCCCGGCGAAGGGCGACGTCGCCGCCGCCCTCAGGACCTCGACCCCGTCGTCCCGCTGGACGCGGCCCACCCACAGCGCGGTCCGCAGGTCCGTCGCCCCCGATCCCGCGGCGGCGCCGGCCAGGATGGCCGCGAGGCCCGGGGCCAGGATCACGGCGACGACCATGAGGACCGCCACGATCACCGACGCCAGGATGCAGCGGAGCCGCGTGCGGCCCGCCGGCTCCATCGGGCTCCCCTGGGGCGGGGGCGGGGCCTGGGGGATCGCGCGGCGGAGCCACGTGGCCCCGACGATCGTGGTCGCCGCCCCGACCGCCAGCGCCACGACCAGGAACGGGATGACGACCCGGGCCGGCTCGTCGGCGCGGCGGGCGATCGTCGCCGCCAGCCCGGCCAGGCCGACCACGAGCGCGCCCGCCCCGGTCAGCCGGAGCTCGTCGACGATGGGGGCGAGGGACCGCACGGCCGGGGAGTCTGGCAGACGCCCGGGCGCCCCCGGGGCGGGCTCCTACCGGCGGCGCAGGACGACCACCGCGGCCGACCGGGGCGGGCCGCCCGGGGCGCGGGCGGTGACCACGTAGCGCCCGGGGGCCAGCCGGCGCTCGCCCACGCGCCCGGCCAGCCGGACGCGGTTCAGGCCCGCGCGGCCCTGGACGGTGAACGCGCCGGCCGGGCGCCCGTCGCGGGCCCGGCGCACCTCGATGGCCACCGGCCCCGCGCCGGTCAGGGCGAACCGCAGCTCGGTGGCCCCGGGCGGCCGGAAGCGGGCGGGCCGCGGGCGCAGGTCGACCAGCACCGGACGGTCGGGCGCGGGGGCGCTCACCAGGCCGCTCATGGCCCGGACCCCGTTGGGCGCCAGGTCCGGGTCGGGGCCGCCGCCCGGGATCTGCCACGCCACCACCACGCCCCCGCGGGCGTCGATCGCGGGGACCGGGGCGGTGGCCGACTGCACGTCGGGGCTCAGGGTGTCCGGCGCGCTGAAGTCGCCGTCGGCGGGCCGCACCGCGGCCTGCACGGCGAAGCGCGTGCCCTGCACGGCGCTCCAGGTGGCCACCGCGTCGCCCCGGGCGTTGGCCGCCACCCGCGGCCCGCCGGCCTGCCAGCCGGCCTGGGAGAGGTCGCGCGGCGGGCGCCAGCCGGATCCCGGCGCGCGCGCGGCGGCCTGCACCACGCCCTCGCGCGCCCACACCGCGACCGCCGCGCCGGACCCGTCCAGCGCCACGCGGGCGCCGCGCACGTCGCGTCCCGGGCGTGACAGGTCCTCGGGCGACCCCCACGGGCCCGACGGCGGGCGCACGGCGCCCTGCGCGACGGCGTTCCCGCCCCGGCCGAGGGTCCAGACCGCGACCGCCTCGCCCCGCGGGCCGACCGCGACGGCCGGCTCCACGAACACGCTCTCGCCCGCCGCGGAGAGATCCTGCGGGGCGGCCCACTCGCCGCCGGCGCCGCGGACGCTCCCGCGGGCGAGGTGCCGGTCGCCCTCGTCGCGCCGCCAGACCGCCACCGCCTCGCCGCCGACGCCGACGCCCAGCGCGGGCGCGAAGGCCCGCTCGCCCGCGGCGGAGAGGGTGAGCGGGCGGTCCCAGCGACCGTCGGGCGGGCGCTGGGAGGCCTGGATGGCCGGGTCCCCGCCCCCCGCGGGCTCGGCGAGCCACACGCAGACCGCCTCGCCGTCGGCGGCCAGGCCGCACCGCGGCGCGGCCGCCACCGCGCGCGCCGCGGAGAGGGCGACCGGCCGGGCGAACCGGCGGCCCGCGGGCCGGACGGCGACGACCACGCGGCCGCCGGCCACCCAGCTCACGATGGCCGATCCGTCGGGGCCGGCGGCCACGTCGACGTCGGTCGCGCCCCGGGCGGCGCCCGGGACGTCGCCGGCCAGGAACCACGGCCCGCCGGGCGCGCGCACCGCGGCCCGCGGCGGCCCGGCGGTCGCCCACGCGGCCACCGCGCGGCCGGCCGGTGAGCCCGCGAGCGCCGGCGGCCCGGTGCCGGGGGCGGCGCCGGCCAGGGTGACGGGGGGCAGCCAGACCGGCGCCGCGGCGGCCGTGGCCACCCCGGCGGCGAGGGTCCCGAGGGCGGTCAGCGTGATGACGGCGCGTGGCGGCACGGCCGGGATTCTGTGCCCGGGGCGCGCCGATGTCGAGGCCGGGTGGCCCGCGGGGCCCGTGGGCCGCCATCATCCGGACCGGTGACCCGCCCGCTCCGAGCCCTCGCGCCGGCCCTCATCATCGCCGCCGCCGCCGGCTGCGGCGGGGGCTCGGCCCCGGCGCCGCCCTCCCCGCCGCCACCGCCCCCGGCCTGGTTCCAGGGGCGGGCCGGCGGGGTGGGGGCGAGCGTCGACCTGGCCGGCGTGGACGCCCCGACCCGGGCGGTCCGCGCGGCGCTGGCCGGCCGGCCGGGGACGGTCGCGGTGGCGTCGCTGGTCAACCTGACCGACCGCCGCCGCCGGGTCCCGCGGCTGGTGGCGGTGCTCGGCGACGGGCGCCGGGCGCCGTTCGTGTCCGCCCGCGCCGCGCTCGACGGCGTCCCGGGGCCGGCCGCCGCCCGGGCCCGGGCGGCCTTGCCCCCGGACCGCCCGCTCGCCGCCCGTGAGGCCCGCGCGGTCCCGGTGGTGCTGGCCGGCCACCCGGCCCGCGCGGTGGTGGGGGTGCGGATGATCGCGGCCGGCCGCCCGCCGGCCGACCTGGATCCGGTGCGCCCGTCGGGGTAGCGCGAAGGGGAAGCGACCCCGTCCGTCGAAACTCCCTGCGTGCCCCCGGACGCCCATCAGCTCTCCGACGTCCTGCGCCGCGACTACGAGCGCTTCAGCCCGGCCCAGCAGGCCCTCGCCCGCTACCTGGTCGACCATCTGGCCGAGCTCCCGCTGCTGTCGGCCCACGAGGTCGCGATCGCGGCCCACTGCAGCCCGGCCACCGTGGTCCGCTTCGCGCAGGCCCTCGGGTACCGGGGCTACCCGGAGCTCCAGCGCACCGTGCGCCAGGCCCAGCGGCCTGCGCTTCCGCCCCGCCGGTCCGGCCAGCTCGGGCTGCTCGGCGGTGAGGACGGCATCGGGGGCCTGCTCGCGGCCGACCGGCTCGCCCTGGAGGACGCCGCCGCGCGGCTGGGCCCCCAGGGCCTCGGGCCCCTCGCGGCCGCGCTCGCGTCCCGCAGCCCGCTCGTCCTCGCCGGCGAGGGCCACGCCCGGCCGGTGGTGGGCATCCTCGAGGAGCGCCTGGCCCGCCACGGCCGCGAGGTGGTGGTCTTCGACGGGCTCGACGCACGCAAGCGCGTGCGGCTCTCGGCGCTCGGGCGCGGGGGCGCGGTGCTCGCGGTGGCCCTCGGGCGGGAGACCCGCGTGGCCGAGGCGGCGGTCGCCGCCGCCCGCGCGACCGGGGCGCCGTGCGCGGCGCTGGTGGACTCCAGCCTGTCCGCGCTGGCCCGGCTGCCGCTCGCCCGGGTGGTCCCGGCCGACGAGCGCGGCGGGGAGCCCAGCCTGGTCGCGGTGGTCGCGGTCGCCCAGGCCCTGGCCGCGGCGCTCGGGGCGCAGGCGCCCGCCCGCACCGTCGCCGCCGGCGCCGCGTAGCGCTCAGCCGCGCCGGCGCCGCAGGGCCTTGTGCGCCGCGTCGACGCCGATCATCACCGGCGCGGCGAGCAGGACCACGACCCAGCCCGCCGCCGGCGGGGCGGCCTGATCCAGCAGCGCGGCGAGCGGCGGCACGAGCACGAGCAGGAGCGCCGCCGTCATCTCCACCCCGACGGCGGCCACGAGCAGGCGGTTGCCGCCCCACCCGAGCCGCCAGGGGGTGATGTGGGCGCTGCGGCAGGCCAGGGCGTTCCCGGCCTGCCCGGCGACGATCGCGAGCCAGGCCCCGCCCGACGCCGCGGCGAGGGCCGGGCCCGCCGGGAACGCGGCGCCGGGGCGCCAGCCGGCGGCCAGGAGCCCGGCGATGAAGGCGGCCATGCCGAGCGCCGCCTCCGCCGGCCCGAGCACCCCGAACACCCGGCGGGCCAGCGGCGCGTCGAGCAGGCGGCCGTGGGACGGGGCGCTCTTCAGGACCCCCGGGCGGGCCGGCTCCGCCCCGAGGGCGACCGCGGGGAGCGAGTCGGTGACCAGGTCCAGGGCGAGCACCTGCATCACCCCGATCGCCAGCGGGAAGCGCCCGCCCGAGAGCGCCCACACCACGAACGGGGTCAGCTCGGCCACGTTGTCGGTGAGGTGGTAGGTCAGGAACCGGCGGACGTTGCGGTGGGTCGCCCGGCCCTGCTCGACCGCGGCGACGACCGTGGCGAAGTCGTCGTCCAGGAGCACCAGGTCGGCCGCCTCCCGGGCGACGTCCGAGCCGCCCCGGCCCATCGCCACGCCGATGTCGGCCTGCCGGAGCGCAGGGCCGTCGTTCACGCCGTCCCCGGTCATCGCGACCACGTGCCCGCGCTCCCGGAGCACCCGGGCGATCCGGAGCTTGTCCTCCGGCGACACCCGGCTCACGACGACCCCGTCGGCGTCCACCAGGTCGCCCAGGGCCAGGTCGTCCGCCGGCAGGTCCCTCCCCTCGACCACCAGGCCCTCGGGCCCGAGCAGCCCGACCTCCCGGGCGATGGCCCGTGCGGTGAGGGGGTGGTCCCCGGTCACCATCGCCACCCGGATCCCGGCGGCGCGGCACGCGGCCACGGCGGCCGCGGCATGGGCCCGGGGCGGGTCCTCCAGCCCGACCAGCCCGAGCAGCGTGAGGCCGGACTCGGCGGTCTGCGGGTCGCGGGCGTCGCCCGCCCCCTCGCGGGCCCGGGCGGCCACGGCGAGCACCCGGAGCCCGGCGGCGGCCATCTCGCGATGGGCCTCGGCCGCCCCGGGGGCGGGCGCGCAGCGCGGGAGCACCGCCCCCGGGGCGCCCTTGACCAGCACCCGCGCCCCGGTGACCACGCTCATCCGCCGCCGGCGGGGGTCGAAGGGGTGGCGCGCGGCCTCGGGGTCGCCGGCCGCGTCGACCTCCACCGGCGCCCCGACCCGCCGTCCGAGCGCGTCGAGGGCCGCCTCCATGGGGTCCCCGACCGCCACCCACGCCCCGTCGCGCTCCACCGCGCGGCCGCGCGAGCAGCGCACGGCGACGACGGCCAGGCGGCGGACCGCATCCAGGGCGGCCGGGGCGCCCTCGACCTCGGCGTCGGGGGCGTATCCCTCACCCCGCACGCGCACCTCGCCGGCCGGCGTCCAGGCCCGGACCACCGCCATGCGGTTCTCGGTGAGCGTCCCGGTCTTGTCGGTGCAGATGAACGAGGTCGAGCCGAGGGTCTCGACCGCCTCCAGCCGGCGGACCAGCGCGTGGCGGCGGGCCATGTGCTGGGCGCCGATCGCCAGTGACAGGGTGACGGTGGGCAGGAGCCCCTCGGGCACCAGCGCGACCGTCACCCCGATCGCGAAGACCAGGCCGTCGGCCACGTCGCCGCCCACCAGCACGCTCGCCACGAAGAAGGCCACCCCGACCCCGGCGGCGATCGCGGCGATCGTGCGGACCAGCCGCCGCAGCTCGCGGGCGAGGGGGGAGGCGGGCCGCGGGGCCGACCGGGTCAGGGCGGCGATGCCGGCCAGCCGCGTGCGGCCCCCGGTCGCGGTCACCACCGCCTCGCCCTCGCCCTCGACCGCGAACGTCCCCGCCGCGACCTCGTCGCCGGCCTGCAGGGGCGCCGGCACGCTCTCGCCGGTGAGGATGGAGGTGTCGACCGCGAGGCCGTGGGCGGTGAGGAGCCGGGCGTCGGCCGGGACGCGGTCCCCGGCCTCCACCAGGACCAGGTCGCCGGTCACCACCTCGGCGGCGTCGACCTCGGCCGCCCGGCCCCCGCGCACCACGCGCACGCGCTGGGGCAGAAGCCGCCCCAGGGCCTGCGCGGCGCGCTCGGCCCGGTGCTCCTGCCAGAACGCGAACAGGCCGTTGACCACGACCACCGCGGCGATGGCCGCCCCGAGCTGGGGCATCCCGGCGAGCACCGCCAGCACCGCGGCGCCCCAGAGCATGAGGGCGAAGAAGCCGAGCATCTGGGCCGCCAGGGCCCGCCAGGCCGGCACGCCGCGCTCGGCCGGCAGCGTGTTCGGGCCGTCGCGGGCCAGCCGCCCGGCGGCCTCGCGGTCGCTGAGCCCCGTCCGCCCCCGGGCGCCGGTCGCGTCCATCAGCCCGAGCGTAGGACCGCCCGGCGCCGGTCCGACCCCCCACCGCCGTCCGGGTCCCGTAGACTGCGGGGTCGCACCCTGACTCAAGGAGAGCGTGATTGGCTGACGAGGCGGGCCACAACGGCCGCACCGGGACCGAGCGGGTCAAGCAGGGCCTGGCCCAGATGCTCAAGGGCGGCGTCATCATGGACGTCACCGACGCCGAGCAGGCCCGGGTCGCCGAGGCCGCCGGTGCGTGCGCGGTCATGGCCCTGGAGCGGGTCCCCGCCGACATCCGCCGCGAGGGCGGCGTCGCCCGGATGGCCGATCCGGACGTGGTCACCCGCATCCAGGAGGCGGTGACCATCCCGGTCATGGCCAAGTGCCGCATCGGCCACTTCGTCGAGGCGCAGGTGCTCCAGGCCCTCGAGGTCGACTTCATCGACGAGTCCGAGGTCCTCACCCCGGCCGACGAGGCCCACCACGTCGACAAGCGCCTGTTCACGGTGCCGTTCGTGTGCGGGGCCACGGACCTCGGCGAGGCGCTGCGCCGGGTCGGCGAGGGCGCCGCGATGATCCGCACCAAGGGCGAGGCCGGCACCGGCAACGTGGTCGAGGCCGTGCGCCACATGCGCTCGATCACCGCCGGGATCGCCCGGGTGCGCTCGGCCGCCCCGGAGGAGCGCTTCGCGATCGCCAAGGAGATGCGGGCGCCCCTGGACCTGGTCGAGCAGGTGGCCGAGCTCGGGCGGCTGCCGGTGGTGAACTTCTCCGCCGGGGGCATCGCCACCCCGGCCGACGCCGCCCTGATGATGCAGCTCGGGGCCGACGGCGTCTTCGTGGGCTCGGGCATCTTCAAGAGCGAGGACCCGCCGGCCCGGGCCCGGGCGATCGTCGAGTCGGTCACCCACTTCGCCGACCCCGAGGTCGTCGCCCGCGTGTCGCGGGGCCTCCGCGAGGCCATGCCCGGCCTCGAGATCGCCGCGCTCGGGGAGGACGGACTGCTGCAGGCCCGGGGCTGGTGAGCCCGGCGGCCCTCTCGCGGCCCCGCGTGGGGGTCCTGGCCGTGCAGGGCGCGTTCGCCGAGCACGCCGTCGCGCTCGCCGACGTGGGCGCGGCCCCCGCCGAGGTGCGCACCGCGCGCGATCTCGACGGCCTGGACGGGCTGGTCATCCCGGGCGGGGAGAGCACGACCCTGGGCCTGGTCGCGGGGCGCTCCGGCCTGCTGGGCGCGCTGCGCGAGGCGACCGTGGACCGGGGCCTGCCGGTGCTGGGCACCTGCGCCGGGATGATCGTCCTGGCCCGGGCGACCGCCTGCGGCGAGCACCAGCCGCTCATCGGCGGCATGGACATCGTGGTGCGCCGGAACGCCTTCGGGCGGCAGGTGGCGTCGTTCGAGGCCGACCTGGACCTGCCGCTCGCCGGCCCGGATCCCCTGCGGGCGGTGTTCATCCGGGCGCCGTGGATCGAGACCGCCGGCCCGGACGTCGAGGTGCTCGCGACCTGGGACGGCCACGCCGTCGCCGCCCGCGACCGGACGCGGCTGGTGATGGCGTTCCACCCCGAGCTGACCCGCGACCGGCGGGTCCACCAGGTGTTCGTCGACGGGGTGCGGGACCGCCGCGAGGGCACCGGGCCCGCCGAGGTGACCAGATCAGGAGGTGCGCGTGTCCGGGCACAGTAAGTGGGCGACGATCAAGCGCAAGAAGGGCGCCGCCGACGTCGCGCGGGGCAAGCTCTTCAGCAAGCTGTCCCGGGCCATCATCGTGGCCGCGCGCGAGGGCGGGCCCGACCCCGGCTCCAACGCCACCCTGGCCGCGGCCATCGCCAAGGCGCGCGACAACTCGATGCCCAAGGACAACATCCAGCGGGCCATCGACCGCGGGGCCGGGGCGGGGGCCGACGCCGCCGCGTTCGAGTCGGTGCTCTACGAGGGGTACGGCCCGGGCGGGGTGGCGGTCATCTGCACGGTGCTGACCGACAACCGCAACCGCGCCGCGTCGGACATCCGCCACATCTTCACCAAGAACGGCGGCTCGCTCGGCACCCCGGGCTCGGTGGCCTGGCAGTTCGAGCGCAAGGGCGTGATCATCCTCGACGCCGCCGTGGTGGACGAGGACCGGCTCATGGAGGTCGCGCTGGAGGCCGGCGCGGAGGACATCCGCGAGGACGGCGCCCAGTGGCAGGTCACCACCGAGCCGGCCGACCTCACCGAGGTCCGCGCGGCGGTCGAGGAGGCCGGCCTCACCCCGGTCTCGGCCGAGCTCACCATGCTGCCCAAGTCCACGGTCGCCGCCGGGGAGAAGGAGGCCCGGCAGCTCCTGCGCCTCATGGACCTGCTCGAGGACAACGACGACGTCCAGGACGTCTACGCGAACTTCGACATCTCCGAGGAGGTCATGGAGGCGGTGGCCGGGTAGGCGCCCCCGTGGTCATCGGGGTGGACCCCGGCCTGGCCTCCACCGGATGGGCCGTGGTCGAGGGCCGGGGCTCGCGGCTGCGCGCGGTGGCCTGGGGCACGCTCCGGACCTCCCCGCGCACCCCGCAGGCCGAGCGCCTGCTCGCGCTGAACCAGGGGATCGCGGAGGTGCTGGCCGCCCACGCCTGCGCGTCGGTGGCGATGGAGGCCTGGTTCATCCACGCCCCGAGCCGCGCGGCCATGGGCATGTCGGCCGCCCGCGGCGCCCTGATGGTCGCCATGGCCCGTGCCGGCCTGGCCGTGGTCGAGTACAGCCCGAACGCGGTCAAGCAGGCCGTCACCGGCAACGGCCGCGCCGACAAGGCCCAGGTGCGCGCCATGGTCTCGCGCCTCACCGGGGTCGACCCGGGCAGCGACCACGCCGCCGACGCCATGGCCGCGGCCATCTGCCACTGCGCCGCCGGGCCCCTGCAGGCGGCCGTGGCCGGCGCCTGACGTCCGGCCCCGGGGCTAGGGTGGGGCGGTGATCCGGTTCGTGCGCGGGCGGCTGGCCGCCCGGGAGGACGACGCCGCGGTGGTCGACGTCGGCGGGGTGGGGATGCTCCTTCGCGTCTCGGCCACCACGCTGCGCGCCCTGCCGGCCGCCGGCGCCGACGTGATGCTGCACGCGCACCTGGTGGTGCGCGAGGACGCCCTGGACCTCTACGGCTTCGCCAGCGCGGCCGAGCGGGCGCTGTTCGAGGCGTTCACCGGGGTGAGCGGGGTCGGCCCGCGCCTGGCCCTCGCGCTGTGCGGGCTGGACGAGCCGGACGCCCTGCGGGTCGCGGTGGCCCGGGGCGACGCCGCCCGGCTGCAGAAGGCGAGCGGCGTGGGCAAGCGCACCGCCGAGCGGGTGGTGCTCGAGCTGCGTGACCGGGTCGGCGCGGTCAACGGGGCCGCCCGCGCGGCCGGGCCGATCCCGGCCGGCGACGCCGCGGCCTCCGCCCAGGAGGGGCTGCTCGGCCTGGGCTTCCGGCCCGAGGAGGTCGACCAGGCCCTCGCCGGCGCCCCGGAGGGCCTCTCGCCCGAGGACCTCCTGCGCCACGCCCTCGCCCGGCTGAGGCGCGGGTGAGCGACGGGCGCCTCGCGAGCCCGGGCGCCGAGGCCGGCGAGGACGACCTCGACCGGTCGCTGCGGCCCCGCACGCTCGACGCCTTCGTCGGCCAGGACTCGGTCCGCGCGCAGCTCGGCATCTTCCTGGAGGCCGCCCGCCAGCGCGGGGAGGCCCTCGACCACGTGCTCCTGGCCGGCCCCCCCGGGCTCGGCAAGACCTCCCTCGCGGTCATCCTGGCCGCCGAGATGGGGGTGGAGATCACCGTCACCAGCGGCCCGGTCATCGAGCGCAAGGGCGACCTGGCCGCCATCCTGACCGCCCTCGGGCCGCGCGACGTGCTCTTCATCGACGAGATCCACCGCCTGAACCGCGCGGTCGAGGAGGTCCTCTACCCGGCGATGGAGGACTTCCAGCTGGATGTGGTCCTCGGCCAGGGGCCCTCGGCCCGCACGCTGCGGCTGGACCTGCCGCGCTTCACGCTGGTCGGGGCGACCACCCGCTCGGGCCTGCTCACCACGCCGCTGCGCGACCGCTTCGGGGTCGTGCAGCGCCTCGACTACTACGGCCCCGGGGACCTCGCGACCATCGTCCGCCGCTCGGCCCGGGTGCTCGATGTGGACCTCGACGAGGCCGGCGCGGCGGCCATCGCCGCCCGCTCCCGCGGCACCCCGCGCATCGCCAACCGCCTGCTCAAGCGCGTGCGCGACGTGGCCCAGGTGCGCGGCCAGGCCGTGGTCGGGCGCGACGTGGCCGAGGACGCGCTGGCCCTGCTCGAGGTGGACGCCCTGGGCCTGGACGACCTCGACCGCAAGATCCTCCGCCGGCTGGCCGAGACCTTCGAGGGCCGGCCCATCGGCCTCGGCACGCTGGCCGACGCGGTGGGGGAGTCCCCGGACACCATCGAGGACGTCTACGAGCCCTACCTGCTGCAGGCCGGGCTGCTCGCCCGCACGCCGCGCGGGCGGGTGGCGACCCCGCGCGCGTACCGGCACCTGGGCCTCGCCGCGCCCCGCCGGTCACCCGAGCAGGGGGCGCTCTTCGGGGCGGAGGAGGACCCGGTCACGTGAGGCGCCTCCAGCACGTCGCGGTCACGTTCCCCCCGGGGCGTGAGGATGACCTGCGCGGGTTCTACGGCGGGGTGCTCGGGCTGGCCGAGACCCCGCTCCCGGCGGGGACGCCCCCCGGCGTGGGCTGGGTCTGGTTCGCCACCGACGACGAGGGCGTCGAGCTGCACTTCATCCCGCACCCGCGCGCCCCGGACCCGGAGCGCATCCATCACCTCTGCCTCGAGGTCGACGACCTGGCCGGGGTCCGCGCCGCGCTCCGGGCCGCCGGCCACGCGCCGCACGACGCGGGCACGCCCATCCCCGGCCGGGAGCGGCTGTTCGTGCGCGACCCCTTCGGCAACCTGGTCGAGGTCGTCCGGATCGCCGGGTGAGCCGCGGGGGCCCCGGGGCGGCTCAGCCGCGCGCGCGCGGCGGGGCGGGCCCCCGGCCCTTCTCGGCCAGGATCTCCAGGTACAGGTCCTCGATCCGCGCCGCCACCTGCGGCCACGCGAACCGCTCCTCGGTCACCCGCCGGCCGCGCGTGCCCCAGTCGGCCCGCAGCCCCGGGTCGTCCAGCACCTCGGCGAGCCCGGCGGCGAGCGCTCCCGGGTCGTGGGGGGGCACGAAGCGCCCGGGCGCCCCGTCGCGGATGACCTGGCGGAACCCGATGTTGTCGGCGCACACCACCGGGATGCCGCTGGCCATCGCCTCCAGCAGGATGACCCCGAACGAGGCGAGCACGCACGGGGCGGCGAGCACGGTGGCCTCGCGGTAGAGGCGCGGGCGGTCCTCGTTGACCAGCCCCAGCCACTCGATCCGGTCCCACAGCCCCAGCCGGCGGGCCCGCTTCTCATAGATCGGCCGCGCCGGCCCGTCGCCCACCACCTGCACCACGAAGTCCCGCCCCTCCCGGCGCAGGCGGGCGGCCGCCTCCAGCAGGTCGCCCAGGGCGTTGCGCGGGTCGAAGCGGCCCACGAACAGGATGCGCGGCGGCCCGGCGGGCGCCCGCTCGCCGGGCACCAGGGGCCGGTAGAGGTCGGTGTCGATGCCGTTCGGGATCACCTCGTACGGGCCCGGGAAGTAGGGCTCGAGGGCCTGGATGCAGGCGTCGGACACGGCGATCTTGCGGTCCATCCGCGAGAGCGCGGTCTGCACGTAGCGCAGGAACAGCCGGTAGGCCCAGTGCCCGCCGTCGAAGTAGGTGTGGAAGGTCCCCACGGTGACCGGGGCGACCGAGGAGCGCAGGGCGAAGAGCGGCAGGGTCGGGGGCGCGAGGCCCTGCGCGTGCACCACGTCGGCGTCGCGCAGCGCCTCGCCCAGGCGGTGCTGGAGCCCGAGGCCGGCCGAGAAGCGCGAGATCGACCCGTTCGAGAGCACCGGCACGGACCTCCCGAGCCGCACGGTGCGGTAGCCGTGCTCGCTCCAGCCCCGCCGGTCGAGGGCCGCCGCCTCCCCGGCGTCGCCGACGTTGGAGGTGATCACGGTCACGTCGTGCCCGCGCGCCGCGAGGGCCCGGGAGAGGAAGTGCACGTGCTCGCTCACCCCGCCGAGCACCGGGTAGGCGAACTCGCTCACCATCGCCACGCGCAGTCCCCCGGGGGGGTGGCCGGCGCGTGGCCGGCCGTCGCGTGGGGTCCCGGTCATCGGGCGGCCACGGTAGCAGCAGGCCCCGGCGGCCCGGCAGGGTCGCCCCGCGACGTCCGGCGGTCCGCCCGGCCCCCGCCGGGCCGGGGCGCGGGGGGCCGGTGATAGAGTCGCCGCCGATCCGGCACCCGCCCGAAGGAGGGCCGCAGGCCGCATGTCTGGCGCGATCCTGCTCCCCATCTACATTCTCATCTTCGTTGCCCTCATCTACTTCGTGGGCATCCGGCCGCAGCAGCGCCGCAAGCGCGAGCTCGAGCAGCTCACGTCCACGCTGAAGCCGGGCGACGACGTCGTGACGATCTCGGGCATCTACGGCACGGTCTCCGAGATCGAGGAGGGCGGCACGCTCCTCATCCAGGTGGCCGAGGACGTGGACATCCGGATCGCGGTCTCCGCCGTCGCCCAGCGGGTCGGCCCCCAGGCCGGCGCCCCCGCGGCCGACGGCGGCCGGACCGCGTCCTAGGGGAGTGTCCACAGGGTCGACCCGCCACCCGTCGGCTGCGTCGCGGCGCACCTCGGCACCTTCGGGATCACATGGACCACCGGTGCATGTGATGTCCTGTGGTCACCGATCTGCTGGCGATTCGCTCCCCGGGAGGCGGGTCTTGGTTCGTGGACGCTCACCTAACGGTCCCGGCATGACGGACCGAGAGGTCGGGCTGTGAGCCACACCCGGCGCGCGCTCCTCTTCCTGCTGGTCGTCGTCGGCCTCATCGCGGCGTCGATCGCCGCCATCTCGCTGCGGCCGACCGTGCTGGGCCTCGACCTGCAGGGCGGCGTGGAGGTCGTCCTCCAGGGCAAGCCGACCCGCGACAGCCAGGTGACGCCCGAGGCCATCGAGCGCTCGGTCGAGATCATCCGCAACCGGGTGGACCGCTTCGGCGTGTCCGAGCCCGAGATCCAGACCCAGGGCGACGACCAGATCGTGGTGTCGCTGCCGGGCGCCGACAACCCCGGGCAGGTCGTCGAGGACCTGATCAAGCCGGCGCAGCTGGTCTTCACCGACTACCAGGCCAACCTGGTCCGCACCTCGCCGGACCTCTATGACCTGGTCAAGGTCGCCCAGCGCACCGAGCCGGACAACCCCGAGAACGGACAGGCGAGCTACTACCTGTTCCGCAAGGACGCCGACCACACGCTCCTCGCCGGCCCCGAGGTGGACCGCGAGGTCCTCCTGCAGGAGTACGACGG
>JALOLS010000153.1 GCA_025455865.1 Thermoleophilia bacterium
GTGGGTGCAGATCGCGCCCGCGCGCCGCCGCGCCGCGGTGCGGCTCAAGTGGCTCTCCGAGGCGCCCTCGACCTACTTCTCGGGCCAGGTGCCCGAGAACGTGTTCCTGCACGACGTGCCGCCGGCGTGGCTGCGCCCGCTGCCGCCCGCGTACCGCCAGCGCGCGACGCGGGTGCTGGCGCAGATCGGCGTGGACCGCGGCGCCCCGTTGCGGGTGGTCCTCGACCGCCTGGTGGCGTACTTCCGCGGCTTCCAGCCCGGGGACCTGCCGCCGTCGCGCGGCGACCTGTACCTCGACCTGGCCCTGTCGCAGCGGGGGGTCTGCCGCCACCGGGCGTACGCCTTCGTGATCACCGCGGCCGCCCTCGGCCTGCCGGCACGCTTCGTGTCGAACGAGGCCCACGCCTTCGTCGAGGTGCGGCTCCCCGAGGTGGGCTGGCGGCGCATCGACCTCGGCGGCGCGGCCGACCTGCTGCAGGTCAGCGGGGCCGGCGACAAGATCGTGCACCGCCCGCGCGCGCCCGATCCCTTCCCGCAGCCGCAGGCGTACCGTGGCGGCGCCACGCGCGTGGCCGGCGCGACCACGGTGCGGGGGCTGCGCGACGACCAGCTCCGCGACCTGCGCGCGCCCGCCGGGGAGGGGCCGGGCGCGCCCGGCGTCCCCGGCGCGACCGGGCCGTCGCGCCGCAGCCCGCCGCCCGGCCGGCTCGGCCCGACGGGCGACCCGGGGCCGGGCTTCGACCCGCCGCGGGCGCGGCCGCCCGACCCGCCCGCGGCGCCCGCCGGCCCCGACCCGGTGGTGACCGCCGAGCGGACCGTGACGCGCCTCGTGCGCCACTCGACGACCGGCTTCCGCGGCGACCCGCTCGAGGTGGCGGGACGCGTGGCGGTGACGCGCGGCGGGGCCGCGGGGCTGCGCGTAGAGGTCCAGCTGCGGCCGCTCGCGGGCGGCCGCGCTCGAACTCTCGGCACCCTCACGACCGACGTGGCCGGCCGGTTCGAGGGGAGGGTCCAGCTCCCGGTGGACCTGGAGCTGGGCGACTACCGGCTGGTGCTCGTCACCCTGGGCGACGATCGCCGCCAGGGCTCGGACACGGAGTAGGGGCCCCGCGTTGGCTGCGGTCGTAGTGGACCATGGTCCACTTTACTCATCCGTAGAATGGACTATGATCCAGTTCATGCGCATGGCGCGCTACCTCCGGGCCGCGGTCGAGAAGGCGCTGGCGGCCGGGAAGATGGTCTTCATCGGCGGACCCCGGCAGGTCGGCAAGACCACGCTGGCGCTCGACCTGCTCGGCCCCTCGGCCGACGAGCGCCACCCGGCGTACCTCAACTGGGACGATCCCCGGATGGCGCCGCGCGTACGGCGGGCCGAGCTGCCGCCCGACGAGCCGCTCCTCGTCTTCGACGAGGTCCACAAGTACGCGCGCTGGCGCAACCTCCTCAAGGGCATCTACGACACCGAGAAGTCCCGCCGCCGCATCGTGGTGACGGGATCGGCGCGGCTCGACTACTACCGCAAGGGGGGCGACTCCCTCGCGAATCGCTATCGGTACTTCCGCTTGCACCCGTTCTCGTTGTCGGAGCTGGGCGCCACGTTCGGGGCTCGCGCCGTGGAGCGGTTGCTCGCCTTCGGCGGCTTTCCGGAGCCCTTGTTCCGCGGCGACGAGGCGGAGCACCGCATCTGGCAGCGCGACCGGCTGGCCCGAGTCGTGCGCGAGGATCTGCGCGATCTCGAGCGGGTGCGCGAGGTCTCCCTCGTCGAGGAGCTCGTCGACCTGCTGCCGGCGCGGGTGGGCGCGCCGCTCTCCGTGGCCAACCTCCGTCAGGATCTCCAGGTGGACCACAAGACGGCCGAGCGGTGGCTCACGATTCTCGAGAACATGTACGTGTGCTTCCGCGTGCCGCCCTTCGGCGCGCCGCGGATCCGGGCCGTGAAGAAGGAGCAGAAGCTCTACCTGTGGGACTGGTCCCAGGTGCCGGAGGCGGGGGCCCGCTTCGAGAACCTCGTCGGGTGTCAGCTCCTGAAATTCTGCCATTTCGTCGAGGACACCGAAGGGCATCGCATGGAGCTCCGGTACCTGCGCGACACCGACGCCCGGGAGGTGGACTTCGTCGTGCTGCGCGACCGGCGCCCGTTGTTCGCCGTGGAGTGCAAGACCGGTGACCGTGCCGTGGCGCCGGCCGTCCGCTACTTCGCCGCGAGGACCGGCATCCCGCGCTGGTACCAGGTGCACCTCGGGGAGCGCCACTACTCGACCGGCAGCGTCACCGTCCTGCCGCTGGCGAGGTTCTGCGATGAACTGCACCTGCCGTAGCGCGGCCGGCCGCAATCGCGTGGTCCGGCAGAGCCCGCTCCTCCTCACCGCCCTCCTGGTGCTCGCCTCGACGTTGTCGCTCGGCTGCCACCCGTCGAGTGGCACGGTGACGACCAGCCAGCTCCTCCACCTCGCCCAGAACCTGGCGGTGAAGCCGGGGCACGCGCCCTGCGCCGTGTTCGACGCCGACGGCACGCTCTGGGACTTCGACCTCAGCGAGGCGCTGGTCAAGCGGACGCTCGCCGACCGGACCGCGTCGGACGCCGGCCTGCCGGCGATGAACGCGACGCTCGCCGCCTTCGGCCTGCCGACGGCCGCGACCGTGTACGAGGCCACGCGGGCGATCGACGCGGCGCTGGCCTCGGGCGCGTTGCTCGAGGCCGGGCGCCGGCGCGGCTGGGACGAGGCGGAGGTCGCCACCCGCGTCTGGCCGCACTACAACTGGCTCTACGCGGGCCTCGCGCCGGCCGCGGTGTCGGCCCGCGCCGACAAGCTGCTCGCGACCGGCGGCTACCGGGAGCGGGTCTTCGACGGCATGCGTGCGGTGGTCGCCGTGCTGCGGGCGCGGGGGTTCAAGCTCTTCGTGATCAGCGGCGGGGTGCACGAGTTCGCCACCGTGGGCGCCGCCGCGTTCGGGTTCGCCCCCGCGGAGGTCCGCGGCCTGAAGCTGAAGGTCCGGGACGGGCGGCTGACCGACGAGGTCGTGCCCCCGGTCCCCTACCAGGGCGGCAAGGCCACGCTCGCCCGGGAGCTCTGCGGCGGCCCGCCGATGTTCGCCTTCGGCGACTCGGTCGCCGCGGGCGACGCGGCGATGCTGGCCGCGGCCGCCGTGCCCGTGGCGGTGCGCCCGCAGGGGCGCCACCTCGAGACCGCGAAGCGCCGCCGGATGTTGATCTACGCGCGCCCCGAAGCCGGCCCGTGGTAGGTTTCGGACCTCGGGGGTCGGGCCGCGATCCAAGCCTCGGGCACGCGCCGTGGGCCTGCACCACCGTGACCGCGTCGAACGCTGCCACCGCTCGTCGGCGCTGCGAGTGACGGGCAGCCGCCTCGCGCGAACGCGGCTGGCATCGAGGGCTCGGGAGGAGGGCGGCGCTGGCGCGCCACTGCGCCTGGTGTCGCCCGCCGATCCACGCGGTGCCGTTCTCCGGGTAGAGCTCGAAGCTCGGCCCCTTCACCTTGGCCCGCGACATGTCATACGCGTCCGGCGACTGCGCCTCCACGGTGCCGCCGCCCGCGTGCTTGAACTGCACCGGCTCCAGCCCGCGCGGCTCCCCCATCCCGAACACCTGCCGGGTCTCCCCCCCGGTCGGCATCTGCTCCAGCATCCGCTCCGCCCCGTAGTGCCCGGCGCTGTGGGGAAACACCCAGGGGTGATCGGCGGCCGGAGGCGGCACCGACGGTAGCGCCCCCGGACGCAGATTCTCGTTGAGGCGCCGAGGAGCCCCCGTCGAGCGGAGGGGTGCGGGATACCGCACCCGGGGCCGGCAACCCCGGGACTCGCGCAGCGTGCTGTCCACGGGCGCGGCCTGCGCCCGGCCGGCGCGAAGCGCGCGCCTGAGCGCGCGCGCCGTGCCGGGCGCCCCCGCAGCGAGCACCGCGCGCGCCCGCGCCGGTGGACAGCGGGCACCTGAGTCCCGGTGTCCGGGCCGGGGTGGGGACGCCGCCCACAGGCGGGTGGAGGGTGGTGGTCGCCCCGGGGCGCGCGGGCGTCCCGCGGGCGCTCCGCACCCGCCAGCGGGACGCCCACTCGCGTGCCGCCTGTGGACGGCGGCGGGCTGCCAGAGCGGCAAGGCGCCGGTCCAGGGTCGACCGCAGATCCTGGAGGAGCGGTGGCACGTGACCAACCTGCCCTGGGGACGGCTCGACGGTGAGCAGTTGCTGGCGCTGGATCGGGCCCATTGGCGCATCGAGAACAACTTGCACGGCACGCTCGATATCCAGTGGGAGGAGGACCAGGGCCGCTGGGTGCGGCGGGGCCGGGGCTTCCCCGTGACCGGGCTGCTGCGCGTCCTGGCCTACAACCTCCTCGAGCTGCTGCGCGCGGTGCACCTGCGCAGCGCTGAAGCACGTGCGGCCGCGTGGACTCAGTTGCGCGACTGGGTGCGCGACGCACTGGTGTGGCCCGACCTGGCGGTGGGCGACACGGAGGCCCTTCCCGGCGTCGCCTGAGGCAGCGCCCGCTCCCCCACCTATGTCCGCATCGCGAAGAGGCGCGGCCACCCGCCTGGGGAGGGGGGCGGTGTGTGCCGGCGCCCGAGCGA
>JALOLS010000068.1 GCA_025455865.1 Thermoleophilia bacterium
GCGCCGGTCACGCACACCAGGTCCCCGGGCCGGCCGCCGGAGCGGAGCAGCGGCGCCACCCCGGTCGGCATCCGGGCGATCACCGAGACGCTCAGGACGAGCCCCGGCGCCGCGGTCACGTCGCCGCCGGCGATCGTGGTGCCGGTGCGGGCCGCGAGCGCCTCCATGCCGGCGTAGAGCTCGCCGACCCCGGCGGCGTCCGGCCCACCCCGGGCCGGCAGCCCCAGGCCGACCAGCGCGCAGACCGGCTCGCCGCCCATCGCCGCCACGTCGGAGAGGTTCACCGCGAGGGCCTTGTGCCCGACGTCCGCGAGGGGCGTGCGCCCGGGCAGGAAGTGGACGCCCTCGACCAGCATGTCCACCGCCGCCAGGAGCGGCGGGTCGCCGGCGAGCACCGCCATGTCGTCGCCGATCCCCACCCGGACGCCGGGCCGCACGGCCGTCTGCGCGGCGATGCGCCGGATGAGCTCGAGCTCGGCCTCCACGGCGGGCGACGCTACCAACCGGGGCTACCCTCGGGCGCCGATGGACTCGCTCCGGAGCTTCTGGGACGCGGTCCAGGCCTTCTGGGACCGCCTGGCCGCGGTGCACTGGCTGCCGCTCGTCGCGGCGGTCGGCCTGCATGTGCTGAACCTCGCCCTGCGCTCGCGCGCCTGGCGGGCCATCCTCCGGGCGGCGTTCCCCGGGGCGCGGGTCCCCTGGCGGGTGGTCTTCGGCGCCTACGTCGCCGGGGTGGGGGTGAACGCGATCGTCCCGGCGCGCGCCGGGGACGCGGTCAAGGTCTTCCTGGTCCATCGCCGGGTCGAGGGCGCGGCCTACCCCACGCTGGTCTCGAGCCTGCTGGTCGAGACGCTGTTCGACCTGCCGATGGCGCTCCTGCTGGTGCTCTGGGCCTGGCAGGCCGGGGTGGTGCCCGACGTGAGCCTGCCCGCGGTCCCGGCCTTCGAGTGGTCGTGGATCGCCGACCACCCGATGGCCTGGGGCACCGCGATCATCGTGGCCGCGGGTGTCGCGGCCGCCGCCCTGGTGGTGATGGGTGCCCGTGTGCGGGCCTTCTGGGACCGGGTCGGCCAGGGGTTCGCGATCCTGCGCACGCCGGTGCGCTACCTGCGCGAGGTGGCCTCCTGGCAGGCCCTCGGCTGGGGCTGCCGGGTGGGCGCGGCGTACCTGTTCCTCGATGCCTTCGGCGTGCCCGCCACGCTGGAGAACGCGCTGGTGGTGCTGGTGGTGGGCTCGGTCGCCACGGCCATGCCGCTCACCCCCGGGGGCCTCGGGCCCAAGCAGGCCCTGCTCGTGGTGGTGCTCGGCGGGCAGGCCGCGTCGGGGGCCATCCTCGCGTTCAGCGTGGGCATGGAGGCGACGGTGCTGGTGGTCAACGTGGCCCTCGCGCTCGTCGCGCTCGTGGTGATGACCGGGGGCTTCGGGTTCCGGCACGCCATCCGCGAGGCGAAGTCCGAGAAGGCCCGCGCGGAGGGCGGGAGCGGTCCTTAGGGGCCTGTCCACAAAGTCGACCCGCCACCCGTCGGCTGCATCGCGGCGCACCTCGGCACCCTCGTAATCGCATGTACCACCAGCACATGCGACGTCCTGCGGTCACCGATCTGCTTGCGATTCACTCCCCGGGAGGCGGGTCTTGGTTCATGGACAGGCCCTTAGGGGCCTGTCAAAGAAGTCGCCCGGCACTCCCGCGGCTGCATCCCACGACACCTCCGCACCCACGGAAACGCATGCACCACCAGTGCATGCGATGTCCGTGAGCACGGATCTGCCGGGGGGATTCGCACCAGGAGCGCCGGGCTTGGTTCTTGGACACGCCCTTCGGCGGCGTGGGGCCCGGGCCCGTGCGGAGCCCGGGTGACCGGTGCCGGGTCCCCCGGCGCCGCCGCTAGCGTGGTGGCCACCGGATGCTCTTCGGCCTCGACACCTGGCTGCTGGTCCTGCTCCTCCTGGTCCTGGTCCTGGCCGCCGCCGCGGCCGGGCTGGCGATCGGCAGCCGGCTCCGTGATCGCTCCGAGGCGTTCAAGGAGCCCATGGGCGTGCTCCAGGGGGCCGTGCTCGGCATCGTGGGGCTGCTGCTCGCCTTCAGCATGTCGCTCGCGGTCGGCCGCTACGAGGACCGGCGGGGCGCCCTGGTGGCCGAGGCGAACGCGATCGGCACGACCTGGCTGCGCGCCCAGACCCTGCAGGAGCCCCAGCGCACCCGCTCGCTGGCGCTGCTGGTCGAGTACACCGACCTCGCGATCCGCTCCACCCGCGAGCGCACGGGCGGCGCGAGCCTGGCCCGGACCACGGCGGCCGAGGGGGTCCTGCAGCGCCGCCTGTGGCGTCTGGCCGGCCAGGTCATCACGGAGGCCCCCGAGGCCGGCGCGCCGCGCCTCTACGTCGAGACGCTCAACGACATGATCGACCAGCAGACCGTGCGCCTCTCGAGCCTGAGCAACCGGGTGCCCGAGAGCGTGCTCCTGCTGGACCTGATCGCCTCCGCGGTCGCCCTGATGCTCCTGGCCATGTACATCGCGTTCGTGGGCCGCGGGCACGTGACCGTGCTGCTGGCCGCCCTCCTCCTGGCCGGGCTCCTGTTCGTGATCTTCGACCTCGACCGCCCGACCCGGGGCGTGATCACCGTGCCGGACACCCCGCTCACCACGCTGCGGGCCTCCATGGCGCTCCCGCCGGCGGCACAGGGGCCGGGCTAGGCGCCTCCGGCTAACCTCCGGCCGGTGATCGACGAGGAGACCGTCCGCCACGTCGCCCGGCTCGCGCGCCTGCGCCTCACCCCGGACGAGCAGGTGACCATGCAGCGCGAGCTCTCCGGCATCCTCACCCACGTCGACGTCATCCAGGGGCTCGACCTCGACGGCGTGGCGCCGACCACCCACGTGATCGCCCTGGAGAACGTGCTCCGCGACGACGTGCCGCGGCCGAGCCTGCCGCCGGCGGAGGCGCTGCGCGAGGCGCCCGAGGTGATCGAGCAGGCCTTCGGCGTCCCCCGGATGGGCTGACCGCGTGTCGATGGTGGGGCTGAGCGCCGAGGCGCAGATCGCCGCGCTGCGCGCCGGCGAGGTGAGCTCGGCCGATCTCGTCGAGGAGCAGCTCGCGCGGGCGGCCGACGACCCCTGGGGGAGCTTCCTGCGCCTCGACGCCGACGGCGCCCGGGCCCGGGCGCGGGCCATCGACGCGGCGCCCGAGCGCCCGCCGCTCGCGGGCATCCCCATCGCCGTCAAGGACGTGCTCTCGACCCGCGACATCGAGACCACCTGCGGGTCGCGCATCCTCGAGGGCTTCCGCCCGGTCTACACCGCGACCTCGGTGGCCCGGCTGGAGGCGGCCGGCGCGGTGGTCATCGGCAAGACCAACATGGACGAGTTCGCCATGGGGTCGAGCACCGAGAACTCGGCCTACCAGCTCACGCGCAACCCCTGGGACGCCGACCGGGTCCCCGGCGGCTCGTCCGGCGGCTCGGCGGCCTGCGTGGCGGCCCGGCAGGCGCCGTGGTCGCTCGGCTCGGACACCGGCGGGTCCATCCGCCAGCCCGCCGCGCTGTGCGGCATCGTCGGGATGAAGCCGACCTACGGGGCCGTGTCCCGCTACGGGCTGATCGCCTTCGCCTCGTCGCTCGACCAGATCGGGCCCTTCGCCCGCACCGTCCGCGACGCCGCCCTGCTGCTCTCCCACCTGGTCGGGCGCGACCCGCTCGACTCGACCTCGCTGGAGTGGCCGGAGCCGGTGCGCGTGCCGACCGCCGAGCGCCTGGACGGCCTGCGGGTCGGGCTGGTCCAGGAGCTCATGGGCGAGGGCACCGAGCCCGGGGTGCGCGAGGCGGTCGAGCGCGCCATGGGCGTCGTCGAGGACCTCGGCGGCACCGTGGTGCCGATCAGCCTGCCGAGCTCCGAGCAGGGCCTGGCGACCTACTACGTGATCGCCCCGGCCGAGTGCTCGGCCAACCTCGCCCGCTTCGACGGCATCCGCTACGGGGCGCGGGTCGCGGCCGAGACCCTGCTCGAGCACTACGAGGGCACCCGGGGCGCCCTCTTCGGGCCCGAGGTCAAGCGGCGCATCATGCTCGGCACCTTCGCGCTCGCCTCGGGCTACTACGACCAGTACTACGGACGGGCCCAGCGGGTGCGGACGCTCATCGTGCGCGACTTCCGGGAGGCCTTCGCGCAGGTCGACCTGGTCGCCTCGCCCACCTCGCCCACGGTCGCGTTCCGCCTCGGCGAGCGGACCGATGACCCGTATCAGATGTACCTGGCCGACATCTGCACGATCCCGGTGAGCCTGGCCGGCCTTCCCGCCCTGTCGATCCCGTGCGGGCTCGCCGACGGGCTGCCGGTCGGCCTCCAGCTCGCCGGCCCGGCGTTCAGCGAGAACCGCCTGCTCGATGCCGCCCATGCGCTGGAGCAGGCGATCGGCTTCGACACGCTGCCGCCGGGGGTCGAGGGGTGAGCGCGCTCGAGCCGGTCATCGGGGTCGAGATCCACGTGCAGCTGCGCACCCGGACGAAGATGTTCTGCGGGTGCGAGCTCTCGTTCGGCGACCCGCCGAACACCCACACCTGCCCGGTCTGCCTGGCCCACCCCGGGGTGCTCCCGGTCACCAACCGCGAGGCGGTGCGCCTGGCGCTCGAGATCGGGCTGGCGCTGGGGTGCGAGATCGCCCCGCGCTCCATCTTCCACCGCAAGAACTACTTCTACCCGGATCTCCCGAAGGCCTACCAGATCTCCCAGTACGACGTGCCGCTCTGCGGCCGGGGGCGCTTCACCGCGGTGGCCGAGGACGGCCGCGAGATCCCGGTCGGCATCACCCGGGTCCATCTGGAGGAGGACGCGGCCAAGCTCATGCACCTCGGCGGATCGGGCCGGCGGGCGGGCGCCGAGCGGAGCGCGGTCGACTTCAACCGCGGGGGCACCCCGCTGGTCGAGATCGTGACCGAGCCGGACCTCACCTCGGCGGCCGACGTCGCCGTGTTCCTGCGCCAGCTCCGGCAGACGCTGCTGTTCCTGGGGGTGTCGGACTGCAACATGGAGGAGGGCTCCATGCGCGCCGACGCCAACGTGTCGGTGCGCCCGGCGGGCTCGACGGCCCTCGGCACCAAGACCGAGCTCAAGAACATGAACTCGTTCCGCTTCCTGGAGCGGGGGATCACGGCCGAGGTGGAGCGCCAGCGCGCGACCATCGCCGCCGGCGGGCGGGTCGTGCAGGAGACCGTGCACTTCGAGCCGGAGACCGGGGAGATCCACCCCCTCCGCTCCAAGGAGGAGGCGCACGACTACCGCTACCTGCCCGAGCCGGACCTGGTCCCGGTGGCCCCCGACCCGGCGTGGGTCGACGGGCTGCGCGCCGGCCTGCCCGAGCTCCCGCAGGCGCTGCGCGCGCGGTGGGTGGGGGAGATGGGGCTCTCCCACGAGGACGCCGACGTGCTCACCGAGTCACCCGAGCTCGCCGCCTACTTCGCGGCCGTCGCCGCCGAGGCCGACCCCAAGGCGGCGGCCAACTGGGTCCGCGGCGAGCTGCGCGCGCAGCTTCGCGAGCGCGGTGAGGAGCCCTGGCAGGGCAACGTGACCCCGGCGCGCCTCGCGGCCCTGCTCGGCCTGCTCGCCGACGGCACGCTCTCGGTGCCCGGGGCCAAGGAGGCGCTCGCCGAGGTGATCGCCACCGGCGAGGAGCCGGCCGCCGTCGTGGCCCGCAGGGGGCTCGGGCAGATCAGCGATGAGGGCGAGCTCACCGCGCTGGTGGACCGCCTGCTCGCCGAGCACGCGGCGCAGGCCGATCAGCTCCGCAGCGGCAAGGACAAGGTGCTCGGCTTCTTCGTGGGGCAGGCGATGAAGGCCACCCAGGGCCGGGCCGACCCCGGCGCGGTCAGCCGCCTCGTCCGCGAGCGCGCGCTCGGGGGGTAGCGCTACGCCGCGGCGCCGGCGACGACCCCGCGCAGCTGACAGAGGCCCCTGCCGGCGCACGCCTCGCACTCGGGCGCCTCGCCGCGCACGTGGGCCAGGCAGTGCTCGGCCCGGGCCTTGACCACCTCGGCCATGAGCGGGTGCAGCCCGAACGGCGCGGCCACCAGGTAGACGACGCCCGGGTGACGGGCGGCGGCCTCCTCCACCAGCGCCGGGATGTCCTCGGTCCAGTGCTTGCCCGGGAGCAGGAAGTACGGGCTCACCACGACGAGCCGCGCGCCGCGGGCCACGCAGGCGTCGAACGCGGTCGCGATGGAGGGCTCGGCGAGCTCCATGTGGGCGGGCTCGACGATGGGATACGGGACGAGCTCGGCGATCCGGCGGGCCATCTCCTCGAGCATCAGGTTCGACTCGCGGCGGCGCGACCCGTGGTCGACGACCACGAGCCCGGTCTCCTCGGCGGCGGGGAAGTCGGTCGGCATGCCGGCGATCGTAGCGTCGCGGCCCCGGACCGCCTCGCGCGAACGGGGGCACCGCGGACCCCGTGACAACCGTCATGAGGGTCGTTCGGGTCCGCTCGCGCTTCCCCCACGAGCGATGCATGACCCCCGTGAGGCGATCCGGCAGGCTGGTGGCGAGCGCCCACGCCAGGGTCGGCCGGACCTCGACGGCCTCGAGCCGGGCCTCACCGCCGTGAAGGCCTGGGTGACCAGCGGCCGCGGCGGCATGCCGGCCTTCGCCGGCACGCCGAGCGAGACCCGGATCGACGCCGCCGCGGCCCACCTGTCCGAGGCCGCCGGCACGTCGCGGGGCCCGGCCGCGGCGGCACGGCCCGACCCGCGGCCCCCGGGGACGGGTATGCTCCCGCGCCGTGAAGCACACCCTCTCCGTCCTGGTCGAGAACAAGCCGGGAGTCCTCTCCCGGGTCTCGGGCCTGTTCACCCGCCGCGGGTTCAACATCGACTCGCTGGCCGTGAGCCCCACCGAGACCCCCGAGCGCTCGCGCATGACGATCACCGTGGACGCCTCCAAGCACCCGGTCGAGCAGATCACCAAGCAGCTCGACAAGCTGGTCAACGTCATCAAGATCCGCGACCTGGACCCCGACAACCTGGTCGCCCGCGAGCTCGGCCTGATGAAGGTCCGCGCCGAGGGGCCGCTCCGCGGCGAGGTCGTCCACCTGGTCGAGATCTTCGGCGGGCGGATCGTCGACGTCACCACGACCACGATGACCGTGCAGGTCACCGGGTCGAGCGCCGACCTCGACCAGTTCGAGGAGCTGCTTCGCCCCTACGGGCTCATCGAGCTCGTCAAGACCGGCGTCGTCGCCCTCTCCCGCGGCGACCGCCCCACCTGACGACAGACAAAGGACGCCGGATGTACTACGACGACGACGCCGACCTCGGCCTGCTCTCGGGCAAGACCGTGGCGGTCATCGGGTTCGGCAGCCAGGGGCACGCCCACGCCCTGAACCTGCGCGACTCAGGCGTGTCGGTCGTCGTCGGGCTCCGGTCGGACTCCGCCTCGGCCGACAAGGCCCGCGGCGAGGGCCTCGAGGTGCTCGAGCCGGCCGAGGCGGCCCGGCGCGGCGACCTCATCATGATCCTGGTCCCCGACGAGCTGCAGGGCACGCTCTTCCGCGACGAGATCGCGCCCGGCCTCGCCCCCGGCAACATGCTGCTGTTCGCCCACGGCTTCGCGATCCACTTCGGCCAGGTCGTCCCGCCGGCCGGCGTGGACGTGGTGATGGTCGCCCCCAAGGGCCCGGGCCACCTGGTGCGCCGCACCTACGCGGAGGGCCAGGGCACGCCCGGCCTCATCGCCGTGCAGGTCGACGCCACCGGGAGCGCCCAGGCGGTCGGTCTGGCCTACGCCAAGGGCATCGGCTGCACCCGCGCCGGCGTCATCCCGACGTCGTTCCGCGAGGAGGCCGAGACCGACCTGTTCGGCGAGCAGGCCGTGCTCTGCGGCGGGGTGTCCGAGCTCATCCGCGCGGGCTTCGACACGCTGGTCGAGGCCGGCTACCAGCCCGAGCTCGCCTACTTCGAGTGCCTGCACGAGCTGAAGCTCATCGTGGACCTGATCTACGAGAAGGGCATCAGCGGGATGCGCTACTCGATCTCCAACACCGCCGAGTACGGCGACATGACCCGCGGCCGGCGCATCATCACCGACGAGACCCGCGCGGAGATGCGCAGGATCCTCGGCGAGATCCAGAGCGGTCAGTTCGCCAAGGAGTGGCTCCTGGAGAACCAGGTCGGCCGTCCGGTCTTCAACGCCATCGCCCGCAACCAGGCCGATCACCAGATCGAGCAGGTCGGCAAGCGGCTGCGCGGGATGATGAGCTGGATCGACACGGACTTCGACTGATGGGCGTCCGCCGCCCCGCCGCGCTCGCCGCGGCGCTGGCCGCGGCCGCCCTCGGGCTCGCCGGCTGCGGCGCCGGGGGCGGCGACGAGACCACCGCGGCGGACACCACCACGATGGGCGGGACCACCGAGGACGAGATCCGCTTCGCCCGGGCCTCCAGCGTGGGCTCGGGCACCGACGGCACCCCGCCGCCCATCGCCGCGAGCGTGCGCCGGGCGGCCCAGGCGGCCGGCTGCACCGTCCGCGCCTTCCCCAGCGAGGGCCGCGACCATGACGAGGGCGACCCGACCTTCGCGCAGTCCAACCCCCCGACCTCGGGCACCCACCACCCGGTGTGGGCCGACTACGGCATCTACGACACTCCGGTCCCCGAGAAGTACCTGGTGCACTCCCTCGAGCACGGGGGCGTGGTCATCCATGTGGGCGAGGACGTGCGCCCGGCCGTGAAGACGGCGGTCGAGGCCCTCTGGCGGGAGTCCCCGCCGTTCATGATCGTGGTCCCCGAGGGCGACGACCCCACCTTCCCGAAGGACGCGGTCGTCGCGACCTCCTGGCAGCGCTGGATCTCGTGCCGCGACGCCACGGCTCGCTCCATCGCCGCGATCCGGGTGTTCCGCGACGTCTACCGGGGCACCGGTCCCGAGGGCTCGCCCGCGCTGAACGCGCCGGACGAGGCCGTGTCGGCCGAGTCCGACCTGCCCCGGCCCGCCACCCCCGACGAGGGCGCCGTCTCGTCCGGATAGCCCCGGGCCCGCCGGCCCGCTCCCACGACCCATCCCGGAGGCACCGCTGAACCCGCACCGACCCCTCCCGCTGCCGCATGCCCCCGAGCGGACGGAGGTCCGGCATGGCTGAGATCACCGCGCCGCGGGTGCTCGTCTGCGAGACCATCGCCGAGGGCGGGGTGGACCTGCTGCGCGAGCGCGTCGGGCACGTGGACCTCGGGATCGGCTGGTCCAAGGAGGAGCTGGCCGAGCGGATCGGCGCCTACGACGGCATCGTGGTCCGCAGCGCGACCAAGGTGACCGCGGCCCTCATCGAACGGGCGACGCGCCTGAAGGTCGTGGGCCGGGCGGGCACCGGCGTCGACAACGTCGACGTCGAGGCGGCCACCCGCCGGGGCATCCTGGTCTGCAACGCCCCCGGCTCGAACGCGCTCTCGGCCGCCGAGCACGCCATCGCGCTCCTGCTCGCCCAGGCCCGCAACATCCCGCAGGCCCACATGAGCCTGGTGCAGGGCCGCTGGGAGCGGTCGCGGTTCGGCGGCATCGAGGTCACCGGCAAGACCCTGGGGATCCTCGGCTTCGGCCGCATCGGGCAGCTCGTGGCCGAGCGGGCCAAGGGCCTCGGCATGCGGGTGGTGGCCTACGACCCCTTCGTGTCCGACGCGCGCTACCGCGAGCTCGGGGTGGAGAAGGCGGCCACCCCGGAGGACCTCTACCCGCTCGCGGACTTCATCTCGCTGCACATGGGCTCCTCGGCGGAGACCCGGGGCTTCCTCGACCGCGGGGCGTTCGCGTGCATGAAGCGCGGGGTGCGCATCGTGAACGACGCCCGCGGCGACCTGGTCGACCAGGACGCCCTGGTCGGTGCCCTGGAGAGCGGCCAGGTGGCGGGGGCCGGGATCGACGTGTTCCCCACCGAGCCGACCACCGAGAGCCCGCTCTTCGGCCTGCCCGGGGTGGTGGTGACGCCGCACCTGGGCGCCTCCACCGCGGAGGCGCAGGACCGGGCCGGCGTCGCGGTGGCCGAGCAGGTCGCCGCCGCCCTCACCGGCGGCGTGGTCACCACCGCGGTGAACATCCCGTCCGTGAGCCCGGAGACCATCGCCGTGCTCGGTCCGTTCCTCCCGCTCGCCCGCCACCTGGGCCAGCTCCTGGCCGGCCTGGCCGGCGGTGCCGCCGACCCGGTCGAGGTGGTCTGCGAGGGCGGCCTGGCCGAGCACGACACCCGCCTGCTCACCACCGGGGTCATCACCGGCCTGCTGCAGGCCCACCTGGGCGAGGACGAGGTCAACCTGGTCAACGCCCAGAGCATCGCGCGCGAGCGGGGCATCGAGTGGACCGAGACCTCCTCGCCCCGGGCACGGGACTACACCAACCGCCTGACCGTGCGCTCGGGCGACATCTCGCTCTCCGGCACCACGGTGGGCACGACCTCACGCCCCCGGCTGGTCGAGGCCTTCGGCGAGGGGATCGAGATCGAGCTCGCCCCGAACGTGGGCCTGTTCCGCTACCGCGACGTGCCCGGGATGATCGGCCGCGTCGGCTCGATCCTCGGCGACGCCGGGGTGAACATCGCCTCGATGGCGGTGTCGCGCTCCCAGGAGGCGGGCCTGGCGGTCATGGCGGTGACCCTCGACTCGCCGGTGCCCCGATCGGCCGCCGACGCGATCCAGGCCATCGACGGGTTCGTGCAGGTCTGGTTCGTGACCCTGGCGATGTAGCACCGGGGGTGTCCGGCGCCGGGAGGCGCGCAGGGCGTCGGGCGCCGACCTGCTGGTGCAGATCGACCGGCCGGGGCGCCGGCATGTCGTCTCCGCGTGACGGTGGCTCGGGCCCCGCGGGGGTGGGGGCACGCGAACCCTCTCCGCCGGCGAGGGCGGCCGGCGTCGCGGGCACGGGCGGACCCACGCCGGCGCGCCCCGGACGCCGCCGGCCCGGGCCCGCGTCGTGCGCGCCCGGGCCGGGAAGGCCGCTGCGGTGGTGGGGTCAGCGGCCCGTCCGCGACCGCCTGCCCGTGGGGGGCCAGCCTCCCGACGGACTCGGGCGTCGGGCGGTCAGCGGCCGCGGCCCCCGCGGTGGCCCGAGTCGTCCGGGCCGTGCGGGCTGTCGTCGGTGGACGAGGTGGTGGTCGTCGTGCCGGTGGTCGTGCCCGAGGGCGAGTCGTCGTCGCCCGGGGCGTCCTCGGTGTGGGAGACGAGCACCCAGCCGGAGGGGGTCTTGACCAGCTTGACCTCGACCAGGTGGCCGGTGGTCACGTCGCCCTGGAGCACGGTGCCGGCGGGCAGGTCCAGCGTCACCTTGGCGGGCCCGACCGTGAGGACGATCTGGGTGGGGCTGACCGACGCGATGACGCCCTTGACCTCGACGTCCTCGCCCATGCGCGAGTGGATGCTGTCGTCGTGGCCGCGCACGCGGGAGCCCAGGCGGTCCTCCAGGCCGTTGACCAGGCCGTCGCCGTCGTGGTCCTCCATCGCGTCGTTGATGCCGTCGCCGTCGGTGTCGGCCTTCCTGGGGTCCAGCCTCAGGCGGTACTCGGCGAGGTTGCGCAGGCCGTCCTTGTCCACGTCGGCGCGCTTGTGGGCCTGCTTGCCCTTGAGGCCGTGGGCCTTGGCCCACTTGGAGTAGCCCTTGGAGGTGCCCGAGTTCGGCGAGGCGGTGGCCGCCGTCGCGCCGGCCCCGGCGACGACGAGAGAAGCGGCGGCGACGATGCCGACGGTGCGCAGGCGGCGGGTCGACGTGCGGGTCATGGGATGCTCCTTGGTCTCGATGCGGCGCCGGTGGGTGGCGCCCGACGAGGGGAAGCCTCCGCGTCGGCGAGTCCGGACCGCAACCGGACCTTGGTCCAGGGGCGGACCGGCCCTCCGCCGGGGGCGGCGGGCCGGTCCTTGCGGACGACCAGGGCCCTTGACCCCCCTCCCGCGAGGGGACTCGGGGGGCCGCCCAGAGCCCTTGACCCCCCTCCCGCGAGGGGACTCGGGGGGCCGCCCAGAGCCCTTGACCCCCCTCCCGCGAGGGGACTCGGGGGGCCGCCCAGAGCCCAGAGCCCTTGACCCCCCTCCCGAGGGACTCGGGGGGTCGGGCGGGTCAGTCGTCCTCGGGGTCGTCCCCGGAGTCGGCGCCGCCGGGCTCGTCGCCGGCGGCGAACGCGGGCGGCGGGGTGTCCTCGTCGCCGGGGTCGGTGTCGGTCGCGGCCGCCGGCAGGCGGCGCACCCGCTCGCAGGAGCGGTCCACGTCGTCCTCCTCGCGGGCGATGACCCGGTCGAAGCCCGGGCCGCAGACGATGCGGTCGACGATGCCGTCACGCGCGCGGCTGAACACCACGTCGTTGCCACGGCCGGCGAGCGCCATGTCCTCGCCCTCGCCCAGGTAGATGGTGTCGAAGCCCTGCGCGCCGAGCAGGCGGTCGTTGCCGGTCCCGCCGACCATCAGGTCGGCCCGCAGGCCGCCGGACAGGACGTCGTCGCCGCCCTGGCCGAGCAGCACGTCGCGGTTGGGGCCGCCGCCGAGCACGTCGGCGTCGGGGCCGCCCAGGATCACGTCGCGGCCGCGGCCGCCGAAGATCGTGTCGTTGCCGAGCTCGCCGCGCAGGGTGTCGGGGCCGCGGTAGCCCATGATGAGGTCGTTCCCGCCGGCGCCGGCGATGAGGTCGGGCCCCGCGGTGCCGCGGAGCAGGTTGGCCGAGTCGTCGCCGGTGATCGTGGCGGCCAGGGCGACCGGCGTGGCCAGGGCGAGCGTGGCGAGGCCGGCGACGAGGAGGCGGGGGGTTCGCATGTGATCCTCCGTGGGGGAGAGGAGAGCGGGTCGGTCCCCACGCTACGGCCGGGTTGTGAGCACCCCGGTCCGGGCATGTCAGCGAACGGTGAAGGGACGGCAAAGTCCCCGTGAGCGGAGCCCCGGCCCCGGTTTGCCCGGGGCCGCGAGGGTGGATATCCTCCGGCCCATGCGCGCCGCCGCGACCACGAGCCTCCTGACCCGTCGCGGCCCCGGCCTGCTCGCGCTCGCGCTGCTCCTCCCCCGGTAGGGGGAGCTGCTGACACCCACGCCCGCATGGCCGGGCACCGCGGACCAGGACCCACCGAGCCAGGAGGAGGCACCGTGACGGCGGACGCCGCACCCCGCGACGACGCGAAGCGCGTCAAGTTCTTCGACACCACCCTGCGCGACGGCGAGCAGTCGCCGGGCATCCACCTCAACCTCCGCGAGAAGGTCGAGATCGCCCACCAGCTCGCCAAGCTCGGGGTCGACGTGATCGAGGCGGGCTTCCCGATCTCCTCCCCCGGTGACCTCGAGGGCGTGCAGGCGGTGGCGCGCGAGGTGCGCGGCCCGGTCATCGCGGCGCTCGCGCGGGCCAACGAGCGCGACATCCAGACGGCGTGGGAGGGCGTGCGCGACGCCGAGCGCCCGCGCATCCACACCTTCATCGCCACCAGCGACATCCACATGACCCACAAGCTGCGCATGGACCGCGCCCAGGTCTTCGCCGCGGCCGTCGACGCGGTGCGCCTCGCCCGGTCCCTGTGCGACGACGTGGAGTTCTCCTGCGAGGACGCCACCCGCTCGGACGTCGCCTTCGTGGCCGAGATGGTCGGGGCGGCCGTCGCCGAGGGGGCGACCACCATCAACATCCCCGACACCGTCGGCTACACGATGCCCACGGAGTTCCAGCGCTTCCTGCTGGAGCTGATGGAGCGCTGCCCGGCCCTGGCCGAGGTGACCGTGTCGGTCCACTGCCACAACGACCTGGGCCTCGCGGTGGCCAACTCCCTGGCCGGCCTGCAGGTCGGCGCGCGGCAGGTCGAGTGCTGCGTGAACGGCATCGGCGAGCGCGCGGGCAACGCCTCGCTCGAGGAGATGGCGATGATCCTGCGCACCCGGGCCGAGGACCTCGGCGGCCTGTGGTCGGGCGTCACCACCACCGAGATCACCCGGGCCAGCCGCCTGGTGAGCCGTCTGACCGGCTACGCGATCCAGCCGAACAAGGCCGTCGTCGGCCGCAACGCCTTCGCCCACGAGGCGGGCATCCACCAGCACGGGGTGCTGGCCAACCCGCTCACCTACGAGATCATGGACGCGCAGAGCGTGGGGCTGGCCCAGAGCAGCCTGGTGCTCGGCAAGCACTCGGGCCGCCATGCGCTCCGGCACGCCCTGGAGGAGCTGGGCTACGACGTGGACCGCGACGCGCTCAACCACGCCTTCGCCCGGTTCAAGGACGTGGCCGACAAGAAGGGCGAGCTCACGGCGATGGACCTCGAGGCGCTGATGAGCGACGAGATGCGGGTCACGGTGGACGCCGGCCTGGCCCTGGAGGACTTCGCGTTCTCGGGCGGGTCGGGCGAGGTGCCGCGGGCGAGCGTGGTGGTGCGCGGCCCCGACGGCGACACCCACCGGGGCGAGGGCACCGGCGACGGCCCGGTCGAGGCCCTCATGCGGGCCATCGACGCCGCGGTGGGCTCGGCCGGGCGGCTGCTGGAGTACGCCGTGTCGGCGGTGACCGGCGGGCCGGACGCGCTCGGCGAGGCGCGGGTGGTGTGCGAGATCGCCGGGCGGACGTTCGCCGGCCAGGCCGTGTCCACCGACGTGCTCGAGGCGAGCGCGGTGGCCTACCTGCGGGCGGTCAACGCCAGCCGGCACGCCGAGCAGGGCGAGCGGGTGGCGGCGGCCGGTGTCTAGGACGAGCGGAACGGAGGCGCGGCGCATGGGCAGGACGCTGTTCGAGAAGGTCTGGGACGCCCACGAGGTGGCGCCCGCGGGCCCCCGGGGCCCCGCGCTGCTGTTCATCGACCTGCACCTGGTCCACGAGGTGACCTCGCCGCAGGCGTTCGACGGGCTGCGGATGGCCGGGCGGCGGGTGCGCCGCCCCGACCGCACGCTGGCCACCGTCGACCACAACGTGCCCACGCTCGGCCGCGCCCAGGGCATCGAGGACCCGCTCTCGCGCGCCCAGGTCGAGGCGCTCGAGCGGAACTGCCGCGAGTTCGGGGTGCCGCTCTTCTCGCTGACCTCGCCCCGCCAGGGCATCGTCCACGTCATCGGCCCGGAGCTCGGGCTCACCCAGCCGGGCATGACGATCGTGTGCGGCGACTCCCACACCTCGACCCACGGCGCCTTCGGCGCGCTGGCGTTCGGCATCGGCACCAGCGAGGTCGAGCACGTGCTGGCCACCCAGACCCTCCCGCAGGCCCGGCCGCGCACCATGCGGATCCACTTCCAGGGCCAGCCCGGGCTGGGCGTCGGGGCCAAGGACCTCATCCTCGGGGCCATCGGCCAGATGGGCGTCTCGGGCGCCCAGGGCCATGTGGTCGAGTACGCCGGCGAGGCCATCCGCGCGCTCTCGATGGAGGGGCGGATGACCGTCTGCAACATGTCGATCGAGGGCGGCGCCCGTGCCGGGTACGTCGCCCCCGACGAGACGACCTTCGCCTACCTCGAGGGCCGCATGTGCGCGCCGGGCGACTTCGCGGCCGCGGTGGAGCGCTGGCGCGCCCTGCCGAGCGATCCGGACGCGGCGTTCGACCGCGAGATGGTGGTCGACGTGCCGGCCCTCGCCCCGCAGGTCACCTGGGGCACGAACCCGGGCATGGTCGCCCCGGTGACCGGCCGCGTCCCCACCCCCGGTGACTACTCCGACCCCGCCGACCAGGAGTCCGTGCGCCGCTCGCTGGAGTACATGGGGCTCTGCGGCGGCGAGGCCATCGAGGACATCGCGATCGACACGGTGTTCCTGGGCTCCTGCACCAACGGCCGCATCGAGGACCTGCGCGCGGCGGCCGGGGTGGTCGCGGGGCGGCGGGTCGCCTCCGGGGTGCGGGCGATGGTCGTGCCCGGGTCGATGGCGGTGAAGGCCCAGGCCGAGGCCGAGGGCCTGGACCGGGTGTTCGCCGACGCCGGCTTCGAGTGGCGGGACGCCGGGTGCTCGATGTGCCTCGGGATGAACCCGGACATCCTGCAGCCGGGCGAGCGCTCCGCCTCGACCAGCAACCGCAACTTCGAGGGCCGCCAGGGCAAGGGCGGTCGCACCCACCTGGTGAGCCCGCCCATGGCCGCCGCCGCGGCCATCGCCGGGCACCTGGTCGACGTGCGGTCGTTCGCCCCCGAGGCCGTGGAGGTGGCCTGATGGAGCCGTTCGGCGTGGTGAGCGCCCCGATCGCCCCGCTCGACCGGGCCGACGTGGACACCGACCAGATCATCCCCAAGCAGTTCCTCAAGCGCGTCGAGCGCACCGGGTTCGGCGAGTTCCTGTTCTTCGACTGGCGCGGCGAGGACTTCTATGAGCTCGACCGCCCGGAGTACGCCGGCGCCGAGATCCTGGTCACCGGCCGCAACTTCGGCTGCGGCTCGTCCCGCGAGCACGCCCCCTGGGCCATCCAGGACTTCGGCTTCCGCGCGGTGGTCGCCCCGTCGTTCGCCGACATCTTCCGCACCAACTGCACGAAGATCGGCGTGCTGCCGGTGGTGCTCCCCGAGGCCGAGGTGCAGGCGCTCATCCGGGCCGCCCACGAGGCGCCGGGGGCCACGGCCACCGTGGACCTCGATCGGCGGGTGGTGGTCGGGCCGGACGGCCGCGAGGTGCCGTTCGCGATCGAGGACGACGTGCGTGAGCGGCTGCTGAACGGCTGGGACGACATCTCGCTCACCGAGGCCCAGGGCGAGGCGATCGACCGGTACGAGGCCGAGCGCGAGCGGGAGGGTCCGTCGACCGCCGCCTTCTTGTAGGACCGCCGCCGGCGGTCCACCCTGGGGGGGGATGAACGACTCCATCACCCTGGGGCGGATCGCCGGCGTCCCGGTCGGGATCAACTGGACGTGGCTGCTGGTCTTCGGGCTCATCACCTGGAGCCTGGCCGCCCAGATCTTCCCCGAGACCAACCCCGAGCTGGCGACCGGGGCCCACATCGCGATGGCCGTCATCGCGACGCTGCTGTTCTTCGCGTCGCTGCTCGCCCACGAGCTCGGGCACGCGGTGCAGGCGAAGCGCGACGGCATGGTCATCGAGGGCATCACCCTGTGGCTCTTCGGCGGGGTGGCCAAGTTCCGGGGCGCGTTCCCGTCGGCCTGGGCCGAGCTGCGCATCGCGCTCGCCGGCCCGGCGGTCTCCGCGCTGCTCGGGGCCGGCTTCCTGGCCCTCGCCTGGCTCGCGCCGCTCCCCGCCGCGGTCGAGGCGGTGGCCTGGTGGCTCGGGTCGATCAACGTCACCCTGCTCCTGTTCAACCTGCTCCCGGCGCTCCCGCTCGACGGGGGCCGGGTCCTGCGATCGCTGCTGTGGGGCATTCGCGGCGACTTCGCCTGGGCCACCCGGATCGCCGCGACCGCGGGCCGGGGCTTCGGGATCCTCCTGATCGGCGGCGGGCTCGCCATGTTCGCCCTGTGGGGGGCCTTCGGCGGGGTCTGGCTCGCGGTGATCGGCTGGTTCCTGCTCCAGGCGGCGGGCGCCGAGGCCCGCGCGGGGCGCACCGACGCACGCCTGGGGGGGCTCCGGGTCCGCGACCTCATGGATCCGCACCCCCCGGCCATGCCGGCCGACACCGGCGTCGGCCGGCTCATGGACGCCGTGGTCTGGCCCGAGCGCCACCGCGGCTACGTCGTGCTGGACCCCTCGGGCGCCCCGGTCGGGCTCGTCACCCCCGCGGCGCTGCGCGCGGTGCCCCGCGAGCGCTGGCCGCTGGTCAGCGTGGGCGAGCTGATGACGCCGGCGGCCGACCTGGTGCTGGCCCACCCGGACGAGCGCGCCGCCGACGGCCTGCGCCGCGCCGCCGCGCGCGACGAGGACCTGGCCCTGGTGGTCGAGGACGGCCGTCCGGTGGGGGTGCTCTCGGTCAGCGACGCCGTGCGGGTGCTGGACACGCTGCACCCCGACCAGGACGCCCGGCCCCGGCGCTGACCGCCCCCGCCGGGCGGGCGGGGCGGCCACGCCGGGCGCGTTCCCGGTAGCCTCCCCGGCCGTTCGGGTCGGCGACGAGGCGGGGTGAGATGGGCGACGTGCGCGTGGTGAGCCTCCCGGGGGACGGCATCGGGCCCGAGGTGGTCGCCGAGGCCCGGCGCCTGGTCGACGCGGTCGCCCCCCTGGACGGGGTCACGGTGAGCTGGGAGGAGCACCTGGTCGGCGGCTGCGCGATCGACGCGACCGGCGGGCCGCTCCCGGACGGGGTCATGGAGGCGTGCGCCGGCGCCGACGCGGTGCTGCTCGGCGCCGTCGGCGGGCCCCGGTGGGACACCACCGACCCGGACGCCCCCCGCCCGGAGCAGGCGCTCCTCGCGCTGCGCGCGGGCCTCGGCCTGTTCGCCAACCTGCGCCCGGTGCGGCCGTTCCCGGCCCTCTACGACGCGAGCCCGCTCAGGCGCGAGCGGATCGAGGGCACCGACCTGCTGGTGGTGCGCGAGCTCACCGGCGGCATCTACTTCGGCGCGCGGGGCCGGCGCGAGCCCGAGGCCTTCGACACCTGCGTCTACTCCCGCGAGGAGATCCGCCGGGTGGCCGAGCGCGCGTTCGCCGCCGCCGCGGGCCGCCGGGCGAAGGTCACCTCGGTGGACAAGGCCAACGTGCTCGAGAGCTCGCGGCTGTGGCGCGAGGTGGTGGTGGAGGTGGCCGCCGGGCACCCCGGGATCGCCCTCGACCACATGCTGGTCGACAACGCCGCCATGCAGCTCGTCTCGCGGCCCGCCGACTTCGACGTCATCGTCACCGAGAACATGTTCGGCGACATCCTCTCCGACGAGGCGGCGATGATCTCGGGCTCCATCGGCCTCCTGCCCTCGGCCAGCCTCGGCGACGCGGGCCCGGGGCTGTACGAGCCGGTCCACGGATCGGCCCCGGACATCGCGGGCCGCGGCGTCGCCAACCCGATCGCCACCTGCCTCTCGGCCGCGATGATGCTCCGCCACTCGCTCGGCGCCCCGGCCGCGGCCGGGCGAATCGAGTCGGCCGTGGCGCAGGTGCTCGAGGCCGGGCACCGGACCCGCGACCTCGGCGGTGCCCTCGGCACCCGGGAGGTGGGGGACCTGCTGCTCGCCGCCGCGACCGCGTAGCGGAGCCCGACCCCCGAGCCGCTATCCTCCCTGCTCGTCCGCGGGGGCGCCCCGCGGCATCCCGCCGTGGCCCTTGGGCACCCGCCCCGGGCGAGAGGAAGGACCCCCGTCCCATGCAGGAAGCCGAGAAGATCTGGATGAACGGGGCGCTCGTGGACTGGGCCGACGCCCGGGTCCACGTGCTGTCCCACGGGCTGCACTACGGCTCGTCGGTCTTCGAGGGCATCCGCGCCTACGCCACCGACCGCGGCGCCGCGGTCTTCCGCCTGGAGGACCACCTGGCCCGGCTCGAGCGCTCGGCGGCCACGTACTACATGCCGGTCCCGTTCCCGCGGGAGGAGCTGCGCCGGGCGGTCCACCAGGTCATCGCCGCCAACGGCCTCGGGTCCTGCTACATCCGCCCGATCGTGCTGCGGGGCTACGGCGTGATGGGGCTCTTCCCGCTCGAGGCCCCCGTGGACGTCGCCATCGCCGCGTGGGAGTGGGGCGCCTACCTCGGCGAGGAGGGCCTGCGCTCGGGGATCCGGGCCAAGGTCGCGAGCTGGCGGCGCATCGGCAACAACACCATCCCGGCCACCGCCAAGGCCGGCGGGCAGTACCTGAACTCGATCCTGGCCAAGATCGAGACCCACAAGGCGGGGTATGAGGAGGCCATCCTCCTGAACGAGCAGGGCTACGTGGCCGACGGCTCCGGCGAGAACATCTTCGTGGTGCGCGACGGGCGGCTGGTCACGCCGCCGCTGCAGTCGTCCATCCTCGAGGGCATCACCCGCGCGACGGTCATGGAGCTCGCCGCCGACGAGGGCCTCGAGGTGGTCGAGCGCGACATCGCCCGCGCCGAGCTGTATGCGGCCGACGAGGTCTTCGTCACCGGCACGGCGGCCGAGGTCTGCCCGCTGAACGAGATCGACGACCACCCGCTCGGGCCCCCCGGGCCCATCACCCGGCGCCTGCAGGACCGCTTCTTCGCGGTCACCGAGGGTCGTGACCCCCGCTTCGCCCACTGGCTCGACCACGCCCCGAGCGCGGCGGCCGCCTGATGGAACGCGTGTTCGTCTACGACACCACGCTGCGCGATGGGATGCAGCGCGAGGGCATGAGCCTCTCGGTCGGCGAGCAGCTCCAGGTCGCCCTCCGGCTGGCCGAGCTCGGGGTCGACTACCTCGAGGCCGGCTTCCCCTCCTCCAACCCCAAGGACTCCGAGCTCTTCCGGCTGCTGGCCCGGGAGGACCTGGGCGACACCCGGGTGGCGGCCTTCGGGATGACCCGCCGGCGCGACCACGCCGCCGACGAGGATCCCGCCCTGCGGGTGCTGGTGGAGTGCTTCGCCCCGGTGTCGACGATCGTCGGCAAGACCTGGGACCTGCACCTGCGCACGATCCTCAAGGTGGGGCGCGAGGACAACCTGCGGATGATCGGCGACAGCGTCGCCTTCCTGGTGGGGCAGGGAAAGGAGGTCATCTACGACGCCGAGCACTTCTTCGACGCATACCGGGAGCACCCCGGGTACGCGCTGGAGTGCCTGCGCGCGGCCGCGGACGCCGGCGCCGCGTGGGTGGTCCCCTGCGACACCAACGGCGCGACGCTCCCGTCCGAGGTCGCCCGCATCATGGGCGAGGTCGTCGCCGCGCTGCCCGGGGTGCCCGTGGGGATCCACACCCACAACGACTCCGAGTGCGGGGTCGCCAACACCCTCGTCGGCGTCGAGGCCGGCGCCCGGCAGGTGCAGGGCACCCTGAACGGCTGGGGCGAGCGCTGCGGCAACGCCAACCTGATCTCGATCATCCCCGCCCTCGCGCTGAAGATGGGGTACGAGGTGCTCGCGCCGGGCCGCCTGGACCGGCTGACCGGGCTCTCCCGCTGGGCGGCCGAGACGGCGAACCTGCAGCCCAACGCCTGGGCGCCCTACGTCGGGCGCAACGCGTTCGCCCACAAGGGCGGCATGCACGTGGCCGGCATGGTGGCGGACCCGAGCACGTATGAGCACATCGACCCCGCCGCGGTGGGCAACGAGCGGCGCCTGCCGGTCTCGGAGCTCTCCGGCCGCCACGCGGTGCTCACCCGCGCCCGCGACGCGGGGTTCGACCTCGAGTCGGAGTCCGGCCTCGCGCAGCGGGTGCTCGCCCGGCTCAAGGAGCTGGAGCACGAGGGCTACCACTTCGAGGTGGCCGACGCGTCGTTCGAGATCCTGCTGGAGCGCGAGACCGGCGCCCACGACCCGCTGTTCGTGCTGGAGAGCTTCCGGGTCATCACCGAGAAGCGCGCGGGCGGGCGGGTGGAGACCGAGGCCACGGTCAAGGTCCACCACGAGGGCGAGCGGCTGGTGGCCACCGCGGAGGGCAACGGCCCGGTGAACGCGCTCGACAAGGCCCTGCGCCTGGCGCTCGCCGACCGCGTGCCCGAGCTGGCCACCATCGACCTCACCAACTTCAAGGTGCGCATCCTGGACGAGACCCACGGCACCCAGGCCACGACCCGCGTGCTCATCGACTCGACCGACGGCCGCCGCACCTGGTCCACGATGGGCGTGAGCCAGAACGTCATCGCCGCCTCGTGGGACGCCCTGGTGGACAGCCTGGAGTACGGCGTCCGGCACGCCGACGTCCGCGCGCCCGCGGCCGCCGATTGAGCGCGCACGAGCGCATCCCGCTCGCCCGGCCGGTCATCGGCGCGCGCGAGCGCGAGCTGGTGGACGAGGTCCTGCGCAGCGGCCAGCTCTCGCTGGGCCCGTTCGTGACCCGGTTCGAGGAGGTGTGGGCCGAGCGCATCGGCGTCCGGCACGCGGTCGCCTGCTCGAGCGGCACCGCCGGCCTGCACTGCTGCCTGCACGCGCTCGGGCTCGGGCCGGGCGATGAGGTCATCACCTCGTCGTTCTCGTTCGTCGCGAGCGCGAACGCCATCCTGTACACCGGCGCGACCCCGGTCTTCGCCGAGGTCGACCCCCACACGTTCAACATGGACCCGGCCGCGGTCGAGGCGGCCATCACCCCGCGCACCCGGGCCATCCTGATCGTCGACATCTTCGGGTACCCGGCCGAGGTGCCCGCCCTGCTCGACATCGCCCGCCGCCACGGCCTGGGCGTGGTCGAGGACGCCTGCCAGTCCATCGACGGCGACTTCGACGGCCGCAAGCTCGGCACCTTCGGCCACCCGGCGGTCTACGGCTTCTACGCCAACAAGCAGATGACCACCGCCGAGGGCGGGATCGTGCTGACCGACGACCCGGAGCTGTACCGGCTGCTCAAGAGCCTGACCAACCAGGGCCGCTCCGACGACGGCCAGTGGCTGGTCCACTCGCGCCTGGGGTTCAACTACCGCCTGTCGGACGTGCACGCGGCCATCGGCATCGCGCAGGTCGAGCGGCTCGACGACATGATGGCCGGCCGGGCCCGCGTGGCCGGCTGGTACCAGGACCGGGTCCGCGCGATCGAGGGCGTGAGCCCGATGTTCGAGGGTCCCCAGCGCCGCTCCTGGTTCGTCTACGCGCCGCGGCTCGATCAGGACCTGGACCGCGACGCGGTCATCGGTCGCCTGGAGGCGGCCGGCGTCTCGGCCAAGCCCTACCTGCCGTGCATCCACCTCCAGCCCTTCTACCGCGCCGAGCACGGCCACCGGCCCGGGGAGCTCCCGGTCACCGAGGCCATCAGCGCCTCGACCGTCGCCCTGCCCTTCTTCCCCGAGATGACCGAGGCACAGGTCGAGCGGGTGTGCGAGGCGCTGGGGGCCGCGGTCGCCGCGGAGCGGGGCGCCGGCGTGCCGGCCGCGCGGTGACCGCCGAGCCGGAGCGCCTCTGGGGCGGCCGCTTCAGCGGGGGGCCGGCCGACGCCTTCGACCGGCTGAACGCGTCGCTGCCGGTGGACCGGCGCCTGTGGCGGGAGGACGTGCGCGGCTCGCGCGTCCACGCCCGGATGCTCTGCCGGCAGGGCATCCTCTCCAGCGACGACGGCGAGGCCATCGACTCGGGCCTGCAGCAGATCGAGCAGGAGCTCGCCGACGGCGACTTCCGCTTCGCGCCCGGCGACGAGGACATCCACACCGCCGTCGAGCGCCGGCTGACCGAGATCGTCGGCGACGCCGGCCGGCGCCTGCACACCGCCCGCTCGCGCAACGACCAGGTCATCACCGACACCCTCGTCTGGCTCCGCGACCACGCCCGGGCCCAGCGCGAGCTCCTGCGGGGGCTCGCCGAGGCGCTGCTCGCGCAGGCCGAGGCCCACGTCGACTCGATCCTCCCCGGCTACACCCACCTCCAGCGGGCCCAGCCGGTGCGGCTGGCCCACCACCTGGCCGCCTACGTCTGGATGCTCGACCGTGACCGCGTCCGCCTGGACGCCGCGGTGGCCGCCTGCGAGGAGTGCCCGCTGGGCAGCGGCGCGCTCGCGGGGGTCGGGTTCCCGGTGGACCGCGAGACCGTCGCGCACGAGCTCGGCTTCGCCCGGCCGGCGCCGAACTCCATGGACGCGGTGGGCAGCCGCGACGCCCTGGCCGACTACCTGCACTTCGCCGCCCAGCTCGGGGTCCACCTGTCGCGCCTGGGCGCGGAGTTCGTGTGGTGGTCGAGCGAGGAGGCCGGCTTCGTGGTGCTCGACGACGCCTACGCCTCCGGCTCATCGATGCTCCCGCAGAAGAAGAACCCCGACGCCGCCGAGCTCGCCCGGGCCAAGGCCCCGCGCCTGGTGGCCGACCTGGCCGGCCTGCTCGGCGTGCTGCACGGGCTGCCGCTCGCCTACAACAAGGACCTGCAGGACGACAAGCACTACCTGTTCGACGCGGCCGACACGCTGGACCTGCTGCTTCCGGCCCTGGCCGGGATGGTGGCGACGGCCGCCTTCCGGCCGGATCGCATGGCCGCGGCCTGCCGGGGCGGGTTCCTCGCCGCCACCGACCTCGCCGACCACCTGGTCCGGGCGGGGTGGCCGTTCCGCCGCGCCCACGAGGCGGTCGGGCGGCTGGTGCGCGCCTGCGCGGCCCGCGGCGTGGGCCTGGAGGACGCCCCCGCGGACGCCCTGGCCGAGGCCGGCCTGGACGGGGTGCCCCTCCCGCCGCTCACCGCCGAGGCGTCGGTGGAGGCCAAGGCGTCGGTGGGCGGCACCGCGCGCGCCGCCGTGCTCGCCGAGCTCGACGCGGCCCGGGCGCGGGTGGCGGCCTGGTGAGCCGGGGGTGAGCGCCCCCGCGCCGCTGGTCGCGCTCGGCTTCGGCACCTACGCCCGGGCCGACCGCGTCTACGCCATCCGGCCGATCGGCCCGGAGGCGCGCGGGCCGGGGCGGCGCACGCTGGTCTGGGTGGAGGGCATCACCGAGCCGCTGGTCGCGAGCCGCAGCGAGGGCGCGATCCTGCGCGACCTGGGGGCCGACGTCCCCGGGGCGGGTGGCGGGCTCATCGCCGACGCGCTCGGGCTGGTGCAGGAGCTCGCGCGCCAGTCGGCCGGGGTCGGCGCCCTCCTGCGCCGGCAGATCAAGGCCGAGGCCGGCCTGGACCTCGACGCGCTGGAGGCCCACGCCCGCGCCCTGCTCGACCGCGCGCCGGCCGGCGGGGGCCAGGAGTCGCTCTTCCCGTGAGCCCGGCCGAGGAGGCGCCGGAGCTCGGCGACGCCTTCTTCGCCCGTCCGGTCGGCGAGGTGGCCGACGACCTCATCGGGTGCGAGCTCATCGCCGGCGACGCCGCCGGCATCATCGTCGAGGTCGAGCGCTACGAGGAGTCCGACCCCGCCTCCCACAGCCACCGCGGGCCCACCCCGCGGGCGGCGGTCATGTTCGGCCCGCCCGGCCACCTCTACGTCTACCGGAGCTACGGAATGCACTGGTGCCTCAACCTGGTCTGCGAGCCGGAGGGCCGCGGCGCCGCGGTGCTCGTGCGCGCCCTCGCCCCCACCCGGGGGATCGAACGGATGCGCGCGCGCCGGCCGCGGGCCCGCGCCGACCGCGATCTGTGTGCGGGCCCCGGGCGCCTCACCGAGGCCCTGGGGATCGACGGGACGCTGAACGGCCGGGCGCTCGGCGGGGAGGTCCGGGTGCATGCGCGCCGGGGCGCGGTCGCGCTGGTGCGGGGGCCGCGCATCGGGATCAGCCGGGCCGTCGAGCGTCCCTGGCGCGTCGGGCTGGCCGGGTCCGGCCACCTCTCCCGGCCGTTCCCCGCCCCCGCGGAGGCCCGGTGAGCGCGGCCGGCGCCCTCGCCGCCCGCGCGGTCGACGTCCAGCCGCCCGACGCCCTCGCGCGCAAGCTCGCGCTGGGCCGGCCGCTCCGGGTCAAGCTGGGGGTCGACCCGACCGCGCCGGACATCCACCTGGGCCATGCCGTGGTCCTCGGCAAGCTGCGGGAGTTCCAGGATGCCGGGCACACCGCAGTGCTGGTCATCGGCGACTGGACCGCCCGGGTCGGCGATCCGTCCGGGCGCACCTCGACCCGGCCCATGCTCACCGCCGAGGACATCGAGCAGAACGCGACCACCTACCGCGAGCAGGCCTTCCGCATCCTCGACCCCGACCGCACCGAGCTGCGCCGCAACGGCGAGTGGTTCGGGCCGATGGGCCTCGAGGAGCTCTTCCGCATCGCCTCCCGGGCGACGGTGAACCAGCTCCTCGTGCGCAAGGACTTCGCCCAGCGCATCGGCGAGGAGCGGCCCATCTCGGTGCTCGAGCTGCTGTACCCGCTCATGCAGGCGTACGACTCGGTGATGCTCGACGCCGACGTCGAGCTGGGCGGGACCGACCAGCTGTTCAACCTCATGCTCGGCCGGGAGATGCAGCAGCGCTTCGGGGCCGAGCCGCAGGTCGCGATGACCATGCCCATCCTCCCCGGGACCGACGGGGTGCGGCGCATGAGCAAGTCGACCGGCAACTACATCGGGGTCGCCGAGGACCCGGCGGAGCAGTTCGGCAAGGTGATGAGCATCCCCGACGAGGCGATGTCGGAGTTCTTCCGGCTGCTGTTCCCGGCCGAGGCCCCGCCCGCCGGGCACCCGGGGGCCGAGAAACGCCGCCTGGGGCGCCTGGTCGCCGACCGCTTCCACGGACCGGGGGCGGGGGAGCGCGCCGAGGCCCACTTCGACCGGCTGTTCCGGGACCGCGCCGCACCGTCGGACCTCCCCGAGGTGGCGGTGGCGCCCGGCAGCGTCCACCTGCCGGCGCTCCTGGTGGACGCGCTCGGCCTCGCCTCGCGCTCGGAGGCCCGCCGCATGGTGCAGCAGGGCGGGGTGAGCGTGGACGGGGAGGTGGTCACCGACCTCGACGTCGACGCCAGCGTCCTCGACGGCCGCACGGTCCGGGCCGGGAAGCGCCGATTCGCGCGCGTCGTCGTTCGCTGAGGCGCACAGACCCGAGGGCCGATTGCCGCTCTGAGCGGGGAAACGCTGAAACACCCCTCTTGATTCCCCGGGTGGAGCAGGGCACTATCCCCGTCGCGCCGCACACGGAGGCCTCACGTCAGTGGGACGCCGCCGGGGCGCTTGACCCAGCCGAGCAGGGGTGTATACTCCCGCGTCCGGCCGCAGGGTCGGAGGGAGCGCGACGCTCCCTGGGGCTCCTTCACAGATCCGCGATCGACGCTGGCGTTCTCACGGTCCTCGGGCCGGCGCCCAGTCGTCGCGATCAGCGCTGGATCCCATGTCGCCCTCTGGGGCTCCGATCCTTGAAAACTGAACAGCATGCGCTTCGGTCGCCATCAGGCGACTGCAAGCGGCCAGGTTTTTTTCACGGACCCTGTCAACCACCCCGGCCCGGCGTGATGCCGGTGCGGGAGGTGCGAGACCAGGACCTCCGCATCCGCGGAGGGACTCTTCAGTTCGGGGGCCACTTCGGTGGCGCCCACGCAGTTCTGTCACGGAGAGTTTGATCCTGGCTCAGGACGAACGCTGGCGGCGTGCTTAACACATGCAAGTCGAGCGAGAAAGCCCCTTCGGGGGTGAGTACAGCGGCGAACGGGTGAGTAACACGTGGGCAACCTGCCTCAGGGAGCGGGACAACCCGGGGAAACTCGGGCTAATACCGCATGATCCGTCATGCCTCAAGGCATGCCGGCAAATGGTAGCTTCGGCCTCCGCCCTGAGATGGGCCCGCGGTGGATTAGCTTGTTGGTGGGGTAACGGCTCACCAAGGCGACGATCCATAGCTGGTCTGAGAGGACGATCAGCCACACTGGGACTGAGACACGGCCCAGACTCCTACGGGAGGCAGCAGTGGGGAATCT
>JALOLS010000069.1 GCA_025455865.1 Thermoleophilia bacterium
CCGCCGTGAGCTCCCAGCCCTGGGCGCCGAGCTCATCGAGCGGGTCCAGCCAGAGGGCCTCCGGGGCCAGGGGCTCATGCCACAGCTCACCCGTGACCCGTCCCGGCCGATCCGCGAAGGTGCGCGCGTCGATCTCCTGGCCCTTGGTGGTCACCGCCCGGACGGTCGGTGTGGTCCCGGTGTCCAACGTGAGCACCGAGTACTCCCGGGTGGCCATGGCTCCTCCTGCCTGTCCGGGCCGGCCCCGGCCGCGGCTCAGGTCCCGACGCCCAGCTCGGCCAGGAGCGTGGTCACCCGGCCCCGGATGTCCTCCCGGATTGCCCGCACGGTCTCGAGATCCTGCCCCGCCGGGTCCGCGACCTCCCAGTCCAGGTAGCGCCGGCCCGGGTACAGCGGGCAGGCGTCGCCGCAGCCCATGGTCACCACCACGTCGGCCGCACGCACGACCTCGTCGGTCAGGGGCTTGGGGAACTCCTGCCCGAGGTCGACTCCGAGCTCGGCCATCGCCTGGGCCACCTGGGCGTTGATCTCGTCGGCCGGGGTCGACCCGGCCGAGCGCACGTGCACCCGGCCGCCGGAGAGCGACTGGGTGAGCGCGGCGGCCATCTGGGAGCGCCCGGCGTTGTGCACGCAGACGAACAGGACCTCGGGCCGGTCCTTGGCCAGCAGCCCCTCGGCCTGGGCGAGCGCCTGGAGGCGCTCCCGCGTGAATCGGTACGCGAAGAGGGGCAGGAAGTCCTTCACGGTGAACGTCAGCGCGAGCTGGTCGAACGTCTCCCGCGCGAACCGGTCGATCGTCTCCCGTCCGAAGACCCCGCGGAACTGCGTCTCCAGCTCGGCGACCGCCCGTGCGAGCTGTCCCTCGGGCGTGAGATCGGCGAGGCTCATCGGGCGTCTCCTCCCATGTCAGGCCGCCTCGGGGGCGACGAGGGGCTCGGCCACCGCGTCGGGCGGCGCGCCCTCGGGGTGCGGCCGTCCGCGCAGGAGCTCATAGATCCCCACGCCGGCCAGCCCGCCCGCCAGCGGCCCGGCGACGTAGATCCAGAACCCGCTCCAGTCGCCGACCGCGAGCGCCGGCCCGAACGACCGGGCCGGGTTCATCGAGGCGCCGGTCACCGGGCCCATCACCAGGGCCATCACCGCCACCGTCGCCCCCACGGCGACCGCGGCGAGCTGCCCCTGCGCGCGGGCGTCGGTCGCCACGGCCAGGATGACCGCGACCAGGACCGCGGTCAGGCCGGCCTCGATGAGGACGGCGGTGAGGTCGCCCACGCCGTTCGGGCGGGTGAGCCCCAGGTCGCCGGCGGTCCCCAGGAAGGCCCTCAGGGCCAGCGCCGCGAGCCCCGCCCCCACCAGTTGCGCGGCCACGTACGGGGCGATCTCGCGGCGGGGGAAGTGCCGTCCGGCGGCGAAGGCCAGGGTCACCGCGGGGTTCAGGTGGGCGCCGGAGAGGTGGCCCAGGGCGAAGATCATCGCGGCGACCACCAGCCCGAACGCCGCGGCCACCCCGCCGTGGCCGATGACCCCGTCGCGCGCCCCCACCGCCACCGCCCCGCAGCCGGCGAACACCAGCCCGAAGGTGCCGAGCGCCTCGGCCCCCAGGCGCCGGGGGAGGTCCGGCTGCCTCATCCCTCCTCGCAGCAGGCCGGCGCCGGGTCGGGCGGGCCCGTCTCGAGCAGGCCGCCGACCGCGGCCAGGACCGCGGCCAGGCGGTCGCGGTCCAGCGAGTAGTAGGACCACCGCGAGCTCTTGCGCGACCGGACCAGGCCCGCCTCCCGCAGCACCCGCAGGTGGTGCGAGGCCAGGTTCTGGGCCAGCCCGAGGGGCGTGTGCAGGTCGCACACGCAGCGCTCGCCGGAGGCGATGAGCTCGAGCAGCCGCAGCCGGGTCGGGTCGGCCAGCGCCTTGAGCGCGGCGACCTCACCGGTCAGCACCGGTGTTTCAGTCGCGTTCACGAAGGCACGCTCTCACACCCACTACCATTGATGCAACGAGACAGGATGCAACATCTCCTGATGGGTCGAGCCAAGGAGCCCTCGTGCGCGTCGCGGTGATCACCGACATCCACGCCAACCTGCCGGCCCTCCAGGCGTGCCTGGCCGAGATCGACCGTCTCGGGGTGGACGCCGTCTACTGCGGCGGGGATCTCGTCGGCTACGGCCCGCACCCCGACGAGGTGTGCGCGCTCATCCAGGAGCGCGACATCCCCACCATCTACGGCAACTACGACTACGCGATCGGCCGCGACCTCGACGACTGCGGGTGCGCGTACACCACCCAGGCCGACCGCGACCTGGGACAGCGCTCGGTCGAGTGGACGCTGGCCAACACCTCGGCGGCGTCCAAGGCGTTCATGGCCGCGCTGCCGTTCGACCTGCGCTTCGACCTGGCCGGGCACCCGGTCCACCTGGTCCACGGCTCCCCGCGCAAGGTCAACGAGTACCTGTTCGAGGACAAGCCGGCGTCGCTGTATGAGCGCCTCGCTGCCGCCGAGGAGGCCGAGGTGCTGGCGTTCGGCCACACCCACAAGCCCTGGGTGGCCGACTTCGGCGGGGTGCGGTTCGTCAACTGCGGCTCGGTCGGCAAGCCCAAGGACGGCGACCCGCGCGCCGGGTTCGCGCTGCTCGAGGACACGCCGGCCGGGGTGGACGCGCGGATGGTCCGGGTGGCCTACGACGCCGAGGCGGTGGCCCGCGAGGTGGCCGCGGCCGGCCTCCCGGTGGAGTTCGCCGAGCGGTTGGTGGCCGCGGCCTGAGTCATGGCCGCCGGGCGCGCACGATGGCCGAGTGCAGGCCGTCGGTCACCGGGTGGGTCGCCTCGATGTGGATGTCGGTGAACCCCGCCGCCCGCAGGCCCGCCTCGTACTCCGAGAACGAGAGCGCCCCGGCGATGCACCCGGCCCAGTCCCCCCGCTCGGCCCGCTCGGCCGGGCTCAAGGCATCCTCGGCCACCACGTCGGACACGCCGATGCGCCCACCGGGCCGGAGCACGCGGTGCATCTCGCGGAACACCGCGGGCTTGTCGGGGGAGAGGTTCACGACGCAGTTGGAGATGACCAGGTCCACCGACCCCGCCGGGAGCGGCACGTCCTCGATGCGGCCCTTCAGGAACTCCACGTTGGCGGCGCCGGCGCGGCGGGCGTTCTCCCGGGCCAGCGCCAGCATCTCGTCGGTCATGTCCAGGCCGTAGACCCACCCCTCGGGCCCCACCCGCCGGGCCGAGAGCAGCACGTCGATCCCCCCGCCGGAGCCCAGGTCGAGCACCGTCTCGCCGGGGGCGATGTCGGCCACCGCGGTGGGGTTGCCGCACCCCAGGCTCGCCGCGACCGCGGCTCCGGGAAGGGTGTCGCGGTCCCCATCGGCGTACCGGCCCGCGCCGGACCACCCGTCGTCGTCGCACCCGCAGGCGCCGTCGCAGCAGGAGGCGCCCGACTCGCTCGCCACCTCCCGCGCGATCCCCGCGTAGCGCTCGCGCACCCGCTCGGTCACCTGCTCGTCCGCTGCGGCCAACGTGCCCTCCTCGTATTGATGAGCGTCGATGTGGTGCACCTTCGCACAACGCATCGACGTCTGTCAATGGGTGCTAGCCTCACCGCATGACGGATGCCGGCAGGCACGGTTCGATCCCCGTCCGTGAGCGCGGCTGCTGCGCCCCCCTGCCGCCGCCGATGGCGGCGGACGCCCTCGACGCCCTGCTGGCGTTGCACAAGGCCCTGGCCGACCCCACCCGCCTGCAGATGCTCCACATGCTGAAGGCGTCGGGCTCGGAGCCGGTCTGCGTGTGCGACTTCACCGCGGCGTTCGCCCTGTCCCAGCCCACGGTGAGCCATCACCTCGCGAAGCTGCGCGCCGCGGGCCTGCTGGTGTCCGAGAAGCGGGGCCCCTGGAGCTATCACCGCATCGCCGCGGACCTGGCCCCGGCGGCCCGGACCGCCCTCGCGGCCATCCCCGCGTAGCCCGTCCGCCGCCCACCTGCCCGGAGTCCCCATGCCCTCCCCACGCCTCGGCCTGTCCACGCGCTGCGTCCACGCCGGGGACACGCGCGATCCGCACGGCGCCCTGCACTCGCCCATGTACGACCACTCCACGTTCGGCTTCGCGACGACGTCGGACGTGCTCGACGTGGTCGAGGGGCGCACCTCCGGTGCCCTCTACACCCGCTATGGCCTCAACCCGACGATCACCGCCCTCGAGGCCAAGCTGGCCGACCTCGAGGGGGCCGAGGCGGCCCTGGCCTTCTCGTCGGGGATGGCCGCCGAGGCGGCGGTGTTCCTGGCCCACGCCCGCGCCGGCGACCACGTGGTCTGCGTGGGCGACGTCTACGGCGGCACCTTCGAGCTGTTGGGGCAGGACCTCCCGCGCCTCGGCATCACGACCACGTTCCTGCTGGCGTCCGAGGCCGGGCGGATCGGCGAGGTGCTCCGTCCGGAGACGCGGATGGTCTTCTTCGAGACCCCCACCAACCCGCTCATCGACCTCATCGACATCGCCGCCGCCAAGGCCGCGGCCGGTCCGGACGTGCTGGTGGTGGTCGACAACACCTTCGCGAGCCCGGTCAACCAGACCCCGCTCGCCCACGGCGCCGACCTGGTCGTGCACAGCGCCACCAAGTACCTGGGCGGCCACTCGGACCTCACCGCCGGCGCGGTCATGGGCCCGGCCGATCTGGTGCGCCCGGTCTGGGCCGCCCGCAAGAACCTCGGGACGGTGATCGCCCCGCCGGTCGCCCACCTCCTGCAGCGCAGCCTGCGGACCCTCGCGGTGCGGGTGCGGGCTCAGAACGCCACGGCGACCGCGGTGGCCGGCTTCCTCGACGCCCATCCCCGCGTGGCCCGGGCCCTCCACCCGTCGCTCGCCGCGGGCGAGGCGCGGTCGATCCGCGAGCGTCAGATGACCGGCGACGGCGGGATGGTGAGCTTCGTCCTCGACGCGGGGACGGCCGGGACATCGGCGGTGGTCGACCGACTGCGCCTGTTCGCCATCGCCCCGAGCCTGGGCGGGGTCGAGAGCCTGGTCACCCAGCCGGTCACCACCACCCACCACGACCTGGACGAGGCCGACCGGGCCCGCCGCGGGATCGCCGGCGGCCTGGTGCGGCTCTCGATCGGCCTGGAGGAGCCGGAGGACCTCATCACCGACCTCGCCCAGGCGCTGGAGCCCTGACGCCGGCCGTTCCCGACCACGAGAAAAGCCCCGCCGGAGCGGGGCTTTCACCGATGGCGGGACCCAGACTCGAACTGGGGACACCACGATTTTCAGTCGTGTGCTCTACCAACTGAGCTATCCCGCCGCGGACCGGGAAGGGTAGCAACCGGGCCGTGGGGACCGCCGCCGCCGCCGGGGCGCGGGGCGGGAGGATACGATCCCGGCGTGCGCAGGCTCCGCCTCCTCGCCGTGGCAACCGCCATCACCGCCGTCGGCGTCGGCGCCGCGCCGGCGAGCGCCGCGCTCGCGCTGCGGCCGCGGGCGGTGGAGATCCGGATCGGCGACTCGCAGCGCAACGCCTTCGTGGTCATCCCGGGGAACCGGTACAAGTTCCTGGTGTCCTACACCGTGGCCGGCGCGCCGCGCATCGCCACCGGGCACCAGTTCGTCTTCACCGAGGCGGTGAGCGGCCGTCAGGTCGACGTGGCGACCAAGTCGTTCCCTCCCGAGCGGGGCGGGAACTACAACGAGAGCTACACCGTGCGGGTCCCCGACTCCTGGACGCCCGGGGTCTACAACTTCAGGTACACGCTGAACGCCCGCGCGGTCGGGCAGCCCTCGCGGTCGGTCGTCGGCAACCGGTCCTTCCTGGTGGTGCGGCCCACGCGCTGATGCGGCGCGACGGCCCGCGGCCGGGCCCGGGGGCGACGGCTGCAATACTCGCCCGGTGGTGAGCGGCGGCCACATCCTGGTGGTGGACGATGAGCGGGCGATCCGCCGCCTGCTGCGGCTCTACCTGAGCGAGGCCGGCTACACCGTGGCCGAGGCCGCGACCGGCGACGAGGCGCTCGAGCAGGTGCGCAAGGGCGGCATCGACCTGGTGCTGCTGGACCTGATGATCCCCGGGGTCGACGGCCTGGGGGTCACCCGCCGCGTGCGCGAGAGCAACCCGACGCTGCCGATCATCATGGTCACCGCGCGCGACGACGAGGCCCATCGGGTCACCGGGCTCGAGTTCGGCGCCGACGACTACGTGACCAAGCCGTTCTCGCCGCGCGAGGTGGTCGCCCGGGTCCGCGCCGTCCTGCGCCGGGCCCAGGCCCCGCCCGACCCCGACCGCCCCCTGCGGGCCGGCCCGGTGGAGATCGACCCGGTCAGCCGCATGGTCCGCGTCGACGGGCGGCCGGTCGAGCTCACCCGCCTGGAGTTCGACTTCCTGGCCGAGCTCGCGGCGCACCCGCGGGTGGTCTACACCCGGGAGCGCCTGCTCGAGAAGGTCTGGGGCTATCAGTCGCCGGTGGGGGGCAAGACCGTCGACGTGCACGTGGCCAACCTGCGGCGCAAGCTCGGGGCCGAGGTGGGGATCGTCGCGGTCCGGGGCGTGGGCTACAAGCTCGATCCCGAGACGGCGGCCGGCGCGTGAACGTCCTCCGCGCCCTCCGGCCGCGCAGCTACCGGGCCAGGATCGCCGTGGCCATCATCGCGGCGCTGGCCATCGCCGTGCTCATGCTCCAGATCGGCTGGCGGGTGATCGTGCAGGGCCAGGTCCAGGACGTGGTCGAGCGCAACCTCGCCCTGCAGGCCCAGGAGGTCGCCGTCGCGGTGGACCGGGTGGGGGTCGACGGGGCCATCGCGGCCGAGCGCTTCCTGCCCGACACCTCCATGGTCGTGCGCGAGCAGGGCGTGGTCCTCTACTGGAACGAGCCGGTCCAGGACCTCGACGCCCGCGCGGTCGGCCGCTCGGGCGACATCACGGTGACCCTGGAGCGCCGCTCCGAGGCCTCGGGGGTCGACGACTGGGCCATCACCGTCGCGCTCGGGATCGGGCTGGTGGGGCTCGGGGTGCTGGTGTGGCTGCTCTCCGGGCGCCTGGCCCGCCGCCTGCGGGCCGAGGCCCAGGCGCTCGCCGACCAGGCCGAGCGCGTGGCCGCCGGCGATCTCTCGGCGCGGGCGCCCGAGCCGGATGACGAGCTCGGCCGGGTCGCCGCGGCCATGAACCGCATGACCGAGCAGCTCGACGCCGCCGACGCCCGCCAGCGGGAGTTCCTGGCCGACGTCGCCCATGAGCTGCGCACCCCGGTCACCGCGATCGACGGCTTCGCCACCGCGCTCGCCGACGGCACCGCCCACCGCGACGAGGACCGCACCGAGGCGGCGGAGTTCATCCGCGAGGAGGCCGCGCGCCTGAGCGGCCTGGTGCGCGACCTGCAGCAGCTCACCGTGCTGGACCTCGACCCCCGCATCGACCCCCGGCCCGCCGACCTGGCCGAGCTCGGCCGGCAGGCCGTGACGCGCCTGTCGGCCGACGCCCAGGCGCGCGGGATCGACCTGCAGGGGCCGGCGGAGGACGACCGCGTGGCGGTGGTCACCGACGCGGGCCACGTGGAGACCGTGCTCGCGAACCTCGTCACCAACGCCCTGCGGGCCACCCCGCCGGGCGGGCGGGTGCGGGTCGTCGCGGACGGCGATCACCGCGAGGCGTGGCTGCGGGTGGAGGACACCGGGCGCGGCATCGCCGCCGAGCACCTGCCCCGGCTGTTCGACCGCCTCTACCGCGTGGACCCCGCCCGCGGCCGCACCGACCAGTCGGGGTCCGGCCTCGGGCTGGCCATCGTGCGCCGCTCGGCCGAGGTCCTGGGCGGCCGGATGGAGGTCGAGAGCGAGGTCGGCCGGGGGTCGGCGTTCACGCTGCGCCTGCCCGCCGCGCCGGCGCCGGTGCCGCCGCGCGAGGCGACGCCCGAGGCGGTGGCGCGGTGATGCGGTGGCCCGGCCTCGTCCTGGCCGCTGCCGCCGCCGGCCTCGCCGCCGGTCTCCCGGCGGCCGCCCAGGCCGCACCCGGCGTGCGGATCACGGTCATGCGGGTGGTCCAGCCCGACGGCGTCACCCCCGCGCGCCCGCCCTACCTGCGCGGCCGGCGCTACTTCTACCGCGTGGAGTACCGCCTGGACGCCACCGAGCCGGTGCGGGTCCAGCGCTCGGCCGCGGTGCTCTCGCCGTTCGGCGACCTGGTCGCCCGGGTCCGCCCGCGGGGCGGCCTGGAGGACCCCGGGGCCTACTTCGCCTCGGCGCCCATCGGGGTGGGCCGGGACGACCCGCCCGGCACCTACTCGGTGCGGTACACGATCCGCGCGCGTGACACCGATGGGCTCACGGTCCGCCGCCGCGTGCTGAGCCTGCGCTACCGCTGAGCCCGGATCCACCGGCGGCTCGTGGATCCGGGCGCATCCGGGCCGCGGGAGCGGTGGATCCAGGATGGGCGCCGGGTTCCCGCTTCCCGCAGGCCTCGCCCGGGATTTCCGGGATGGGACCGGCCCCGGAGCGGCCTACGGTCGGGGGTGAGTCGGAACGAGGGGGAGGTGGGACATGCTCCACGCACTGGAGGGCCCGCGCGCGACGGACGGCGCCGTACCGTCCCGCCGCCGGGTCCTGGTCCTGGCCAACGCGACCTGCGCGGGCGAGGACGTACTCGAGGTCGTGCGCGCCGCCGCCGCGGGTGAGGCGGCCGACGTGCGGGTCATCGCGCCGGCCCTCACCTCGCGCCTGCGCTTCTGGGCGTCCGACGAGGACGGGGGGGCCGAGCGGGCCGGTCGCCGGCTCGCCGACACCGTGGTGCGCCTGGCCGAGCACGGCATCGAGGTGACCGGGGGCGCGGTCGGCGACGCCGATCCCCTGGTGGCGCTCGACGACGCGGTGCGGACCTTCCGCCCCGACGCCGTCGTCATCGTCACGCATCCGATCGGCGAGGAGGGCTGGCTGGAGGATGGGATGGTGCGCGAGGCGCGCGACCGCTTCCCCCGCATCCCGATCACACACGCGGTGGTCGGCCCGGTGACCGGCGCGCTCGTCGTGCCGGCCACCGCGGAGCCGCCGGCTCCGCGCGGGCACCTGGTCCGCGACGGCGTCATCGTCGCGGTCGCCCTGGTCGGGGCGATCCTCGGGACCCTCATCCTGGCCGCGGTCGTCTCGGTCGACGCGGGCGGGTGGCTGCCGGTGGCGTCCGCCCTGGTCCTGGACCTCGGCCTCAAGGCGCTCGCCGGCGTCGCCGTATGGATGACCTTCCTGCGTCGTCCGCCCGCGGACCGGCTGGACGCCTAGGAGGGGCCTGTCCACGAAGTCGACCCGCCACCCGTCGGCTGCATCGCGGCGCACCTCGGCACCCTCGGAATCGCATGTACCACCAGTACTTGCGACGTCCAGCGGTCACCGATCTGCTTGCGATTCGCTCCCCGGGAGGCGGGTCCTGGTTCATGGACAGGCCCCTCGCCCCTCGGCCTCCCCGGGGTAGCCTTCGGCGAACGCCATGAGACCCCCGAGGAGGCCCCGGTGGCCCAGCACCGCTACGTCCTGCCCGAGTCGGCCATCCCGACCCAGTGGTACAACGTGATGGCCGATCTCCCCTCGCCGCCGCCGCCGCCGCTCGACCCCGGCACCGGGCAGCCGGTCGGTCCCGACGCCCTGACGCCGATCTTCCCGATGGCCCTCATCGGGCAGGAGGTCAGCGGCGACCGGTGGATCCCGGTGCCCGACCCGGTGCGCGAGGTCTATGCGATGTGGCGGCCCACGCCGCTGCACCGCGCGCTCGGCCTGGAGCGGGCCCTCGGCACCTCGTGCCGCATCTTCTACAAGTACGAGGGGGTCAGCCCGGCCGGCAGCCACAAGCCGAACACCTCCGTCCCTCAGGCCTACTACAACCGCGAGGAGGGCGTCCGGCGGCTGACCACCGAGACCGGCGCGGGCCAGTGGGGGTCGTCGCTGTCCTTCGCCTGCCAGATCTTCGGGATGGAGTGCAAGGTCTACATGGTCCGGGTCTCCTACGACTCCAAGCCCTACCGCCGGGTCATGATGGAGACGTGGGGCGGGACCTGCGTGGCGAGCCCGTCCACCGAGACCGCGGCCGGCCGCGCGATCCTCGAGGCCAACCCCGACTCGCCGGGCAGCCTCGGCATCGCCATCAGCGAGGCCGTCGAGGAGGCCGCCTCGCGGGAGGACACCAACTACTCGCTGGGGAGCGTGCTGAACCACGTCCTGCTCCACCAGACGGTGGTGGGGCAGGAGGCCAAGCAGCAGCTCGAGATGGCCGGCGCGTTCCCGGACGTGGTCGTCGGCTGCGTGGGCGGGGGCTCGAACTTCGCGGGCCTCGCGTTCCCGTTCCTGGCCGACAAGGCCGCCGGGCGCGACATCCGCATCGTGGCCGCCGAGCCGGCCGCCTGCCCGACCCTCACGCGCGGCCACTACGGGTATGACTTCGGCGACACCGCGGGGATGACCCCGCTCCTGGCCATGCACACCCTGGGCCACGGCTTCGTGCCGCCGGCCATCCACTCCGGCGGCCTGCGCTACCACGGGATGGCTCCCCTGGTCTCCCACCTGGTCCACCTGGGGCTGGTCGAGCCCCGTGCCTACACCCAGACCGAGTGCTTCCGCGAGGCCGTCCGCTTCGCCGGGGCCGAGGGCATCATCCCGGCGCCGGAGCCCTCGCACGCCATCCGCGCGGTGGTGGACGAGGTCGAGCGGGCGAAGGAGGAGGGCGTCGAGCGCACCATCCTCTTCAACCTCTGCGGCCACGGTCACCTGGACCTCGCGGCCTACCACGCCTACCTGACCGGCGAGATGACCGATCTCGAGCTCGACCAGTCCGAGCTCGACCGGGCCGCGGCGGAGCTCGCAGACCTCCCGGCGCTGGCCTGAGCCCGGATCCACCGCTCCCGCGGCGCGGATGCGCCCGGATCGCCGTCGCCACGGCGCCCGGACGCCCCGCATCCACGAGCCGTCGGTGGATCCAGGCTGAGCGCCCGCCGCCCCCGGCCCCACCGCGGGCCGGGGGCGGTCAGGGGGCGCGGAAGCCGGCCTCGGCGTGGCTCCCGTCGCAGAACGGGACGTTGCCGGTCCGCCCGCAGCGGCAGAGCGCAAGGCGCGGGCCCGCGTCCACGACCCGGCCCTCGTCGTCCACCACGCGCACCCGCCCGCGCACATACAGGGGGCCGTCGGCGGTGGCGGTGATCGACGCCCGCTCGTCCGGCGCCTCGGGCGGGGCGTCCCGGCGGGTCATCCGGAGCGCGCCGGTGGGGCAGCGGGCCACCACGCGGGCGATCTCGTCCGCCGGCGCGCCGGCCGGCTGGATCCAGGGTCGCCGGGCGGTGTCGAACACCGCCGGCAGCCCGCGCACGCACTCGGCGGCGTGGATGCAGCGCGACCCCTCGAAGGTGACGGTCACGTCCCCGTGGGTGTAGGCGCGAGGCTCGCCCATCACGCCACCTGGGGCGGGCCGTCGGCCTCGTCGGCCGCCCGGGCGGCCTCCTCGGCGTCGTGGCGGCGCTTGCGCCGCTGGGCCGACCAGACCCCGCCGATCAGGAGCAGCCCGATGGCCAGGTAGGGCAGGCCGTAGAGCAGGCGGTTCTCCTCCAGGAAGGCGAGGAAGAGGATGCCCCCGACCGTGAAGATCGCTCCGAGCAGGTAGCTGAAGAACAGGCCCGACGGGGTCGTCATGCCCCTGCCCCGCCGCCGAAGTGGTCCTGGATGGCCTCGACCACCCGGGGGCCGAGGTCCTGCCAGTCGGCCGCCTCGTCCTTCGTCACGCTCACGAAGTTGGCGGTGGCGAACACGTTGGTGACGCCGCCGAGCGCGAAGATGCGGGCCCCGAGCGGGGAGCCGGCGGGGTCGGATCCCTCGCGGAAGGTCTCCGCCCGCCCGCCGGTCGCGGGCTGGTCGAGGGTGAACTTGATGGCGTTGGGGTTCGGGGTGGGCTCGGGGCTGACCTGGACCACGGGTTGGCTCTCTCCTGGGTTTCGGAAGCGCATCGACGGAGGCGGGGCGCGCCCCGGGGCTTGGCCCGGGGGTCGTCGCTGTCGATGCGCATGAACACGGCCCGCATCCGGGCGGGCTCCCTCACACCGCGAAAGGTAGAGCCCATGGCCATGCCAAGCGACCCGATCCTCCGCCGGCCCCGCGTCCGGGCGTGGGCCCTCCAGGATCCAGCCACCTGCCCGTGGTGCCTGGGCCAGGGCTCATACCTCGAGCCGATGCGGTCCGGCCTGGACCACGACTACCTGCCGATCGTCTGCCACGCGTGCGGCGGGTCGGGCTGCCGCCCGGGATAGGGGGGCCGGGGAGGGGGCCCCGGCTTTGCTAGCGTGGCCCGCCGTGCCGGCGGCCCCCTCCACCCCCCGCGAGCGTCTGGCGTCGCTCCTCACCGACCACGCGCTCATCCGCGAGTCGGTCGTGCTCTCCTCCGGGCGCCGAAGCTCCTACTATTTCGACGCGCGCCAGGTGCTCCTGGACCCCGAGGGCGCCGCCCTCGCCGGCGAGCTCGCCTTCGACGCGCTCGCCCCGGCCGCGCCGGCGGCGGTCGGCGGCCTGACGCTCGGCGCCGACCCCCTGGTGTGCGCCACCAGCGCCCACGCCTGGTCGCGCGGCGTGCGCTGGACCGGCTTCTTCGTGCGCAAGGAGGCCAAGAAGCACGGCCTCCAGCAGTGGATCGAGGGCCCGTTCATCGAGGAGGGCACCCCGGTCGCGATCGTCGACGACGTGCTGACCAGCGGCGGGTCGCTGGTCACCGCCGTGGACATGGCCCGGCGGGCCGGCGGGGTGGTGGTCGCCGCGCTGGTGGTGATCGACCGGGGCGAGGGCGGCCGCGAGCGGGCCGAGCAGGTGCTCGAGGGCGCGCCGCTGGTCGCGCTCTTCACCGCGGCCGACCTGGGGGCCCCCGCCTCCTGAGCCCGGGCGTAGCATGGCGCGGTCGGTCACCGCGCTTCCCGGGGGGTTGAGATGGACCTGAAGGGCAACACGCTCACGTGGTGCGGCCACGGCACCTGGCTGTGGCAGACGGTCGAGGGCAAGAAGGTGCTGATCGACCCCTGGCTCGCCGGCAACCCGGCCTGCCCGGACGAGCTCAAGGAGCAGCCCGAGCTCGACGCGGTCCTGATCACCCACGCGCACTTCGACCACGTCGGCGACGCGGTGCCCACCATCACCGGCTCGGGGGCGACCGCGGTCGGGATCTTCGAGGTCTCCACCTGGCTCGAGGCGAGCGGCGTCACGGGCGCGATCCCGATGAACATGGGCGGCACCGTCGAGGTCGCCGGCTGCCGGGTCACCATGGTGCAGGCCGTCCACTCCTGCGGGCTCATGGGCGACGACGGCCTCCACGAGGGCGGCGACCCCGCCGGGTTCGTCATCGAGTTCCCGGACGGCATGGTCGCCTACCAGGCCGGGGACACCGACGTGTTCGGCGACATGGCGCTGATCGGGGAGATCTACCGCCCCGACGTGGCGATCCTGCCGGTCGGCGACCACTTCACGATGGGCCCGCGCCAGGCCGCCCACGCGGTGCGGCTGCTCGGGGTCAAGCAGGTGGTGTGCGGGCACTTCGGCACCTTCCCGATCCTGGTCGGCACGCCGGCCGGGGTGCGCGAGCAGCTCTCCGGCCTCGGCGTCGACGGGGTCGACCTGCCGGACATGACGCCGGGCATCACCCTGTCCTGACCCGGCACGGCGCACGGCGTCCCGGCGCCCGGGGCGCCGCCCGGGCTCGGGACGCCGCGCCCCTCGTCGTCCGGGTGGCCGGGCCCCTCGCCGAGGTGGCCCTGGACGGCGAGGTGGTCGAGGCACGGGTCGCCCCCCGGTTGCCCGGCGGCCCGCCCGTGGCCGGTGACCGGGCCCAGGTGCGTGAGCGGCACGGCGCCGTCCTGATCACCGGCCTGCTCCCGCGGACGACCACCCTGGAGCGCATCGGGACCGGCGGTCGCCGCCGGGTCGTGGTGGCCAACGCCGACCTGCTCCTGGTGGTCGCCGCGGTGGTCGATCCGCCGCTCCGGCCCCGCCTGCTCGACCGCTACCTGGTCGCGGCCTGGGCCGGCGGACTGGAGGCGGCGATCGTGCTGACCAAGGTCGACCTCCCCCACGATCCGCACGAGGTGGCCGAGATGGCCACGATCTACCGGCAGGCGGGCTACCCGGTCGTCGCGGGCGTCGCCGCCGATCCGGCGTTCGCCACCGAGGTCCGCGCGCTCATCGGCGGGCGCCTGGCCGCGCTGGCGGGTCACTCCGGGGTCGGCAAGTCGACCCTGACCACCACCCTCACCGGCGTGCACCGGGCCACCGGCGCGGTCAGCGCGCGCTTCGGGAAGGGCCGGCACACGACGACCGACCCCCGGCTCGTGCCGCTCCCGGACGGCGGGGCCGTGATCGACACGGCGGGGGTGCGGACCTTCTTCCTGCCCCAGATGGAGCCGCTGGACCTCGCCGCCGCCTTCCCCGAGATCGCCGCCGCAGGGGCCGGCTGCCGGTTCCGCGGCTGCCGCCACCTGGGCGATGCGGGGTGCGTGGTGGAGGGGGCGGTCCACCCCGAGCGCCTGGAGAGCTACCGGCGGCTCGCCGCCGCCGCGACCTCCGGACCCTGAGCCGGGATCCATCACTCCCGCCGACCGGGCCATCGCGCGGTTGCGGCATCCGCCTTGACCCGAGCGAGGCTTCGTAACGTAAGCTACGACCCCGGGCGCACTCGGCGCTCGTTCCGGCCACCGACGTCCGCCAGGAGATGTCTCCCGATGAGCAGCCCGCGGTCTCGTTCCAAGGTTCCCGGCCCGCGCCGCCACCGGCACCTCCCGCCCATGGCGGGCGGCGCTCCTCCCACCGGCTGGGAGGCCCTGGACAAGTGGGTCTCCAAGGGCGACGCCCCGGCTGCCGCCGGGCCCTCGGGCAAGACCGGCTGGGAGGCCCTGGACAAGTGGGTCGGCAAGGGCGGCGCGTCTGCGGCCGCCGCCGCCGAGGCCCCGGCCGCCAAGAAGACCGGCTGGGAGGCCCTGGACAAGTGGGTCGGCAAGGGCGGCGCGTCTGCGGCCGCCGCCGCCGAGGCCCCGGCCGCCAAGA
>JALOLS010000070.1 GCA_025455865.1 Thermoleophilia bacterium
ACGTACAGCGCGTCCATCATCGCCTGATCGCTCCCTCTCCCTCGATGTGGGGAGGCAGCGGGCCTCGGGGGGGAGCGCGTCCTGGTGCGGGCGCCGTCGTTCCGTCGGGCGCCCCGAGCCTCCGCATCGCGGTCCAGCTCATCCTTGCCGTTCTCGGGGCACGCATCCCATGATCCGGAGGGTCCGCTACCCGATGGCACCGACCTTCGTGACCGCCTGCTCCAGCGTCTCGTCCTGCGCGCGCATCGCGCGCTGGTTGACCTCGAACGACCGCATCACCCGGATGAGGTCGACCATCTCCGACACCGTCTCCACCGACGAGCCCTCGAGGAACCCCTGGCGCACCGTGGCGGTGGCCGGGCCCCGCTCGGTGCCGGTGAGGCGGCTCTGGCCCTCGGCCCGGATCGACTCCGGGTCCAGGGTGACCAGGCGGATGCGGCCGCGCACGGCCCCGCCCTGGGACACCGTCCCGTCGGCCCCGATCGCCACCGCGCCCTGACCGAGCACGATGGGCCCCGACTGCCCCTCCACCACGGCGCCGTCGGCCGTGGTCAGGCGCCCCTGGGCGTCGAGCCCCAGGTTGCCCGCCCGGGTGTAGCGCCGGCCGCCCTCGGCCTGGACCGAGATGAACCCGGTGCCCGACAGGGCCACGTCGAGCGTGTTGCCCGTCGCGGTGATCGGCCCCTGCACGTCGATGACCCGGGCGCCGGCGACCTCGGTCCCCATGGCGAGGGTGCCGACGGCCGGCGTGCCCCGCAGCCCGGTGTTGTGCAGCAGCATCTCCGAGAAGGGGCGGGTCTGGGTCTCCGAGCGGCGGAAGCCGGTCGTCTGGACGTTCGCCAGGTTGTTGGCGATCACGTCCTGACGGCGGCTCTCGGCCAGGAGGCCGGTCGCGGAGATGTAGAGGCCACGGATCATCGAGGGTTCCGCTGGTTGGGTCGGCAGGACCCGCCGGGGCCTTGAGGGACGGGCATCCCGTGCCGATGGCGCGGGCATGACCGGCCCCGTCGCGCCCGGACCCGTCGTGCTGCCCCCGGCGCTGCCCGGAGCGCCGGCGCCCGCCCTCCTGCAGCTCGCCGAGGTGCTCCCCGTCCGCCCCGGGCAGGAGCTGGCCGCGCGGGTGCTCGCGGCCGCCGGCGGGCAGGTGGAGCTCGCGATCGCCGGGCGCCTGATGGGCGCCCGGACCGAGGTGCCCCTCGTCCCGGGCCAGGAGATCCGCCTGGTCGTCGAGCAGGCCGGCGCCGAGCGCGTGGTGCTCCGGCTGGCCGTGCCGCCGCCGCCCGCCGGCGCCCCGACGTCGCCGGGCCCCGCCGCCCCGTCCGCCCCGCCGGAGCTCCCCCCCGCCGCCGCGCGGGTGCTTGCGGCCGAGGCCGGGCCCCAGCCGCCCCCTGACCTCGCGGCCCGGGCCGCCGAGGCCGGGGTCCGCACCCCCGCGGAGGCGGCCGGCTTCGCCCGCCTGGTGCGGGCCGGCCTTCCGACCACCCCCGCGACGGTCGCCGGGATGGCGCTCATCATCGACGGCCCGCCGGCCGGCCGGGCGCTGGTCCAGGTGGCCGCCGCGACGGTGCCCGCGGCCTCGTCGCCCACCGCGGCCACCCCGCCCGCGCCCCCGCCGGCCGGCCCGGTCCCGGCCCTCCCGCCCGCGCCCGCACCGGCCGCCGCCCCCGCGCCTCCCCCGCCGGCGGCGGCGGGGCCGGACGCCCCCCGCCCGGCGGTGGCCGACCTGGGCCAGGCGCTGGCCCGCCTCGTCGCCCACGCGGCGGCCGACGCCGCATCCGGCGACCCGGCGCGCCTGGCCCGGGCGCTCCAGAGCCTCGGCCACGGGATGGAGGCCCGCCTGGCCCGGGGCGAGGCCCCGGCCGAGCCGCCGGCCCGGGCGATCCTCATCGCCCTGGCGGCCCACCCCGACGCCGACCCGGCCGTTGCGCGGGGCGCCGAGCGGCTGGCCGACGCGCTCGCCGCCCAGCCGCTCGCCGGGCCGCCGCCGGCGCCGGGCGCCCCCGCGGCGGCCGGCGGCGCCTACCTGCAGCTCCCGCTGCCGGGCGGGCAGACCGCCGAGGTGCGGGTCGACGCGGACGCGGACGAGGGGGGCGGCGACGGGCGGCCGCGCCGCCTCGCCTTCCTGCTCCACCTGTCCGCGCTCGGGCCGGTGCTGGTCCAGGCGACCGCCGGGCCGGCGGGCGTGGAGGCGACGGTCCGGGTGCAGGCGCCCGAGGCCCGGGCGTTCTGCGCGGGCCGCGCGGGTGACCTGGCCGAGGGCCTGGAGCACGCCGCCGCGCGCGCGCGGGTGCGCGTGGAGCCGCTTCGCGGCACGCCGCCGGCGCACCTGGTCGACCCGCCGCCGCATCCGGGCGCGGTGGACCAGAGCGCGTGAGCGCATCCCCGCGCCGACGGGTCGCGGCCGCCCTGGCCTACGACCGCGACCGCGACGATGCGCCCCGGGTGGCCGCCCAGGGGCGCGGCCGGGTGGCCGACCGCATCCTCCAGACCGCGCGCGAGGCGGGCCTGCCGGTGCGCCAGGACCCCGACCTGGCCGAGGCGCTCGCGGCGCTCGACCTGGGCGCCCTGATCCCGGCCGAGCTCTACGGGGTCATCGCCGAGGTGCTGGCGTGGGCCTACCGGGCCAACGCCGACTTCGCGCGCCGCCCGCACTGAGCCCGGCCTGAGGTGGTGGCCGCCCCCCGGTGGTGGGGGTGGCCCCACCGCGCGCGGCGACCGGACATGGGACGATCCACCCGTCGCTGACGTCCTCGGGGAGCCATGCCATGCCCGGTCCGGATCTGCACGTCGTGCTGGGCGCCACCGGGGGGATCGGCGGCGCGGTGGTCACCGAGCTCCTCGCGCGCGGGCGACGGGTGCGCGCGGTCACCCGCACGCCCCGGCCGGTCCCGGCGGGCGCTGAGGCCTACGCGGCCGACCTGACCGACTCCGACGCCGCGCGCGGCGCGCTCGACGGCGCGGCGGTCGTCCACCACTGCGCCCAGCCCGCCTACGGGCGCTGGGGTGAGGAGTTCCCGGTGATGAACCGGGTCGTGCTCGGCGCCGCGGAGGCCGCCGGGGCGCGCCTGGTGTTCGCCGACAACCTCTACATGTACGGCCCGATCCGCGGCCCGATCACCGAGGCGACGCGTGAGGAGCCCGAGAGCCGCAAGGGGGCGATCCGCCGCGGGCTCGCCCGGACGCTGCTCGACGCCCACGCCGCCGGCCGCGTGCGGGTGGCCATCGGGCGGGCGACCGACTACTACGGGCCCGGCGGCACCGGCAGCCTGGCCGGCGCCCCGCTCTTCGGCGACGCGGTGCGGGACCGGCCGGTGCGCTGGCCCGGCGATCCCGACCTGCCCCATGCCCTCGCCTTCCTGCCCGACGTCGCCCGCGCCCTGGTGACCCTCGGCGAGCGCGACGAGGCCCTCGGGCGGGCCTGGGTGCTGCCCTGCGCCCCGGCGCTCACCCCCCGGCGGTTCGTGGCGATGGTCGGCGAGGCGCTGGGCCGGCCGGTCCGCCTCAAGCCCACCGGCAAGCTCGCGATGCGCCTGGCCGGCATCTTCGTGCCCGAGGCGCGGGAGCTCCCGGACATCTGGTACCAGTTCACCACGGCCTGGGTGCCCGACGGCGCCGCGTTCACCCGCGCGTTCGCGCCGGACCCCCCGACCCCGCACGACGAGGCGATCGCCCGCACCGTGACCTGGTGGCGCGACCGCGCCGGTGACGCGCCCGGCTAGCCGCCCGGGGTCGTGGTGCCGCCGCCGTCGGCCGGCTTCACCCCGGTCACCCGGTAGTTGAAGCTGTTGTCGCCGGTCATCTCGACGCTCACGGTGTAGACGACCTGCTGGTTGCGCTCGGTCGCCGGCGCCGTGCACTCGAACTTGGCGCCGGTCTTGAGCTCGACGTCGGCGGGGCAGGTGACGTCGTCGGAGAAGGCGACACCGCGCCCCTCGCCCTGCTCCTTGAGCTGCTCGGCCAGCTTGTCCTCCACGTCCCCCACGGTCGGGTCGCCGCACCCGGCGAGGAGGAGCGCGCCGGCCGCGAGCGCGGGCACGGCCAGCGTGGCGATGGCGAGGCGGGGGCTCTTGGCGATGCGCGGCACGGGGTCCTCCGGGGCTGATGGGCCCGTCCACCACGCCGTGGCTGCACGGAGGGGCCCTTGGGGGTCGGCGGGCATCGTACGCGGTTCGCCGGCCCCCGAACCGGGCATCACCCCGGCATGGACGATCGCCTGCGACAGCTGGTCGGCGAGCACCTGCGCGCGCGGGGCGTCGACCCCGGGGCCCTGGACGATGAGGTGCGGGCCCGGATCGGGGCCCTCTGGGTGGTGAGCGGCGGGCGCGACGCCGAGCGCGCGCGGACCATCGCCGACGCGATCGCCGACGAGATCCTGGGATCCCCGCTCGCCGCCGCGCCCCGCGCCGGCGCCGGGTAGCCCGCCCGGGCCGGGGGCCCCGCTACCCTCGCCCTGCATGGCCGGACCGCCCGTCACCGTCGCCGACCTCGCACGCGACCCGCTGGACGTCGCGCGGGGCCTCCCGGCCTGGGCCAGGGGCGACGCCGACGAGGCGGCGCTGGCCACCCTCGGCCTGTCGGGCCGCAACCTCCACGCGCGCCACTACACCTGCTGGGTGTGGTCGGCGCGCACGCCGGACGGTGACCCGGCCTGGATCCTCCCGGTCTCCGCGCACGCGGCCGAGGCCTTCGACTCCCGGGGGCCGGCGCTCGTGCTGCTGCGGTGCCTGGCCGCCGCGGTGGAGTCCGGCGCCGACGCCGAGGCGGTCAGCCTGCGCGACTGGCACGGTTTCGCGCTCTCGGTGGTCCCCGGGGCCGACGCCGAGATCGCCCCGACGGCGATGGCCGAGGCCCACCCCGCCCCGGCGCGCGCCGCCCTGGTCCCCCTCCCGGCCACGGTGCGGGTGGACGGCGAGCCGCTCGACGTGGACACCGCCCCGCGGGCGCCGGTCACCGGGGGGGTGGCGGACCTCGCCGCCGCCATCTGGGTCCATCCGGTGCGGGTCGCCCTCGCGATGGCCGGCCACCGCCAGCCGCCCGACCTGGACCGCTACCCGGCCGAGGTGGTGGGCCTGCTCCGGCAGTGGGGGCTCCAGGGCACCCCGCCCGAGCCCGACGCCCCGAGCCTGGCCATCGACGACGACCCCTGCCCCCGGCGCAAGCAGGCCCGCCGGGTGCTCCGGCGCCTGCTGCACATGCGCAAGGTCGGCGCGCAATACCACACCGAGTTCGACCACATGTACCGCGGCTCGCCGCCGGAGCTCCGCCACGACGCCCTCGAGGTCGGCGAGGCGCTCCTGCGCGCCGGCCTGCTCGGTGAGAAGCCGAGCGTGGGCCAGCGCCACGTCTACCTGCGCCGGGAGGCCCTCCCGGCCATCCACGCCCTGATCGAGCGAGGGGAGACCCTCGACCCCGGCCTCGCCGCCGAGTGGACCGCCCCGCCCCCCGGGGAGGTCAGGGGCCGGCCGGGACGGTGACCGTGACCACCCGCACGTCCTGCTCCACGGTGACCGGCTTCGGGGCCGGCGCGTCGCCCCGGGCCCGGTAGCCCAGCAGCACCCCGGCCGCCAGCGCCGCGAGCGCGGCCACCACCACGACCAGGACCGGCACCCGGCGTCCGCCGGGCCGGGGGGCGGCGGCGCCCTCGCGCGACGCCCGGCTCGCGGCGCGCTCGGCCGCCCGGTCGGCCGCCGAGCGCGGGGGCCCGGGGTCGCTCATCGCCGCCGCCCGTCGCTCGCGCGCCGCGCGTAGTCGCCGAACGCCCCGTCCAGGGCGACGGCCGGATCCCAGGCGCCGGGGGCCAGCGGGGCCACCCGCCGGGCCAGGTCCAGATACCAGTCGGACGCCGACGCGTAGGCCCGGGCGAGGTCGGCCAGCGTGAACGTGACCCCCACGCGTCGGCGCAGCTCGTCCTGCACGGCCCCGGCCACCACCTCCCGGGGCCCGCGCAGGGGGCCGGGCTCGCGCAGCCGGCGCACGCCGTCCTCCCAGTCGGCCATGGCGCTGACCACCGCGGGGTCCATCACGCCACCGCCTCGACGCAGCAGCGCGCCGGCCACCCGGCCTCCGCGCGGGCCATGATCCAGTCGCCCACCGGGCTCCCGCCCTCGGCGAGCGCGAACGCCAGGTGCGCGTGCAGGCACTTGACCCGCCGCGGGTCGCCCGCCCCGGCCACCCGGTGGCCCTGATGCAGCGCGGCGTGGCGCGCGTGGGCCGCGGCGAGCGCCTCGGCCATGGCGGGGTCGTCCTCGAGCATCCGCACCCCGCCGGCCGACTCCAGGCGGCTCACCGCCGTGCCGAGCGCCCGGCACACCAGCCAGTCGCGGGTCGGGAAGGGCCGCCCCCGCTCGTCCACCGGGGCGTTCTCGATCACCGCCGGGGCGCCGTGCGGGCAGCGGACGGCGACCCGGAAGCCGGCGTGCGCCGGACGGCCGAGCAGCCGGCGCACCATCCGGGCATCCGCCTCAGAGGAGGTCGCGCAACCACCCGAGGACCCCGCCGCCGTCACCGGCCGGCGGCGCCGGGGCGGGCCGGGCGCCCGCGGGGGGCAGCCCCTTGACGACGAAGGGCTTCTCGCCCGGGCGGACCATTCCGAGCTCCCGGGCGCGGGCCTCGAGCACCGCCGGCTCGCGCAGGGCGCGCAGGCGGGCGCCGATGCGGTCGCGCTCCTGCTGGGCCGCGGTGAGCTGCACCTGATGGCGCCGGAGCTCCTCCCGGGCCGACAGGTACTCGCGCACCGGGCCGACGTAGGCGACCAGGATGCCGATGAGAACGCCGATCGCCAGCAGTCGCCCGAGCGTCGCGGGCCGTCCTTTCCGGGCAGGGGGCACCGGCGGGTGCCCCGGTGGTGACCGGGTACGCCGCCGGGGCCGGGAGTCCTGCCGGGGCCGGGATCAGTGGTGGGAGAAGGCGGTCGGCCCGGGGTAGGCGGCGGCCGGGCCGAGGCGCTCCTCGATGCGGATGAGCTGGTTGTACTTGGCCGTCCGCTCCGAGCGCGAGGGCGCGCCGGTCTTGATCTGGCCGGCGCCGGTGGCCACCGCCAGGTCGGCGATGAACGTGTCCTCGGTCTCCCCCGAGCGGTGGGAGATGATCGAGCGGTAGCCGTGGCGCGCGGCGAGCTCGATGGCGGCGAGGGTCTCCGAGAGCGTGCCGATCTGGTTGACCTTGATCAGGATCGCGTTGCCCACCCCGCGGTCGATGCCCATCTGCAGGCGCGCGGTGTTGGTCACGAACAGGTCGTCGCCCACGAGCTGGACCCGGTCGCCGACCAGGTCGGTGAGCGTCTTCCAGCCGTCCCAGTCCTCCTCGGCCATGCCGTCCTCGATCGACACGATCGGGTACCGGTCGCACAGGTCGGCCCAGTAGGCCGCCATCTCGTCCGGGGTGAGCACCCGGCCCTCGCCCTCCAGGTGGTAGCCGCCGTCCCGGAAGAACTCGCTGGCGGCCGGGTCGAGGGCCAGGGCCACGTCCTGGCCGGGCCGGTAGCCCGCCGCCTCGATGGCCTGCATGATGATCTCCAGCGCGGTCTGGTTGTCGGGCAGGTCGGGGGCGAAGCCGCCCTCGTCGCCCACCCCGGTGGCCAGGCCGCGGCCGCGCAGGACGCCCTTCAGGTGGTGGTAGACCTCGGCGCCGGTGCGCAGGGCCTCGGCGAACGTGCGCGCGCCCACCGGGGCGACCATGAACTCCTGGAAGTCCACGCTGTTGTCGGCGTGGGCGCCCCCGTTCATGATGTTCATGAGCGGGACCGGCATGCGGTGGGCGCGGGCGCCGCCGATGTAGCGGTACAGCGGCAGGCCCGCGTCGGCGGCCGCGGCCTGCGCGACGGCCAGCGAGCAGCCGAGGATGGCGTTGGCCCCGAGGCGCCCCTTGTTCGCCGTGCCGTCCAGCTCGGTCATCGTGCGGTCGACGGTGGACTGGTCGTCGGCCTCCAGGCCGACGAGCGCGGCGAACAGCTCGTCCTCGACGTTGGCGACGGCCTTCATCACGCCCTTGCCCCAGTAGACGGAGCCCTCGCCGTCGCGGAGCTCCAGGGCCTCGTGGGTGCCGGTGCTCGCGCCCGAGGGCACCGCGGCCCGGCCGACCGCGCCCGAGGAGAGCTCGACCTCGACCTCCACGGTGGGCTGGCCCCGCGAGTCGAGGATCTGCCGGGCGTGCACGCGGGTGATCTGGGCCATGGAGGGAGCCGCTCCTGGTCGGGGCCGGGACCGACCGAGTCTACGCAGCCGCCACCCCGGCCGACGCCGTCGCACCCCGAACCGGGACTCCTGCCCCGGCGGCCCGTATCATCCGCCCATGCGTCCCGCGCTCGCGGCCGGAACGACGATCGCCGGCCTCCTGGCCGCCCTTCCGGCCACCGCCGCCGCCGTGCCGTTCGGGGCGGACCTGCGGGCGGCCCCCAACACCGCGATCACCTGCCCGGTCGGCGTCCCGGTGCCCGGGCTGCCGCCGGAGTTCTTCCCCGGCCGCGGCCAGCCCACCTGCGCGTGGACCCACCTGGACCCGGCCGGGACGCAGGGGCTCCAGGCCCCGGGCACCGGGCGCATCACCGCGGTGCGGGTCCGGGTGGGGCCGGTCACCGGGCCGATGCGGGCGATGGTGTTCCGGGCCTTCGACGGACGCCGCTGCTGCACCGTCCAGGCCCAGAGCCAGGTGTTCACCCCCGCGCCGAACGCCGTCACGACGGTGCCGGTGAGCCTGCCGGTCGAGGTGAGCCCCTCCCCGGGCCCGGGCGAGCCCTCGGTCCTGGACGTGCTCGGCCTGGCCGTGCTCGACCCGAACACCCCGGTCCCGGTCATCGACCTCGGCGACGCCATCTCCGCGACGGTCCCCTCGGGGTTCGTCTTCGCCCCCGCCCCCGCCCCGGGCGACCTGCTGCTGTCCACCTCCTCGACCACCGGCAAGCTGGTGGCGATGAACGCCGAGTGGGTGCCCGGGCCGCCCGTGGCCGATCCCCCGGGCGGCCGGGCGGTGCTCCCGGCGCTTCCCCGCAGCCCGGTGCCCGTGCGCGACGGCGTCGCCCGGCTCGCGCTCGAGTGCGCCCGGGGGGGCGACTGCGCGGGCATCGTGCGGCTGCTCTCCCAGGGTGGCGCGGGCGCGGCCGAGAAGGCCCGCGCGGTGGTCTACGGCACCGCGGCCTACCGGCTGCGGGCGGGCACCCGGGCCGTGGTCCGGGTGCGGATGACCGCGGCCGGCCGGCGCCTGCTGGCCACCCGGCCGACCGCGCGCGTCTGGGCGTCGCTCAGCCCGGCCGGCAGCTCCGCGGCGGCGACCCGGCGCATCAGCCTGCGGCGGGGCTGACCTCCGCCTTCGCCCGCGCGTACCAGGCGAGCTGGTCGGCGGGCGCGAGATCCTCGAAGCGCGCTCCGGCCGCCGCGGCAAGGGCGGCGGCCCGCTCCACCCGGGCCCGGAAGCGCTGCGCGGCGGCGCGCAGGGCGAGCTCCGGATCGGCGTCGAGCTCCCGGGCCAGGGCCACGCAGGCGAAGAGCACGTCCCCCAGCTCGTCGGCCCCGGGCCGGGCCGCCAGCTCGCCCACCTCCTCGGTGAGCTTGTCCAGGGCGGGCCCGGGGCCGGCGAACGCGAACCCCACCGACGCGGCGCGCTTCTGCGCCTTGGAGGCGTAGGCGAGCGCCGGCAGGCCGGGCGGGAGGTCGTGGAAGATGCCCTGGTCGGCGCGGTCCTCGCGCTTGCGGCGCTCCCACTCCTCGAGCACCCGGCCGGCGCTCTCGGCCACCGCGTCGCCGTAGACGTGGGGGTGGCGGCTCACCAGCTTGTCCCCCTGCGCCCGGGCGACCCGGCCGAGGTCGCCGTGGCCCTGCTCCTCCAGGAGCTGGGCCAGGAACACCGACTGGAACAGCAGGTCGCCGATCTCATCCGCCTGCCGCGCGGGGTCGCCCGCGGCCACCGCCTCGGCCACCTCGAAGGCCTCCTCGATGGTGTGCGGCACGATGGTCGCGGCCGTCTGCTCGCGGTCCCAGGGGCAGTCGCGGCGCAGGCGGCGCCCCACTCCGGCGAGGAACGCCACCTCGGCGCCGATCGCCCGGCCGCGCAGGGCCGCGCGGTCGGGCAGGGTCAGGGCGTCCGGCAGCGCCAGGGCGATGCGGTGGGCCTCGGCGTCGGGGGCGGCGATCACCGCCCGCGCGGGGACGGCGTCCAGGGCGCCCAGGGGCCGCGGGCGCACGCCGAGCAGGCGGCGGGTGTCACGGCGAAGGCCGGGCACGGCGTACACCGGGACGGCGCCCGCCGCGGCCAGCGCGGCGAGGGCGGCGGCCGGGACCGATTCCGGGTCGCCCGGCCCGAGGGCGACGATCCGGATCACCGCGAGGCTACGGCGCGGTGGTCTGCGCCGGCGCCGGGGTGGTCGCCGCGGTGGTGGGCTGCGGCGCGAGATCCGGGTCGGCGTACCGCGTCCGGGCGTTCCACTCCTTGAGCACCTTGTCGCGCCACTCGGCGAAGGCCGCGTCGCGCTTGGCCCGGAGCTGGTCGGTGACGATGCCCTGCTGGGCCTCGGCCAGCGGGATGGTGCGCGCCGGGTTCACGTTGGCCGTGATGATGTGCCAGCCGAACTGGGTCTTCACCGGCTTGGAGATCTGCCCGTCCTTGAGCGAGAAGGCCACCCGCTCGAACTCCGGCACGAGCTGGCCGCGCTGGATGGGGCCGAGGTTGCCGCCCTGGGCCTTGGAGCCCGGGTCGGTCGAGTAGCGGCGGGCGAGGTCGGCGAAGTTGGCCGCGGTCGCCTGCTCGGCGATGCGGTCGGCCAGCGCCTTGTCCTTGACCAGGATGTGCGACGCGGTGCGCGAGGCCGGCTGGCGGAACTGGGCCGGGTTGTCCCGGTAGAAGGCCCGCGCGTCGGCCGCGGTGAACCGGATGCCCCTGGTGACCTGGTTGTAGAGCTTGGGCTGCTCGAGCCGCAGGCGCAGGATGCGCCGGGCGTCGGCCACCGTGAGCTTGGACTCCTTCAGGAACTGGTCCAGGCGCTGCTGGCTGTCCTGGAAGTTCTCCTTCTTGATCCGGTTGAGCTCGGCGGTGACGTCGGCCTCGGTGACGCGGCAGGGCTTGCCGCACTTGCGGGCCTCGAACTCGACCACCCGCTGGAGCACGAGCTGCTCCAGCAGCTGCCGCCGGGCCGCGTCGTACTCCGGGCTGCCCTCGGCCGGGAACGTGCCGCCCTGGGTCCGGGCCGCCGCCTCCTGCTGCTCGACCGCGCGCTGGAGCTCGGCCTCGGTGATGCGCTGGTCGCCGACCTGGGCGACCGACCCCTCGGGCACGTCCTGGCCGGGGGAGTCGCCCCCACCACATGCCGCGAAGGTCAGGGCCACGGCGCCGAGGGCGATGGCTCCTGCGATCTTCAGTCCTCGGGCGGCCACGGGCCGGGAGGGTAGCACGGGGTCTCCGGGGCTCCCGGAGGCCCGGTCCCGCCGGGTCACCCCGCCTCGTCGGGGGCGAGCTGGGGCTCGCGCCGGCGCCCCCCGCGGTGCAGGCGGACGCGCTTCTCCTCGAGCAGCACACGCCAGTCGACGTGGATCAGGAGGGCCAGCGCGCCGGCCACCAGGGCGATCGCGATCGCCACCGACCACGGCCCCACCGCCCCGCGCAGGCGGTCGGAGAGCTCCTCGGCGGCGGCGCTGGTCGAGGTCACCATGATCGCGTAGGAGAACGTGCGCCCGAGGAAGGCCGCCGCCGCGACGATGTGGAGCGGGACCCGCAACAGCCCGGCCGCGACGTAGAGCACGCCGGCGGGCGGGGGCGACGCGGCCAGGACGCCGAAGACCCCGAGCGTGCCGGTGGCGTTCTCCAGGCGGCCGTGCAGATAGTCGAGGTTGCTGCGCGACCACGGCCCCAGCACGCTCGGCCCGGCCACCCGGGCGATCGCCGCCAGGCCCACGCGCCCGATGGCCGTGCCGGCGGCGGCGACCACCACCGCGAGGGCGATCCGCAGATCCAGCTCCACGACCATGTAGGCCACCACCACCCACGACGGGAAGAGCGGCAGGGGCAGCAGGGCGAGCCCGGCCATGATCCCGAGCAGGATGAGGTATTCCATGCGCGCCCCAGGATGGACCAGCCGCCGCCCGGGGGCAAGCGCCCGGGGCTATGCGGCGGCCGCGACCGCCCCGATGAGCGCGTCGAGCACCTCCGACGCCGACTGCAGCCGCTCGGCCGGCGCGGTGCCCGCCGGGGCGCTCACCAGGCGCTCGCGCGAGGAGTAGAGCGCCCGCGGGGCGGCCTCCCGCAGCGAGCGCATCTGGCCCGAGGACAGGCTGACCGGCCCCACCACGACCTTGCCGCCCCGCACCGCGGCCTGCCCGGCCCCGACCGCCCGCAGCTTCACCCGCAGCTCCTGCAGGCCGATGAGCGCCTCGACCGGGGGCGGGGGCGGGCCGAAGCGGTCGGTCACCTCCTCGCGCAGGCGGGCGACGTCATCGAGGTCCCGGGCCTGGGCGATGCGCCGGTGCAGGTCGATCTTCGCCGCCTCGAACGGCACGTAGTCCACCGGGATGTAGGCCGAGGCCGGGATGTCCACCCGCACCTCGCGCTCGTCGGGCACCTCGCCGCGGCCCAGCGCGACGGCCTCCTGGAGCATGTCCACGTACATCTCGAAGCCGACGGCGGCCACGTGACCGCTCTGCTCGTCGCCCAGCAGGTTGCCGGCCCCGCGGATCTCCAGGTCGCGCATGGCGATCTTGAGGCCCGATCCGAGCTCGGTGTAGTCGGCCACGGCCCGCAGCCGGGCGGCCGCCTCGCGGGTGAGGCCGTGCTCGTCGGGATAGAGCAGGTAGGCGTGGGCGGTCACGCTGGAGCGCCCCACCCGTCCGCGGATCTGGTAGAGCTGCGAGAGCCCGAGCTGGTCGGCGCGCTCCACCACGAGGGTGTTGGCCGCCGGGATGTCCAGGCCGCTCTCGATGATCGTGGTCGAGACGAGCACGTCGGCCTCGCCGCGCACGAAGCCGAGCATGACGTCCTCGAGCTGGTGCTCGGGCATCTGCCCGTGGGCCACGACCACCCGCAGGTCGGGCACCAGCGCCCGCACCCGCTCGCCCGCCTCCTGGATCGTCTCCACCCGGTTGTGCAGGTAGAAGCTCTGCCCGCCGCGCTCGCGCTCGCGGATGAGCGCCTGGCGGATGAGCTCGTCGTCGTGCTCGCCCACGTGGGTCGCCACCGGCCGCCGGCCCGGGGGCGGCGTCTCGATGACGCTGATGTCGCGCAGGCCCGAGAGCGACATCTGGAGGCTGCGGGGGATCGGGGTCGCGCTCATCGCCAGCACGTCGACCTTCAGCCGCAGCTGGCGCAGGGCCTCCTTCTGGGCCACCCCGAAGCGCTGCTCCTCATCCACCACGACCAGGCCGAGGTCCTTCGGCTGCACGTCCATCGAGAGCAGCCGGTGGGTGCCGACCAGGATGTCCAGGCGGCCCTCCCGGAAGCGGCCGAGCACGTCGCGGGTCTCGGCCGGGCTGCGGAACCGGTTGACCATGTCCACCGACACCGGCAGGTCCTGCAGGCGCTCGCGGAACGTGGCCAGGTGCTGCTGGGCCAGGATCGTGGTCGGGACCAGGACCAGCACCTGCTTGCCGCCGGCCGCGGCCTTCATCGCCGCGCGGATCGCGATCTCGGTCTTGCCGAAGCCCACGTCGCCGCAGATGAGCCGGTCCATGGGGCTCGGGCGCTCCATGTCCTCCATGACCTCGTCGATCGCCCGCTGCTGGTCGGGGGTCTCCCGGTGCGGGAAGCGCCGCTCCAGCTCGCGCATCCACTCGTCGTCCGGCGGGAAGGCATGGCCCGTCGCGCGGGCGCGGGCCTCGTACAGCGCGATGAGCTCGCCGGCCATCTCGCGCACCGCCGCCCGGGCGCGGGCCTTCATCCGCTCCCACGACTTGCCCCCGAGCTTGGAGAGCGGGGGCGCCGATCCGTCGGCCCCGACGTAGCGGGCGACCTTGTCGAGCTGGTCGTGGGGGACGTACAGGCGGTCCGAGCCGGCGAAGGCCAGCGCGAGGTAGTCGCGGGTGACGTTCGCGACCGTCCGGGTCTCGAAGCCGACCAGGCGGCCCACCCCGTGGTCCTCGTGGACCACGAAGTCGCCGACCTTGAGGTCGAGGAAGCTCGACAGGCGCTTGCCCACGGTCAGGCGCCGCGGCCCGGTCGGCCGGCGGCGGCGCAGGATCTCGGCCTCGGGCACGCAGGCCAGGCCGAGCTCCCGCGAGACGAACCCGCGCTTCACCGGGAGCTGGGCGAAGCGCACGGCGCCCGGGGTGGGCAGCGGATCCCCGGCGGTCAGCGTCTGCGGCGTGATGCGCTGGGCCTGGTGCTGGGTGCGCTCCAGGTCGCCGCGGCGGGCGAAGCAGACCAGCACGCGCATCCCGCCCTTGGCCAGGCGCGCGATCTCGGCCTCGGCCTCGCCGAGGCCACGGGCGGCGAAGCGGGCCTCGGTGGCGTCGAACGCGGCCGCGCGGCCGCCGCCCGGCGGGGTGAGGTCGAGGGCGGCGAGCGCCTCCAGGCGGGCCAGCACGATGTCGGGGTCCGCGAGCGCGCCGGCCGCCGCCTCGTCCTCCAGGCGCTCCAGGGCCGCGCGGGCGGCGGCCGGGTGCTCGGCCGGGGCCAGGCGGACGACCGCGGCGCCGTGGGGGGCCGGGTCCTCGAGCGGGTCGGCCCACGCGCCCTCCTCGGGCTCCCGGGCGGGCCAGACCAGCACCCGGGCGAGCGGGCGGATGGTGCGCTGGGTGAACGGCGAGAAGGCCCGCAGCGACTCCACCTCGTCGCCGAACAGGTCCACGCGCACCGGCACGTCGGCGGTCGCCGGGTAGACGTCCAGGATGCCGCCGCGAAGCGCCATCTCGCCGCGCTCCTCGACCTGGGGCACCCGCTCGTAGCCCAGGGCGGCCAGGCGGTCGGTGAGGTCGGTGGGGTCGACCCGGTCCCCGGTGCGGATGGCCAGCGGCTCGGCCCGCTCGGCCGGGCGCCGGGCCCACCCGGCCGCCCGCCGGCACCCCCCGGGCGGCCCAGAGCGCCACCGGCGAGCGGCCGAGCAGCGCCTCGAGGTCGGCCGCCAGGTCGCGCGCCTCGTCGTCGCCCCCGGCCACCACGAGCAGCGCCCGCTCACTCGTGCGGGCGAGCGCGCCCAGCACCCAGGGCCACCCGGGGCGGGCCAGGGCGAGCGCGCCGGCCGGGCGGGCGGCGCCGAGCGCCTCGGCGGCGGCGGCCACCGGGGCCGGGCCGAGCAGCAGGCGGTCGAGGACGGCGGCCGGCGTGCTCACCCCTCCTGGGCCTCCTCGGGCCCGGGCGGGCCATCGGCCGCCACCTCGCGGCGCTCGCGGCGGGCGCGGGAGCGCGAGCCGGGCGGCGCGGCGTGGAAGCGGGCGACCGCCGCCTCCATGCCCTCGGCGAGCACCACGTCGACCATCGCGCCCGCACGCCCGAGCATCGCCTGCACCTCGTCCCGGGGCTCGGAGAACGGCATCAGGACCCAGGCCGCCTCGTCCCCGCGGAAGTCCGCCGGCGGGCGGCCCACCCCGATGCGCACCCGCAGGAACTCACCGCTGCCGAGCCCCCGGCGGATGTCGCGCAGGCCGTTGTGGCCGCCGTGGCCGCCGCCGGCCTTGCCGCGGACCGCGCCGAACGGCAGGTCGATGTCGTCGTGGACCACCAGCACCTGCTCCGGGTCGATGCGCAGGCTCCCCGCGGCCGGGCCGACGCTGTCGCCCGAGGCATTCATGTAGGTCGTCGGGATGAGCAGGGTGAGCGGTCCCGCCGGACCCCGGGCGTCGGCCACCCGCCCGGCGAACCGGCCGCGCATGCGACCGGCCCCCAGGCGCCCGGCGAGGTCCTCGACCACCATCTGGCCGGCGTTGTGCCGGGTCCGTGCGTACCGGGGCTCGGGATTGCCGAGCCCGACCACCAGGCGGACCGGGGCGGCTACTCCGACTCCCGGCCGCCGACCAGCTCGGGCTCCTGGCCGCCCTCGTCCTCGCCGGCCTCGGGCTCGCCGCCGCCGGCGGCCATGACCGAGGCGACGACCGCGTCCGGGTCGCCCAGGATCTCCACGCCCTCGGGCGCGTGCAGGTCGACCAGGTGCAGCGCGTCGCCGGGGCCCAGCTGGGCCACGTCCAGCTCGATGGCGTCGGGCAGGGCGTCGGGCAGGGCGCGCACGGTCACCTCGCGCAGCGGCTGGTCCAGCACGCCGCCGTCGCGCACCCCGACCGGGGTGCCGATGAGCGACACGGGCACGGCGGCCTCGACGACGACCTTGAGGTCGACCTGCTGGAGGTCCAGGTGGATGACCTCGTCGCGCACCGGATGCAGCTGCCAGTCCTTGAGCAGCGCGGGCCGGGGCGTCTCGCCGTCGATGGTCACGTCGATGACCGCGGTGCGGGCGCCCTCGGCGTGCATGAGCCGGCGCACGTCCCGCTCGGTGGCCGCGAAGGCGATGGAGGCGGCGCCCTGCTGGTAGAGGACGCCCGGCACGAGGCCCTCCCGGCGGATGCGCCGGGACGCCGCGCTGCCGAGGGCGGAGCGGGTTCGGGCGTCGAGCTCGACGTGGGCCATGCTGGGGTTCCTCCGGGTCGGGGCCGACGGAGGAGGGTAGCGGACGCGCGGGGCGGCCGGAAGCCGCCCCGCGGTCCGCCGCGCTACCCGGTGACCGCCGGGGTGATCCGCCGCGCGAGCGGGGCCACCTGCATGCAGGTGGTCGCCGCGGCCCGGCCGACGCCCCGCCCGGTGGCGCGGGCCACGTTGCAGCGGCCCCCGCTCGCCTGGGCGTCCAGCCTGAGCAGCACCCGGAACGTGCGCGAGGCCCCGGGCGCGAGGCGCCCGACCCGCCAGGACAGGCTGCCGGCCCGCAGCGACGCGCCGGACGCCCGGGCGGCCAGCGAGGTGCCGGCGGGGAGCACGTCGGTCACGACGACCCCGGACACCGGCGCCCGGCCGGCGTTGCGGACGCTGATCGAGTACGGCACCGCCTGCCCGGCCGTCGCCTGCCGCGGGCCCCGCTTGGTCAGCGCGATCCGGCCCCGGGCCGTGGCCGGGCGCGCCGGCCGCGCCGGGGATCCGGACGGCGTGGCCGGCGTGGCCGAGGAGTCCGGGGCGCCGGCCGGGCTCGACGCCGGGACCCGGCGGCAGACCTCGGCGAGCGCGGTCGCCTCGCGCCGGAAGGCGGGCGAGCCGACGCCCGACAGCACGGCGATGTTCGCGACCGTCGCGCACCCGTCGCCGGGCACCGGCACGCGGCGCACCTGGGTGAACGTCTGGGTCTCCGAGATCTCGGTGGCGAGCACCTGCTCCGAGGCGCCGTCGAACGCATCGCCGATCCTGACCGCGTCGTTGACCAGGTCGGTCGGCCGGTCGAACCGGGCCGACGCGGTGCCCGTCGCGCTCCCCGCGGGGGTCACGTAGGCGTCGCGGTCCCAGGTGGCGGTGGCGGTGTTGACCACCGGCTGGTCGGCCGCGGGACGGTCGTCGAGCACGCAGTCGTAGGCGATGCTCGCGCTCCCGGCCGCCGGGACGCTCAGCGCGCCCTCACCGGCCACCGCGCAGCGCGCCCCGGGCAGGTCGTCGCTCACCCGCACCCCGTCCACCGGGAAGGGGTTGGGGTTCTCGACGGTGATCAGCCCGCCGACGCGCCAGGCCGAGTCGGTGCCCGCGCCCTTGGTCGCGGTGATCGTGTAGGTCACCGGCACGTCGCGGGTCGCCTCGTCGCCGACCACCGACGAGGCCGGGCCGGCCGACTTGGTCAGATCCCAGTCGTACGTCCGCGTGAACGAGGGCGCCGCGGTCTTGGTGACCACGAGGTCCCGGCCGCGCCGGCAGACCTCCGCCGAGGCGCCCGCCTGACCGGCGTCATCGCCGTCGAGCGCGGTGAAGCGCGCGACGTTGCCGCGGGTCCGGCAGCCCACCTCGGGCACCGGGACCTGGCGGGCGTACATGAACGACCCGCCGGTCTCGAGCGCGGGCGCCAGCACGACCGGCTCGCCGCCCTCCGGGGTGTCGGTGACCCGCACGCGCTCGTTGCGCACCACGGTGGGCGCGCCGAACACCACCGGCGCGGTGCCCGTGGCCCGCTGGGGGCCCGGGCGGTCGCCGGTCTCGGCGGCCTGCTCGGGCGTCCAGGACCAGGTCGCGGTCGCGGTGTGCTCCCCGTCGGCGCGGTCCGGGCGGGTACAGGAGTAGGGCACCTCCAGGGTGCCGTTCTCGCTGCCCCGGCGGGCCGGGACGCTCACCGGCGCGCCCGCGGCGCCGCCGACCGCGCAGGTCGCGCCCGGGAGGTCGTCGGTCACGGTGACGCCCGGGACGGGGAACGGGTTGGGGTTGGTCAGGGTGATGACGCCGCGCACCGTGAACCCGGAGTCCACCGGCGCGGAGCGGGTCACGCGCACGGTGTAGGCGACCGACGCGGTGTCGGCGTCGGCCTCCTGGCGCCGCGGCGATGCCGACTTGGCGATGTCCCAGTCGAAGCTGCGGGTGTAGGCGGGCTCGGCGGTCGTGGTGACCACCAGGTCCCGGGTCTCGCGGCAGATCGCCACCGACCGGGCGGCGGTGCCCTGGGGCGTGCCGTCGGGCAGGGCGATCCGGGCGACGTTGTCGTGACCGGTGCACGCCGCGCGCCCCGTGGGCACGTCGAGGACGCGCTCGTAGGTGAACGCCTGCGGGCTCGGGTCGGTGTGGGCGACCGTCCGCGGGCCGGCGAACTCCGCCGCGGTGTCGGTGACCACGACCGACGGCCGAACAAGGCGGGTCGGCGCGGTGAACGCGAACTCCGCCCGTGCGGAGGCGCTCCCGTCGGGGAGGCCGGGCCGGGCCCAGCCCACCGAGACGGCCACCGCCCCGTCGGCCCGCGCCGGGAGCGTGCAGGCGAAGGCCGACCGCGCGGCCCCGCCGGCGGGCAGCGTGCCCCCGCCGCCGGTCACCGGGCAGTCGACACCCTCGACCCGGGCGGTGACCGTCACCCCGCTGACCGGATCGGCGTTGGGGTTGCGCACCGTCACCGCACCCTCCACCGCGAACCCGGAGTCGGTCTGGGCCGTCCGGGTCACGGTCACCGTGTAGGGCACGCGGACCGTGTCCTCGGTGGTGATGACCGGGCTCTCGACCCCGGCCGACTTCGCGACCGCCCAGTCGAAGGCCCGGGTGAAGCCGGGAGTGGCGGTCGCCTCGGCGGTGAGCGGGCGGCAGTCGAGGAACCGGAGCTCGATGGTCCGGGTGACGGTCTCGAACTCGAGGTAGACGAAGTCCTGGCTGCTCTTGTTCACGCCGTTGCGCGATTGCACGAGCGTCGGGGCCTCGAAGGCGGCGGTCAGCGTGACCGCGCCCGGGCCGGACCCGGCGACCTCGACGTCCACCCGCCCGTCGCCGTCGAGCCGGATCTGGGTCGTGCGGCCGCGGCTCGCCCCGCCCACCCAGATCGTGCCGCCCTCGGGGACCGAGAGGGCCACGGCGGCCCACGGCGCGCCGGTCACGCCCACCGTGCGCCGGGCCTCCCCGGCGCAGACGGCGGGACCGTCGGCGGCGAGGGCCGGCGCCTGGTCCACCCAGGCCGCGCTGAAGCCCGGCTCGGTCACGGCCGCGTAGAGCTCCCGGGCGCGGGCGAGGGCCTTGGCGTCGGAGCCCGGGGCCCGCACGTTCTGGGGGTCGCCGAGGGGCTTGGTGGGGTTGGTCAGCGCCCAGATGGCGCTCTGGTGGGCGGCGACCTGCTGTGCCGCGGTGAGCGGGGCCGGCGAGGTCTCCGAGGCGTAGTCGGAGAGCATGAGCCACTTGATGCGGGCGTTGCCCGCCGGGCCGTTGGCGTCGTTGCGCAGGGCGATCTGCGGGCCGGAGTTGAGCTCCCCGGCGCCGGTGGCGGCGCCCTGGTCGAACTCCACGCAGTGTGCGCGCTTGTCGCCGGGCAGGAACGGGAAGCCGGGCGCGGCGACCTTGCTGATGTTGATGTTGTAGCGCCCGAACGCGCCGATCCCGGGCGAGACCACCGGCTTCTTCAGGGTGACGGTGGCCCCGCCGGTCGCCGCCTGGGCGCTCGCCGGCAGCAGCGCGAGCACCAGGCCGGCGGCGCCGACCAGGGTGGCGACCCGCGAGAGCGCGCTCAGGCGCCGGCCGAGGAGCGGGCCGGCCGACGCGCCGCCGGGGACCGGCGCCGAGGGGGCGTCCAGGCCGGCGCGCAGCCGCGCGGGCCGGGTGACCCAGTAGTAGGTGAGCAGCGCCTCACGGGCGGCCTCATCCACATCCACCAGCTCCACGCCGGCCGCCTGGCCGGCGACGTTGCGCACCAGCCCGGAGAGCGCCACGTCGTGCGTGCCGCCGTCGCGCCCGGGGAGCGTCAGGGTCAGGGCCAGCCGATCGCCCGGCCGCGCGGCGGCGGGCACCCCGGCCAGGCGCAGGCCGGCCGGGGTCAGGTCGACCACCCGGGCCGGCGCCCCGCCCACCCGCACGGGGAGGTCGACCGCCATGCGCACCGCGCGCCGGTCCTGGCGCAGCAGCACCACGAGCTGCAGCACGTCGAGCATGAGCAGCGCCGCGAGCGCGGCGAAGCCCACGAGGACCCAGAGCGGGCCGCGCGGCATGACCGGCAGGCCCAGATCCATGTGCTGGGCGACCCCGCGCACGGCCAGGGCCGCGTTCACGATGACCAGGGCGCCGACCAGGAGCCCCAGACGCGAGAGGGCGGCCAGCCCCCGGCGCGAGCCGCCGGAGGCGGCGCGGGCGGGCCTGAGCAGGATCGCCCGCACCAGGGCGCCGCCCTGCTGGCCCATCAGGCGCAGCCCGCCGCGGGTGCGGTCGCCGATCGCCCGGGTGCCGCGCTCCAGCACGGCCCAGGCCCCGGTGGCCAGCACGACCCACACGCCCCAGCACACGCCGATCAGCCAGATCGGGGCGTCGAGCGGGGCGCGCCCGGAGACCAGCGCCCCGGCCAGGACGGCCAGCAGCACGAGCATCCGCGGTCCGGTGAGCGCCCGCAGCGCCGGCCCGGCCAGGACCACCCGGCGAAGCCACCCGAGGCCCCGTCCGCGCACCGGCCCCTCGGGGGCCAGGAACAGGCCGAGCCCCTGGCGCGCGTCGCGGCCGGCCTGGTCCAGGAAGCCCTCCAGGGAGGCGGCGGGCACCGTGCGCACCACCGCCTGGGGGGCGAAGACCACCCGTCCGCGCCGGCCGAGGAGCGCCGCGGCCGCGCGCATGGCCGGCCGGCCGGCCAGGGCGGCGAGCGCCGGCCCCCGGCGCACCAGGAGGCCGTCGTGGGCCTGGGCCATCACGACCCCGCGCGCGCCCAGCGAGGGGTGCAGGACGTCCTGCAGGAGGGTCCCCCCGCCGCCGCCGGCGACCGCCGACGCGATGCCCGCGTCGGTCGCCTCGGCCCGGCACTGCGCCGCCACCGCGCCACCCGCGCCGAGCCGCCAGGCGGCCTGATCGAGCGCGTCGCCGGTGGGCACCGCCCCGGCGCCGACCAGGAACACCAGGTCGGCCTGGGCGGCGGCGAGCGCCGCCCCCGGGGTCGCGTCGGGCACCACGACCACGCGTGCGCCGATCCGCGTGCAGAGCCCGTCGAGGGTCGCGTCGCCCGCGAGCCGCGCCACCAGCACCTCGGGCTCGCCGTCCATCTCCCGGCAGCCGAGCAGCGTGCGCTCGACCGCGTCCTCCGCGGCACCGGCGGCCAGCACCACGACCTGCCGCGTCCCCGGGCAGTCTCCGCCCTCGGCGGCGCCCGGCGCGACCCACGCCTCCACCGCCAGGTGCGCGAGCTGCGTCCAGCCCACGGCCTCCGCCACCAGCAGCGGCACCGAGAGCCAGAGCGGCGCCCCGGCGACGGTGAACAGGGCGCGCCACACCAGGTAGGCGAGCCCGCCCGCGAGCGCGAGGGCGGTGAGCAGGTGCACCACGCCCGGGCGGGTGCGGGTGAGCCGGGCGGGGCGAAGCGCGGTGAGGCTGCGCAGGGGGGCGCGTGACATGGCCGGTCCTTGGCGAGGGTCAGGCGCGGAATCGGATGGCGGCGGCGGGAACTTGAGGGTGGCCTGAGGATCAGCCCTCCCGCATCCCGAACCGGTCGTGCAGCCGCCGCAGGGGTCCGGGGGCCCACCAGTTCCAGCGGCCGAGCAGCGCCATCAGCGACGGCACCAGCAGCGCGCGCACGATCGTGGCGTCCAGGGCGACCGCGAGCGCGGTGCCGATGCCGAGCTCCTTGATGATCGACACCCGGGAGGTGGCGAACGCGAGCACGGCGACGCAGAAGAGCAGGGCGGCGGCGGTCACGATCCGCCCGGTGCGCTGAAGGCCGATCGCCACGGCCTCCTGGTCGGACGCACCGGCGTCGCGCGCCTCCTTGATGCGCGAGAGCAGGAACACCGCGTAGTCGGTGGACAGCCCGAAGGCGAGCGCCGCGAGCAGGATGGGCTGGGTCAGGTCCACCCCGCCCTGGCTGGTGTAGTCGAGCAGCCCCTCCAGCCGGCCGTCCTGGAAGATCAGCACCAGCACCCCGAGCGTGGCGGTGAGGGTGAGCAGGTTCATGATCACCGCCTTCACCGGCAGCACGACCGACCCGGTCATCAGGAAGAGCGCGACCAGGGTCACCCCGACGACCACGAGGATCGCCCAGGGCAGGTGGGCGGCCAGGCTCTCCTTCTGGTCCACGAACGCCGCGCTGAACCCGCCTACCAGCACCGGGAAGGGCGCGGGCCCGGCGCGGATCGTGCGCACCAGGTCCTGGCTCGCCTGCGCGAGCCCGGGGGCGCCCGAGAGCAGGTCGATCTGCCACACCCCCTCCCCCACCACCCGGGGCGGGGCCACCGCGAGCACGCCCGGCCGCGCCCGCAGATCGTCCGCGTACCCGGCGAGGGCCGCGCGCGCGGCGGCGGTCTGCGGCGCCCGCACGGCCAGGTAGACCGGGGTGGAGCGGTCGAGGGGGAAGTCGCGGGTCAGCGCCGTCGCCACCTGGCGGGCGGTGGCCTCGGGCGGGAGCACGTCGGAGTTCACCGTGGTGAAGGTGACCCCGAGCGCGGGCAGTCCGAGCGCGATGAGGAACCCGGCCGAGAGCGCCGCCACCGTGCGGGGCCGGCGCATGACCAGCCGCGACAGGCGGTACCACCCGCCCGAGGTGATCGGCCGGTCGGCCTGGTCGCTGCGCCGCTGCCAGGACCGCGGGGCCCCCGCGTTCACCCGCCGCCCCAGCAGCACCAGCACGGCCGGGAGCACGATCAGCGTGACCAGCGCCGCGGTGAGCGCCACCACCACCCCACCGAAGCCCATCGAGAACAGGAAGCCCTGGGGGAACACCATGAGGCCGGCGAGCGCCGCGGCCACGGTGACCGTGCTGAACACCACGCTCCGCCCGGCGGTGGCCATGGTGCGGGCGATCGCCTCGGGGCCGGGGCCGGAGCGGGCGATCT
>JALOLS010000071.1 GCA_025455865.1 Thermoleophilia bacterium
GCGGTGGACGCGCGGCCCGTCCGCAGCGACCCGTACTCGCCCTGCAAGGCCTTGACCGCCCCCTCCATGCGCCGCCTGGCGTCGTCGATGCGCTCCTTCACCCCGCCCCCCCCTTGTCGTCGCCGTCCGGGCCCGCGACCACGGTGCCCACGTGCTCACCGTCGAGGATACGGCCCACGTTGCGCTCGTCCTCCATGTTGAACACGAGGATCGGCAGGTCGTTGTCCATGCACAGCGTGAGCGCCGTGGTGTCCATGACGCGCAGGCCCCGCTCGATGGCGTCCATGTGGGTCAGCCGGGGGATGAGCCGGGCGTCCGGGTCCTCCCGGGGGTCGGCGTCCAGCACGCCCTCCACGCGGTTCTTGGCCATGAGGATGCACTCGGCGCCGATCTCCAGGGCCCGCAGCGCCGCCGTGGTGTCGGTGGTGAAGAACGGGTTGCCGGTGCCCGCGGCGAAGATGACCACCCGCTTCTTCTCCAGGTGCCGGATGGCCCGCCGCCGGATGTAGGGCTCGGCCACCTCCTGCATGGCGATGGCCGACTGGATGCGGGTGGTGGTGCCGAGCTTCTCCAGGGCGTCCTGGATCGCCAGCGCGTTCAGGACCGTGGCGATCATCCCCATGTAGTCGGCGGTGGCGCGGTCCATCCCGCTCGCCGCCCCGCTCACCCCGCGGAAGATGTTGCCGGCGCCCACCACGATCGCGACCTCGACCCCGCGCTCGCAGGCCGCGCGCACCTGCCGGGCGATGGCGGCGATGCGCTCGGGGTCGATGCCGTAGGCCTGCTCGCCCATGAGGGCCTCGCCCGAGAGCTTGAGCAGGATGCGGGCGTAGGCCGCCGCCGGCGCGGCGCCGGCGGCGGGGCCGTCCTCGGGGGTCGCGCTACTGGCCAAGCTGGTAGATCACGAAGCGCCGGATCGAGATGTTCTCGCCGACCTCGGAGGACGTCTCGGCCCGGAGCTCCTCCATCGTGCGCTGCCGCTTCTCGGTCTGGTCCCGGAAGAAGGGCTGCTCCAGCAGGCAGATCTCCTTGAGGTGCTTGGCGAGCTTGCCCTCGACGATCTTCTCCCGGGCCGCCTCGGGGCGGTCCTTGGCCTGCTCGACGTAGATCGCGCGCTCGCGGTCCTTGTAGTCCTCGGGCACGTCGTCGACCGAGACGTACAGGGGCTTCATCGCCGCCACGTTCAGGGCGACGTCGCGGGCGAACTGCTTGAAGCGGTCCGTGCGGGCCACGAAGTCGGTCTCGCAGTTGACCTCGACCAGCACGCCGAGCCGGCCACCCTGGTGGATGTAGCTCTCGACGGCGCCCTCGTTCACCGCGCGCCCCGCGCGCTTGGCCGCGGCCGAGAGGCCCTGCTTGCGCAGCAGGTCGATGGCCTGCTCGATGTCGCCCTCGGTCTCGGTGAGGGCCCGCTTGCAGTCCATCATGCCCGCGCCAGTCCGCTCGCGGAGCTCCTTCACCTGCTGGGCGGAGATCTGGGTCGTGCTCACGGGGCGGGCGTCTCCTCGGCGGGGGTGGCGGGGGTCTCGGCCGGCGCCCCGGCCTCGGCGGCGGGGGCCTCGGGCTGGGGGGCGGCCTCGGGGGCGGCGGGGGCCTCGACCGGGGGCGCGGACACGGCGGCCGGAGCCTCGGGGGCCACCTCGGCGGCGGGGGCCTCGGGGGCCACCTCGGCGGCGGGGGTCTCGGGGGCCACCTCGGCGGCGGGGGCCGGGGCCTCCGCGGCCGCCGGGGCGTCCGCGGCCGCCGGGGCCTCGCCGGCCTCGGCCGGCTCGCCGGTCGGCTCCTCGCCCAGCGGCTCCAGGCCCTTGCCGGCGCGGATGCCGTCGGCCAGCACCGCGAGCACCAGCGAGCAGGACCGGATGGCGTCGTCGTTGCCCGGGATGACGTAGGTCGCCTCGTCCGGGTCGCAGTTGGTGTCGACCAGGCCGACCACCGGGATGCCCAGGCGGTTGGCCTCGCGCACCGCGATGGCCTCCTTCTTGAGGTCCACGATCACCACGGCGTCCGGCAGCCGCTGCATGTCGGCCACCCCGCCCAGGTTGGTCTCGAGCTTCAGGAGCTCGCCCTCGGCGGCCAGTCGCTCACGGGTCGGCAGGAGCTCGAGCTGCCCGCCGCTCTTCTGGGCCCGGAGCTCGTGGAGGCGGCGGATGCGCTGCGAGATGGTGGTCCAGTTGGTGAGCAGGCCGCCCAGCCAGCGGTGCGAGACGAAGGGCATCCCCGAGCGGACGGCCTGCGCGCGGATGGCGTCCTGGCACTGCTTCTTGGTGCCGACGAACATGACGGTGCCGCCGCGCTCGGCGATGTTGCGCACGAAGTCGTGGGCCTGCTCGAGCAGCACCAGGGTCTGCTGCAGGTCGATGATGTAGATGCCGCCGCGCTCACCGAAGATGTAGCGCTTCATCTTGGGGTTCCAGCGGCGGGTCTGGTGCCCGAAGTGCACTCCGGACTCCAGGAGCTGCTTCATGGAGACGACGCTCGACACGATGTGGCTCCTTGCAGGGTCGGTTGGGGTTCGGTGCGCCGGCGCGCGGGGGTGGGGCCGGCCGAGGCCGGCACCGGCCACCCTCGTGGGGTCGCGCCGGGGGGTGGATGGGCAGGAGGACGCAGGCGCCGGGGCGCCCGCGACCACGCAGTCTACCGGTTTCCGGTCCCGTCCCCGGATCGGGCCCGGGCCAGCACCGCCTCGAGGTCGGCCGGGAGCGGGCTCTCCACCCGCACGGTGCGCCCGTCGACCGGGTGCGGGAAGGTGAGCCGCGCGGCGTGCAGGAACTGCCGCTCCAGGCCGAGGGCGGGCCGCCCGCGCCCGTAGACCGGGTCGCCCACCACCGGGAACCCGGCCGACTCCAGGTGGACCCGCACCTGGTGGGTGCGCCCGGTCTCCAGGCGCGCCTCGATCAGCGAGAGCGGTCCGAGCGCCTCCAGCAGGCGGAAGTGGGTCACCGCGTCGCGTGGGCGGTCCGAGCGGGTGCTCATGCGGGTGCGCCGGCGCGGGTCGCGGCCCACCGGGCGGTCGACCGTGAGGGCCGGGGGGAACGCCCCCCACACCAGGGCCAGGTAGCGCCGGTCGATCCGGCGCTCGCGCATCATCCGCTGCAGCCGCCGGTGCGCCCGCTCGGTCCGGGCGACCAGGAGCAGCCCCGAGGTGTCGCGGTCCAGGCGGTGCACGATCCCCGGCCGCTCGGGGTCGGCGCCCCCGGCGATCCCGGCCCCGAGCAGGCCGTGGACCAGGGTGCCCCGGGCGTGGCCCCGGCCCGGGTGGGTGGCCATGCCCGGCGGCTTGTCGACCACCATCACCTCGTCGTCGGCGTAGGCCACGGGGATCGCCAGGTCCTCGGCCACCAGCGGCCCGGCCTCCCGGGCGGGCGGCAGGTCGGCCTCCACCCGCTGGCCCGCCGCCAGTCGGTGGCGCTTGGCCACGACCCGCCCGTCCACCCGCACCCGCCCGCCGCCGATCAGCCGCTGGGCCTCGGCCCGGCTGCCGACCTCCTCCCGGGCCCCCAGGACGGCGTCCAGCCGCCGGCCGTCGTCCTGCGGGCCGGCCGCGAACGCGAGCGTGCTCACGCCGTGTCCGGGGTGTCCTTGAGCAGGGCCCAGACGATCAGCGCGGCGCCCGCGACGATCGCGACGTCGGCGAGGTTGAACGCCGGCCAGGAGGCGATGTCGACGTAGTCGGTCACCCCGCCGTGGATCACCCGGTCGACCAGGTTGCCGAGCGACCCGCCGACCAGGAGCCCGCCCCCGATCGCCACCAGCGGATGCCGGCGCGCGAGCCCCACCAGCGCGAGCGCGATGGCCGCGAGCGCGACCATGGTCAGCACCGCCACCAGGCCCTGGCGGCCCGGGAAGAGGCCGAAGGCGATGCCCTCGTTGGTGGTGCGGACGATCGCGAGGCCGGGGACGAGCCGGACCTCGTCGCCCGGGTCCAGTCGCGCGCGGACCAGCTCCTTGATCGCCTGGTCGACCAGGAGCACGGCGAGGGCCAGGATCGCCATCCGCCGGAACCGCCCGGCCAGCTCGCGGCGCTCCCGGCGCTGCACGGCCTGGACCACGGCATCGCGGGTGTCGGGAGCGGCGGGGCGGGTGCGGGGGTCGGCGCTCACCCGGCCTCGGGGAGCGCCCGCGAGAGAGCCCGGGCCAGTGCCGCCGGGTCGCCGTCGATCTCGATGAGCTTGCGGGCGCCGCCCGAGCCCCGACGCAGCCGCGCGCCGGCCGGGCGCACGCCCGCGCAGCCGGCCAGGTAGGCGCAGAGGGCCGCGTTGGACTGCCCCGCGTGGGGCGGGGCGGCGATCTGGACCCGGAGCGCACCGTCGTGCACGCCGACCGCCCTCGTGCGTGAGGCCCGGGGCACCGCCTTCACCTCCACCAGCACCCCGCCCTCCCGCAGCGAGAGCCAGTCCGGGAGGGGGCGCGCCTCGCTCAGAAGGACTCCAGCAGCCGGATGACGAGGTTGTTCAGGATGTAGAGCACGATCAGCGCGACGATCGGCGACAGGTCGAACATCCCGATCGGCGGGATCACCCGCCGGAAGATGTTGAGGTACCAGTCCGTGGTGTCGTGGAAGAACCGGTAGAGCGCCCCGGTCACCCGCCCCGTCGGTGTGGCGGGGATCCACGAGAGCAGGATCCGGATGAAGATGATGATGAGGTAGACGGTGAAGAGGGCGCTGACGTAGTCGATGACCAGGTCCACGTCAGCCCCCCGCCATCTCGGCGGCCCGCGCGGCCGCCACCCGCACGGCCTCGGCCACGTGGGCCCGCACCGCGCCCCGCTCCAGCGCCAGCAGCCCGGCGATGGTGGTGCCGCCCGGTGAGCTCACCTGCTGGCGGAGGACGGCCGGGTCGAGGCCGTCGGCGAGCAGCGCCGCGGTGCCGGCGAGCACCCCCTGGGCCATCGCCCGGGCCTGGGCGCGCGTGAGCCCGCTCGCCACCGCCCCGTCCTCGAGCGCCTCGGCGATCAGCGCCACCAGGCCGGGGCCGCTCCCGGCCAGGGCGGTGGCGGCGGCGAAGTTCGCCTCCGGCACGTCGACGACCGCCCCGAGCGGGCCGAGCAGCGCCCGGAGCGCCTCGTGCCGCGGTCCCTCGACCCCGCGGGTGGCGACGGCGACGATCCCCGCCCCGTGGCGCACCGCGAGGTTCGGCATGCAGCGCACCAGGGCGTGCCCCGGCGCGGCGCCGGCCAGGTGGTCCAGGGTCACCCCGGCGGCGACCGAGAGCAGCACCCCGCCGGGCGCGAGCGCGCCGCGCACCGAGTCGATCAGGGGGGCCACGTCGCCGGGCTTGACCGCGACGCAGACCAGCTCGCACGCGGCGGCCTCGGCCGGGCTCCCGACCCGCCCCCCGCACTCGGCGGCCCCGGCCTCGGCCGCGGCGGGGACGACGTCGGCCACCACGATCCGCCCGGCCAGCGCCGGCCGCCCCCGCACCAGGCCGGCGACCAGGGCCCGGCCCATCGCGCCGGCGCCGACGAGCCCGACGCCGGCAGGCCAGTCGGGGGTCAATACTGGTTGAAGAAGCCCTTCTCGAGCAGCCGGGCCCGCTCCTCCGCCGACACCTCGACGTTGCGCGGCGTCAGCATGAAGACCTTGTCGGCCACCCGCTGCATGCCGCCGTCGAGGGCGTAGGTGAGCCCGCTCGAGAAGTCGATGAGCCGCTTCGCCAGGTCGGTCTCGGCCGCCTGCAGGTTGAGGATGACCGGCACCGTGCCCTTGAACTTGTCCGCGATCTGCTGCGCGTCGTTGAAGCTCTTGGGCACGACGAGGTGCACCTCGACCGCACGCGTGCGCACGGGCTCGACGGCCCGCACCGGCGCCGACCGGGCGCCGGATCCCATGGGCGCGTCGTCGGCGAAGATGTCGTCGAAGTCGTCCGACCGCCGGGACGAGCCGAGCTTGCGCACGTTCGGCCGCTCGCGGTACTGCTGCTCGAGGTCGTCGGCCGACGAGCGCGAGTACGTCCGGGCGTCGCGGTCACGATCGCGATCGCGATCCCGGTCGTCGTCGTACTCGTCGTCCTCATCGGCCATGCCGAAGTAGACGAGCGTCCTATGCCACAGATCCCCGAGCGCCATCCGCTACCCCACCTGGCTCCGTTCGATCAGGCCGCGCCCGATCCTCACCATGCTAGCGCCCTCCTCCGCGGCGACGACGAAGTCCTGGGTGGTGCCCATGGACAGGTCGGCCAGGTCGTGGCGCGGCGACCACCGATCGCGCAGGCGCTCCGCCAGATCCCGCACCCGCGCGAAGTGCGCGCGACTGCCCTCCGGTCCCGCGGCCTGGTGCGGGGGCAGCGTCATCAGCCCCCCGATCACCAGCTCGGGGTGACGCTCGGACACCAGGTCCACGAACGCGTCGAGGTCGGAGGGGGGGATTCCGTGTTTGGTCGGCTCATCGGCGACGTTGATTTCGACGAGCAGGCGCACCGGACCTTCCGCCCGTCGCGCGATCTCGGCGGCCAGCGCCTCGGAGTCGAGGGTGTGGATCAGGCGCACGACCGGGAGCACGTCCCGCGCCTTGCGCCGCTGGAGGTGCCCGATGAAGTCGAAGACCAGCCCGTCGCCGACCACCGCGCGCTTGGCCAGGAGGTCCTGGAGGCGGTTCTCCCCCACCACCCCGACCCCGGCCGCGACCAGCGCCGGGGCCTGGTCGGCCGGGACGTACTTGCCGGCCATCACGATCTGGACCGACCCGGCGGGGCGGCCCGAGCGCAGGGCGGCCTCGTCCACGCGCTCGCGCGCCTCGGCCAGGGCGTCCCGCAGTCGGTCGGGGTCGATCACCCGCGCAGTATCGCCGGGTCGATCCACACGAGCCCGGCCTGCCGCCCGGTGGCCGCCCCGTCGCGCCGGTAGGAGTAGAAGCGCGCGGGCTCGCAGCTCGTGCAGGCCGCCACCGTCCGGACGTGGGCCGCCGGCACCCCGGCCGCGACCAGCGCGCCCACCGCGGCGCCGGCCAGGTCGACGGCGTCGCCCCGCACGGTGGCCGGAGAGAACCGGGCGGCGAACCGGCTGCGGAGCGCGGCGTCGACCGGGTAGCAGCAGGGGCCGATCCCGGGGCCGACCCATGCGGCCGTGCGGGCCGGGTCGCCGAGCGCCGCGAGCGCCGCCTCGAGCACCCCATCGACCAGCCCGCGCCACCCGGCGTGGGCGGCGGCCACGGCCGGCGCGTCACGGCGCCACATCAGGACCGGCAGGCAGTCGGCCCCCATCACCGCGAGGGCGACGCCCGCCGTCCGGGTGACCAGCGCGTCGCCCTCCGGCCAGCCCGAGAGCCCGCCCAGGAAGCGCCCGGGCCTGAGCGGCGCGGCGGCGTCACGCACCCCGGCGCCGTGGACCTGGTGCACCATCGTCGCCCGCTCGGGGTCGATCCCGAGCGCCCGGGCCAGGCGCCGGCGGTTCTCACGCACGGCGGCGCGGTCGTCGCCGGTGCTCGCGCCGACGTTCAGCCCGGCGAACGGACCCGTGCTGACCCCGCCGGCCCGGGTGGTGAAGGCGGCCCGGACCGGGCCCTCGCCGCCGGGGATGAGCTCAGTCAGCGAGGGCCTCCCGCGCCAGGCGCAGCTGGTCCTCGCGCCCGCCCGCCGTCCCGTCGAGCACCGCCGCGCGCACCGCGGCCAGGGCGCGGCCGATCGCCGGCCCCGGGGCGGCCCCGCCGGCCACGAGATCGGTGCCGCGCACATCGGGCCGCAGGTCACGCCACTCGGCCCACCAGCGGGCGACCTCCTCGGCCCCGGCGGCCAGGGCCCCCACCGCGGCGGCCGGCCGGGCCCGGCCGAGCACGGCGTCGATCGCCGACGGCCGGCCGCCCAGCCCGGCGAGGCGCGCGGCGAGGGCCTCCCCCGCATCGGCCTCGGCGGCGAGCGCCCGGGCCCAGCCCGCCACCGCGACGGCCCCCGCCGCGGGGCCGAGCGCAAGCCCCAGGCGGAGCGGCCACCGCGGCAGGTCCGGGGCGCCGCGCCGCGCGAGCGCCGCGTCCAGGGCCGCCAGGCGCCCGGGCAGGCGGGCGAGGCGGTCGGAATCGAGCCACCCCACCCCGACCTCGGCGGCCAGCACGAGCGCCGCTGCCGCCCGGTCCTCCTCGAGCACCCGGCGCAGTTCCTCGGCCACCCGGGGCGAGGCCGGGTCCACCGCGCCGGCGGCCGCCTGCGCCGCCTGCCGGGTGGCCGGCTCGATCTCGAAGCCGAGCCGCGCGGCGTAGCGCACCGCGCGCAGGAGCCGGGAGGGGTCCTCGGTGAAGGCGTCGGGCCGCAGCGCCCGCACCAGGCCGGCGTGCAGGTCGCCCCGCCCCCCGTGCGGGTCGAGCAGATCCCCCCGGCCCGGACCCGACAGCCGGAAGGCCATCGCGTTCACGGTGAAGTCGCGCCGGGCCAGGTCGTCGGCGATCGTCCCGGGGGTGACCTCGGGGAGCGCGCCCGGCGCCGGGTAGCGCTCGCGGCGGGCGCTCACCAGGTCGATCACCCGCCCGTGCGGGAGCTCCAGCTCCAGCTCGATCGCCGCCGTGCCGAACCGCTCGTGGGTGACCACCCGGGCGCCCAGGCGGCGGCCGAGGTCGCGGGCCAGGCGCACGGCGTCCCCCTCCACCACCAGGTCCAGATCGGGGCCGTGCGTCACCCCGAGGATGGCGTCGCGGACCGCCCCGCCCACCAGGCTCACCGGCGGATCGTCGGGCAGCGCGAGCCGTCGCAGGGCGGCATCGCCGGCGACCCGCCGGGCGACGCGTGTACGATCGGGGTCGTGGGCTACGACCGCTTCTCCGAGACGCTCCGCTCGGTCACCCCGGTCGCCCTCCCGGGCTTCGTCGACGCCATCGGGCGGTGGCAGGATCTCGACGTGGGCACGCTCCAGTCCGAGCTCGACCGGGTCAACGCGCGGTTCCGGGCCTGGGTCGAGGACCCGGCCAACGCCGGCAGGCCCACGTCGGAGTCGCCGGACTACCTCGACCGGATGGCCATCGACACCATCCTCGAGCGCCGCTTCTTCTGGGAGTAGCTCACCGGGCCACCACGGCCACGGCCTCGATCTCCACCCGGGCCCCGAGGGGCAGCGCGGCGACCCCCACGGTCGCCCGCGCCGGGGCGGTGGCGGCGAAGGCCTCCGCGTAGGCGGAGTTCATCGGGGCGAAGTCGCCGGCCAGGTCGGTCAGGTACACGGTGGTCTTGACCACGTCGCCCATGCCCGCCCCCGCCGCGGCGAGCACCGCGGCCACGTGGCGCAGGCACAGGCGCGTCTGCCCGGCCACGTCGTCGGCCCCGAGCGCCCCGGTGGCCGGGTCGACCGGCACCTGGCCCGACACCCACACCACCTCCCCCGGGACGGCGGCGACGGCCTGGCTGTAGGGGGCGCCCGCGACCGGCGCGGGGGCCTCGTCGGTGCGCACGATGCGGTTCGCCATCAGGGGCGTCTCCAGGAAGTCGGGCACACCGCCGGCGGCTGCATCCCGTCGCATCTGGGCGCCCTCGTCATTCCCCGTACCACCAGTACGGGGAATGGACTGCGTCCACCCACCTGCTCGGGATTCGCTCGCCGGACGTCGCACCCTTGGTTCATGGACACGCCCTCAGACCCTCCTCACCGCGACGCCGTCGGCCGCCATGGCGTCCTTGACCTGGGCGACGGTGTAGACGCCGTCGTGGAAGACCGACGCGGCCAGGACGGCGTCGGCCCGGCCCCGGGTGACCGCCTCGGCGAAGTGCCCGAGGGTGCCCGCCCCGCCCGAGGCGATGACCGGGACCGGCGCGGCCTCGGCCACCGCGGCGAGCAGGTCGCAGTCGAAGCCGACCTGGGTGCCGTCGCGGTCCATGCTGGTGACCAGGAGCTCTCCGGCCCCGCGGGCGGCCGCCTCGGCCGCCCAGGCCACCGCCTCCCGCCCGGTCGGCACCCGGCCGCCGTTCAGGTAGACCTCCCAGCCGCTCCCGTCGGCGCGCCGCTTGGCATCGATCGCCACCACCACGCACTGGGCCCCGAAGCGGGCCGACGCCCGCTCGATCAGGCCCGGGTCGCGCACCGCGGCGGAGTTCAGCGACACCTTGTCGGCGCCGGCCGCGAGCACCGCCCGGATGTCCTCCTCACGGCGCAGGCCCCCGCCGATCGTGAACGGGATGAACACCTGCTCGGCGGTGCGCTCGGCCAGCCCGACGATGGTCTCGCGCCCCTCGTGGCTGGCGGTGATGTCCAGGAACACCAGCTCGTCGGCGCCCATCTCGTCGTAGCGGGCCGCGAGCTCGACCGGATCGCCGGCGTCGCGCAGGCCGACGAAGTTCACCCCCTTGACCACCCGGCCCTCGTTGACGTCGAGGCAGGGGATGACGCGGATCACGCGGCGTCCCGGAGCGCGGTGAGGGCCTCGGCCACCGTGAAGCGGCCCTCATACAGCGCGCGGCCCACGATGACCCCGGTCAGGTTGGGCAGCTTGAGCCCGGCCAGGGCCCGCAGGTCGCCGAGGGAGGACACGCCGCCCGAGGCGATCAGCTTGAGCGGCGGCGCGGCCTGGGCCAGGCGCTTGAGGGCGTGCAGGTTCGGGCCGCCCAGGGTCCCGTCGCGGCCGATGTCGGTGTAGAGCAGGTGCCGCACGCCCGTACGGACCAGATCGCCCGCGAGATCGACGGCCGCGGTGTCGGTGATCTGCGTCCACCCATGGGTGGCCACCTTCCCCTCGCGGGCGTCGATCGAGACCACCAGCCGGTCGCCCAGCCGCCCGATGGCCCAGCGCAGGAGCTCCGCGTCCTCGACCACCGCGGTGCCGACCACGATGCGCTGGGCGCCGGTGGCGATGGCGGTCTCGATGGCCGGGCGGCTGCGCAGGCCGCCGCCGAGCTGCACCGGTCCGGGGAACGACGCGGCGATGGTGGCCACGAGCGGCGCGTGCACCGGCCGGCCCTCGAGCGCGCCGTCCAGGTCGACCACGTGCAGGGCGCCGGCGCCCTCGGCGGCGAACGCCCGGGCCTGGGCCACCGGGTCGTCGTTGAACACCGTCGAACGGGCGAAGTCGCCCTGCACCAGGCGCACGGCCGAGCCGTCGCGCAGGTCGATCGCCGGGTACAGCAGCATCACGCCGGCACCACCCGGGCCGTCGCCCGCGGCACCGCGGCGAGCCAGCGCTCGAGCAGGGCCAGCCCGGCGCGGCTGGACTTCTCGGGGTGGAACTGCACCCCCGCCACGTTCCCGCGCCCGGCGGCGGCGCAGAAGCGCACGCCGTGCTCGGCGGTCCCGAGCACGTCGGCCGGGTCGGTGGGCTCGGGGGCGAACGAGTGGACGAAGTAATACGTGGACAGGGCCTCCGGGGCCCCGGGGCCGGGACCCACCGGCGCGCCCGGCGCCCAGTCGACCACGCTCCAGCCGATGTGCGGGACCTTGCGGTCGGTCACCAGCCGGCGCACCGGGCCGGCGAGGATCCCGAGCCCCTCGACCCCCGGGCTCTCCTCGCTCGAGTCGAAGAGCAGTTGCAGGCCCAGGCAGATGCCGAGCACCGGCACCCCCTCCGCGGCCCGCTCCCGCAGCAGGTCCACGAACCCGTGCTCGCGCAGGCGCCGCATGGCCTGGCCGAAGTTGCCGACGCCCGGGAGCACCAGGGCGTCGGCGCCCGCCGCCCCGTCGGGACGCGCGGCCACGCCGACCCGGGCGCCCAGGCGCTCCAGCGCCTTGGTGGCGCTGCGCAGGTTGCTCATCTCGTAGTCGAGCACGCACACCCGGGGGCCGCTCACAGCGACCCCTTGCTCGACGGCACCCCCTGCACCCGCGCGTTCAGGGCCACCGCGCCGCGCAGCGCCCGGGCGAGCGCCTTGAAGCACCCCTCGATGACGTGGTGCGGCCCGCCGGGGGCGAGCAGGCGCAGGTGCAGCGTGAGCCGGGCGTTGGCGGCCAGGCCGCGCATGAACTCCTGCACCAGGTCCGTCTCGAACCCGGCGATGTCGCCGGGCGGGAGCGCCACGTCCATCACGAGCAGGGGCCGGCCGGAGATGTCCAGCGCACACTGCACCAGCACCTCGTCCATCGGCACGGTCGCATCCGCGTACCGCTCGATGCCCGACCGGTCGCCCAGGGCGCGGTCGAGCGCCTGCCCGAGGGTGATGCCGACATCCTCGACGGTGTGGTGGCTCCCGGTCTCGAGGTCCCCGCGCGCGTCGACCACCAGGTCGATGAGCGCGTGGCGGGCGAGCAGCACGAGCATGTGGTCGAGGAACCCGACGCCGGTCTGGACCTCCGCCCCGCCCGCGCCGTCGAGGTTCACCCGGACCGACACGTCGGTCTCCCCCGTGCGCCGGCGGACCTCCGCCTGGCGGCTCATGCGCCCACCCGGAGCTCGGCGGAGCGGCGGTGCTGGGGGAAGCCCTCGGCGTCGGCCAGGCGGGCCAGGTGCGGGGTCAGGGCCACGACGGCCTCCTGCGGGAGCTCGACCATGGACATGCGCCTCGTGAACGTCGCGGGGCCGACGGCCGACGAGTGCCGGGCCGCGCCGCCGGTGGGCAGGATGTGGTTGGAGCCGGCGACGTAGTCGCCGAACGCGGTGGCGCCGCTCGGGCCGAGGAACACGCAGCCCGCGTGGCGGATGCCGGCGGCCGCCCGCGCGGCGTCGCGCACGCACAGCTGCAGGTGCTCGGGCGCGAAGGCCTCGGCGAGCTCGATCGCGAGCGCCCGGGTGGCACATTCGACCAGGGTCACCGAGCCGACCGCGGCGGGCTGCCGGGCCAGGGCGCCGGCGACCGCGTCCAGCACCTCGGGGTCGTCGCTGGCGAGCACCGCGGGCGAGTCGGGGCCGTGCTCGGCCTGCGCGAGCAGGTCGGCGGCGACCGCCTCGGGGTCGGCCGAGGCGTCGGCCACCACCACCAGCTCGCTGGGGCCGGCGATGCCGTCGATCCCCACCCGGCCCACCGCCTGGCGCTTGGCCTCCTGGACCCAGCTGTTCCCGGGGCCGGCGACGACCGCGACCGGCGCGACGGTCTCGGTGCCGTAGGCCAGCGCCGCCACCGCGCCCGCCCCGCCCACCGCGTAGACCTCGTCGACCCCGCAGATCCCCGCGGCGGCGAGGACCGCCGGGTGCACGTGCCCGTCCGGCCCGGGGGGGCTGGTGACCGCCACCCGCCCGACACCGGCCACCCGCGCGGGCACCGCGCCCATGATGAGGCTGGAGGGGTACGCGGCCCGCCCGCCGGGCACGTAGAGCCCGGCGGCGTCGACCGGGATCGCCCGGATCACCACCCGCTGGCCCACCGGCCCCTCGATGTGGACGTCGCCGGGCCGCTGGGCCTCGGCCACCGCCCGGACCTGGGCGGCGGCGGCGGCGATCGCCGCCCGGAGCGCCGGGTCGGCCGCGGCGACCGCCCGCCGGATCTCCTCCGGCGAGACGGCGAGCTGCTCACGCCGGAACCCCGGGCAGTCGAACGCGCGCACCTGGTCGACCAGGGCGGCGTCGCCGCGCGCGCGCACGTCCTCCACGATCGCCCGCACCCGGACGTCGAGGTCGCCGGCGGGCGCCGGGGGCCGGAGCGTGGCGGCCAACGTCCCGGCGCCGCCCGCGTCGAGCCGCACGCGGCGTGGCGTGCTCACGCCGCGTCCGCCTGCAGCCGCTCCACCAGATCGTCCACCGCACCCGCCTCCAGCTTGTGGCTCACGCGGTTGGCGATCAGCCGTGCCGAGGAGTGGAAGATGTCCTCGCGCTCCACGAGCCCGTTCTCGCGCAGGGTACGCCCCGTCGCGGTGAGGTCGACGATGCCGTGGGCGAGCCCCACCAGCGGGGCCAGCTCGACCGAGCCGTTCACCTTCACGACCTCGACCTGCCGGCCGGAGGCGGCGAAGTGGCGCGCGGCGCTCACCGGGTACTTGGTCGCCACCCGCACCACCCCGAGGTGGGCGAGCGCCGCGGGCGTGGGGTCCTCACCGGCACGGGTGGCGTAGATCATCCGGCAGCCGCCGAAGCCCAGGTCGAGCAGCTCATACACGTCGGGCGCGCGCTCGAGCAGCACGTCGCGGCCGACGACGCCGATGTCGGCCGCGCCGGCCTCGACGTAGGTCGGCACGTCGCTCGGGCGCGTGGTGATGAACACCGTGCCGTCGGCGGCCTCGACCACCAGCCGGCGCCCGAGGTCCTCGAGCGGCCGGACGTCCACGCCGGCTCCGCGCAGCGCCGAGACGGTGTCGGCGAAGAGCGCCCCGAGGGGCACGCAGATCCTCAAGGGGCCGATCGGAGGGCCTCCTCGATCCGGCCGACCGCCGCCTCGGTACCGGCCGCGCGATCGGTCACCCGCCACCCGTCCCCCTCGCGCCGGGCCACCCACCGCCAGCCGTCGGCCGCCGCCAGCGCGCCCGGATCGGCCCCCGCGGCCGGGACGGCGACCACGGTGAGCCCGGCCGCCCGGAGCGCGACCGCGACGGCCACCTCGTCGTCGGACCCGCCCGCGAGCACCAGCCCGTCGCGCAGCGGCGGCGCGGCGCCGGCCTCGCCGGCGAGCGCGCGGTGGAGCAGGTCGAGCATCACCGCCACGCCCACGGCCGGCCGCGGGCGCCCGAAGCGCGCGCCCAGCCCGTCGTAGCGGCCGCCGACCGCGACGGGGGCGCCGACGCCGGGCGCGTAGGCCTCGAGGACGATCCCGGAGTAGTAGGGCCAGTCCCGCAGGACCCCGAGGTCGAGCATGACCGCGTCGCCCGCGCCGTGCGCGGCGACGAGCGCCAGCGTCCGCTCCAGCCGCGCGCATGCGGGGGCCGCCCCCGGGACCGCCGCCGCGACGCGCTCGAGCACCTCCGGCCCGCCACGGAGGCCCGGGAGCGCCGCCAGCAGCTCGCCGGCCGGGCCGGGGACCCCCAGCGCGCCGGTCGCCCGGCGCCAGGCCACCAGGCTGCGGGCGCCGAGGGCGGTGCGCAGGCGCCCGGCCGCGTCGGGCGGGACCCCGCACCCCGCGATGACCTCCCCGAGCAGGGAGACGTCGCCGACCGCCACCCGCACCCCCTCGACCCCCACG
>JALOLS010000072.1 GCA_025455865.1 Thermoleophilia bacterium
CACCCTCGGAATCGGACGTACCACCAGTACGCCCGACGTCCTGCGGTCACCGACATGCTTGGGATTCGCAGGCCGGAGGCACAGTCTCCGTTCGTGGACGGTCCCCTAGCGCCCGCCGCCGCCCCAGGTCGCCTGACGCCGGCCCAGCAGCACGTCGGTGTCGCCCCGCAGCTTCTCCCACGCCAGCGCGGCGTCGACGCCGGCCCGGGCGCAGATCTCGTCCAGGCGGATGACCATGCGCGGGTCCTCCAGGCGCATGCCCACGGTCTTGCCGTCGGCGATGACCAGGGTCACCCCGGGCTCGCCCTCGACGTCGCGGCTGGACATGTCGGCGAACGGCTGCACCAGGCCGAGGCTGAAGTAGATGGCGGGCACTCAGTCGCCTCCGAGGTGGGGGGTGATCGCGCGCTCCAGCTTGGCGGGCTTCACCGCGCCCACCACCCGCGCCACGGGCGCGCCGTCACGGAACAGGATCAGCGTGGGGATCGACAGCACGTCGTAGCGGGCCGCCGGCCCCGGGTGCTCGTCGATGTCGAGCTTGCCGACCGACATGCGTCCCGCGTAGCGGCCGGCGAGGTCCTCCACCAGCGGCGCGATCCGCTTGCACGGGCCGCACCACGGCGCCCAGAAGTCGACCAGGATCGGCTCGCCGCGGCCCAGGACCTCGCGGTCCCAGGTCGCGGCGGTGAGCTCGACGATCCCCGGGCTCACGCCTGGATCGTGATGGGCATCCCGACGTTCACGTACTCGTACAGCTCCTCGACCTCGCTGATGTGCATGCGCATGCACCCGTGGCTCGCCGCCGTGCCGACCGAGTAGTCGGCGTAGGTGCCGTGGATGCCCACCGCGGGCGCCGAGGTGCCGATCCAGCGCGTGCCGAGCGGGTTGCCGGGGCCGGGCGGGATGGGCCCGAGGCCGGCCGCCCACGGGGAGTCGGGCGGGATCCAGGTGGGGTCGACCTGCTTGTTCACGATCGAGTACTCGCCGGTCGGCGTCGGGTAGGCCGCCTGGCCGATCGCCACCGAGTAGGTCTTGAAGGCCTTGCCGTCGCGGTAGAGCGTCAGGCGGTAGTCGGACAGGTCGACCACGATCCGCCCGACCATCGCCCGCAGGGTCTGGGTGTTGATCTGCCCGTTGACCTTGAGTCGGTTGCGCTTCTGGTAGCGGGAGACGGCCTTCGCGGTCCGCGCGTCGTAGGTCCCGGTGACCGCGCCCTTGAAGAGGCCCATGCCCTTGAGGCGCTCCTGCAGCGCCTTGACGTCGTCGCCCTTGGCCCCCAGCACCATCTGGTTGGCGCCGAACTCCGAGGAGGTGTCGACGAAGGTCGTGAAGGTCTGCTTGCCGACGTTGCCGGCCTCGTCGCGCACCCAGACGGTGACCTTGTTGCGCCCCTGCGGCAGCGCCCCGAGGCTCATCGCGAACTTCTTGCCGTGGAGGGCCAGGCTGGTGCCGCCGGAGGTGACCGCCGCCTCGGTGTAGGGGTCGGCGGGGTCGTCGTTCGGCGTGGTCGCGCTGGCGCCCCGGATCGGGGTCACGTGGGCGCCGTTGACCACCGCCCCGAACGTGAGCCGGGTGGGGTCCTCGTTGGTGACCCGCCCGTAGACCAGGGGCTCGTCGGTCGAGGTCAGGCTCCGCACCTGGCTCGTGTTGGCCATCTCGACCCGCGGCGCCTGGGTGTCGACCAGGAGCGGACGCGGGTCGGCGGTGGCGTTGCCGGCGCGGTCCAGGGCCAGCACCCGCGTGGCGACCCGGCCCTCGGGCAGGCGCGCGGTCGCCGCCCAGGCGCCCGTGCCGCCCGCCTTGGTGACCGCCGCGCCGCCGGGCCACTCCACGCGGACCGTCGACCGCGGCTCGGCCTTGCCCGAGAAGCGGACGTTGCGGCGGTTGGCCATCGCGCCCTCGGGGGTGACCACCGTGAGCGAGGGCGCCTTGGTGTCGACCAGGAAGCCCCAGGTGCGGGTGACCGTGCGGGCGAAGACGTTGTCGGTCTTGAACCGGACCACCGCGACGTGCCGGCCCTCGCGCAGGGTCGGCGTCGAGATGACCAGGCGGGTGCCGGCGCCGCGGACGGCGCTCGCGGGCACCGGGCGCCCGTCGACGGTCACCCGGAGGTCCTTCATGCGGCTGGTGCCGGTGTCGACCACGAGCTTCGGGGTCGCCGAGCTCACCGCCCCGCCGGGCGGCGGGGATGCCGGCGCCACCTCGGGCCGGTCCATGAGCTGGGTGGCGGCGAAGGCGCCGGCGGCACCCACCGCGAGCACCGCGGCGGTGATGACCACCACGCGACCGGTACGGGAACCGAGGCTGCGCATCTTCGGGCTTCACTCCGCGTGGGCGGGGACGGGCAGGGGACACCGCGGCCGCACCGCGGGCGGCGGGAGCATAGCATCGCCCCTTGCACGATCACGTACGTCGTTGCAGATCCCGGCGCCCGGCTGCACGCGCCGTACCATCACCGTGGTGGAGGGGCTCCCGGGCAACGGCGAGGTGGCCGCGCGGCTCGAGCTGATGGGCGACCTGCTCGAGATCGAGGGCGCGGTCCGCCACCGCGTGCTGGCCTACCGGCGCGGCGCGGCCCGCATCCGGGCGACGCCGGAGAGCGTGGCGGCGCTGGCCGTGGCCGGCCGCGCGGTCGAGCTGCCCGACATCGGGGCCACCCTGCAGGACAAGGTCGCCGAGCTGGCGACCACGGGCACCATCGGCGCCCTCGACCGGCTGTGCTCCCGGGTGCCCCCCGGCCTGGCCGAGGTCGCGCGCCTGCCGGGGCTCGGGCCCCGCCGCGCGCGGGCCCTCTTCGAGCAGGCCGGCGTGACCGGGCTGGACGGGCTGCGCCGGGCGCTCGCCGAGGGGCGCCTGGCCGGGGTCGAGGGGATCGGCCCGAAGACCGTGGCCGCCCTGGAGGCGGAGCTCGCCGCCCGCGACGCGGCGCCCGCCGACGCCCTGGCGCCGCTCGGGCGGGCGCTCCCGGCGGCCGAGCGGGTCGCGGCCGCGCTCGCCGCGGCCACCGGGGCGCGGGTGGAGGTCGCCGGGTCGCTGCGGCGGGGGGCCGACCGGGTGAAGGACGTCGACCTCGCGGCGGCCAGCGACGACCCGGAGGCGGTGCACCGGGCGCTGGCCGGGCTCGGACTGGTCGACGAGGTGCTCACCGAGGGCCCGGAGAAGACCGCGGTGCGCACCCACGACGGCCTGCGGGTCGAGCTCCGCACCGCGCCGCCGGACCGCTTCGGCAACCTGCTGCAGCACCTCACCGGCTCCCGGGCCCACAACGTGCGCCTGCGCGAGCTGGCCCGCCGCCAGGGCCGCTCGGTCTCCGAGCACGGCATCGTGGACGCCGAGGGGCGGACCGCCACGTCCCCCGACGAGGCCGGGGTCTACCGCGAGCTCGGCCTGGAGTGGATCCCGCCGGAGCTCCGGGAGGACCGTGGCGAGATCGAGCAGGCCCGCGACGGGCGCCTTCCCCGCCTGGTCGAGGTGGGCGACCTGCGCGGCGACCTGCACACCCACTCGACCTGGAGCGACGGCACGGCGACCATCGCCGAGATGGCCGCCGCGGCCGCCGCGCGCGGCTACGACTACCTGGGGGTGAGCGACCACTCGCGGTCGCTCGCCATGGCCGGCGGGCTCGACCCGGATCGCCTGCGCCGGCAGTGGGAGGAGATCGCCCGGGTGCAGGAGGGGGTGAGCGGGGTGCGGCTCCTCCGGGCGAGCGAGGTGGACATCCTGGCCGACGGACGGCTCGACTTCGACGATGAGGTCCTGGCGGCGCTCGACTGGGTCACCGCGAGCGTCCACTCGGCGTTCCGTCAGCCGCCGGAGCGGATCACCGCGCGCCTGCTCGCGGCGATCGAGCACCCCCACGTGGACGCCATCGGCCACCCGACCGGGCGCATGCTCGGGCGCCGCGAGGGGTACGCGTTCGACGTGGACCGGGTGCTCGAGGCCGCCGCGCGGACCGGCACCTGCCTCGAGGTGAACGGGCAGCCCGCCCGCCTGGACCTGGACGCCGCCCTTGCCCGGCGCGCCCTGGAGGCCGGCGTGCGCCTGATCGTGTCCTCCGACGCGCACTCCACCGACGCCCTCGGGTTCGTGCGCAATGGCGTGCTGGTGGCCCGCCGGGCCGGCGCGCGGGCCGAGGACGTCGCCAACACGCGCCAGTGGCCGGGCCTGCGCGACTGAGGGGCCGGTCGCTCAGCCCGGGTGGACCGGGTGCTCCCGCAGGCGCTGGCCGGCCAGCCGCTCGGCGTCCTCGGTGGCGACCGGGTGTCCCAGCACGGCCGACAGGAACTCGTCGCGCTCCAGGGTGAGCACCCGTCCGGGGACGGTCGCCCGGACGGTGGCGGTGCGCGGGACGTCCCGGAGCAGGGCGATCTCGCCGAACACCGCTCCGCGGCCCAGGGTGGTGATGAGCCGTCCGTCCACCTCGACGCGGTAGGTGCCCTCGACCGCCAGGTACACGCGGTCGCCCTGATCGCCCTGGCGCACGACCTCCTGCCCGGCTCCCACCGCCTCCTGGCGCATGCGCCGGGTGACCCGCTCCCGCGACACCGGCAGCAGCCGGCCGAACAGCGGTGATGCGGCCACCAGGCCCGCCTCGGGCGGCGGTGCCGCGCTGGACCGGTCCAGACGCCGGGCGCCGGGACCGAGCGCGAGCGCCACCGCGGTGAGGCCCCCGGCGAGGACCACCATCGCGGTCCGCAGGCCGAGCGGCTCGACCAGCAGCGGCACCCCGAGCGAGGCCACGATGATGCCCGCCGCGCGCAGGATCTCCTGCACGCCCATGACCCGCGAGAGGACGTCGTCGGGGGACTCCCGCACCAACAGCGACATGCCCGCCACCCCCATGACGGCGTTGCCCACCCCGGCGGCCAGGAGCGCGGCGACCGCCGCCCAGGTGACCGGTTCGGCCGCCGGGAGCAGGTACGGCGCGCCCATGGCCACCAGGCCGAGGACCATGGGCCAGGCGAGCCGGCGGCTGCCGACCAGGGCCAGGCTCACGCCCACGCCGGCGATGCCGCCGAGCCCGATCAGGGCGCTGAAGAAGCCGGCGCCGGCGTCGGAGAGGGACAGGAGCTGCAGCGGGATCACGATCACCAGCACGTTGATCGCGCCGCGCCCGACCCCCTGGGCGGCCGACAGGGCGAGCGGGATGCGCAGGCGCGGGTCGCCGGCCGCGGCCCGGAAGCCCCGGGCCAGCTCGGCCACCGGGCGGGCCGCGCGGATGGGCGAGCGCAGGCCGGCGGTGGAGGGGATCCGCAGCGTGGCGACGGTGGCCGCGGCCATGAACACCCCGCCGCCCAGCGCGAAGACCGCCCCGAGCGGCCAGGCCAGCAGCATCAGCCCGGCCAGCGCGGGGGCGGCCAGGTTGGCCGCGTTCTTGGTCAGGTTGAACGCCGCCCCGCAGGCGGTGACCTCGTGGGGATGGCGGGCGAGCAGCGGCACGATGGCGGCCTGGGCCGGGTAGTAGGCCGTGCGGCTCGCGCCCAGCACCCCGGCCAGCGCGTAGACCGCCCACGAGCCCGCCCCGGTGGCGACCGCCAGCGCGGCGAGCGCGGACGCGACCGCGCGCACCAGCTCGGTGAGGGCGAGCACCCGTTCGCGGCGGAACCGGTCGCCGAGCACGGCCGCGAAGGGCGCCACCAGCACCGCGGGGAGCATCTGGGCGATCGCGATCAGCCCCACCCCGGCCACCCCGCTCGCCCCGAAGCCGGAGATCCCGAGGCCCGTGAGCGTCAGGTGCTCCCCGAGGATCGACCCCGCCCAGGCCACGTTCAGGGCGCGAAGACCCCGGTTGGTGGCGACGGTCGCGGCGGAGCGGCGAGCGTCGCGCAGGGGGCCCCCGGATGGCACCGGCGCACGCTCGCCCAGCGGCTGGAGGCCGTCTTCGGCCCACCGGGATGTGACAATCCGGAGACCGGTCCGGAGCCGCGAGACTACTGGGGTGCCCGGTCCCCACCCGTTCCCCCTGCCCGCCGGGCGCCCGGCGCGCCTGGTCCTCATCGGCGCGCTGGCCGGCGGCTTCTCGGCGCTCTTCGGGGTCGGCGGCGGGGTTGTGCTGGTGCCGCTGCTGGTCGTGCTGCTCGGCTACGACGCCAAGGTCGCCACGGCCACCTCGCTCGCCGCCATCGCGATCACCGCGGCGGTCGGCGTCGCCGCCCACGGCGCCCTCGGCAACGTCGACTGGCTGCGGGCCGCGCTCGTCGGCGTGCCGGCGATGGGCGGGCTGCTCATCGGGCTCGCGATCAAGGACCGCATCGGCTCCCGCGCCCTCACCCTCGCCTTCGCCGGGGTGCTGGTGGTGGCCGCCCTCCTCCTGGTGGTCACGTGATCGTGCTCGAGGTCCTCGCGGTGGTCGGCCTGGGGGTGCTCGCCGGGATCCTCTCCGGGGTGTTCGGGGTCGGCGGCGGCGTGGTCTTCGTGCCGGCGCTCACCCTGGTGCTCGGCCTCTCGCAGCTCGCGGCCGAGGCCACGTCGCTCCTGGCCATCATCCCGGTGGCCCTGCTCGGCACCTGGCGGCAGTCGCGGGCCGGCACCGTGCGCGGCCGGGACGCCCTGCTGCTCGGGGCGGCCTCGGCGATCACCGCGGTGGCCGGGGCGGTGGCCGCCGAGCACGCGCCGGAGCGGGTGCTGCGCGTCGGGTTCGCGCTCCTGTTGCTCGCGACCGCCTGGCAGCTGGTGCGCCGGTCCCTGGGGTCGAAGGGGGTTTCCGGCGATCCTGACGGGGGGTAGTGTCGCCCGCCATGACCCCCATCACATCACCCCATCCCCACCTCGCCGAGGAGGCTCCCCCCGCCCGGGGCCGGGGCCGTCCCCGCGACCCGACCGTGGAGGGCGCGGCGCTGACCGCGGCCCGGGACCTGCTGATGGAGCGGGGCTTCGCCGCCTGCTCCATGGCCGCCGTCGCCGCCCGGGCCGGCGTCGGCAAGGGCACCATCTACCTGCGCTGGCCCGACAAGGAGGCCCTCATCTCGGCCGCGGTGGCCGAGCACGTGGGCACGGTCGACCCCCCGGACACCGGCAGCCTGCACGACGACCTCGTGGCGGTCTACGCCGGCGAGGTCGACCGGCTGCGCGGGCCGCTCGGGGCGATCCTGCGGGCGGTGGTGTCGGAGCTGCCCAACCACCCGCGCCTGGCCGAGGCATACCGGGTGACGGTGCTCGAGCCCTGGCAGGCGTCGCTCCAGCCGGTGATCCTGCGCGGCGTCGAGCGGGGCGAGCTCCGGCCGGACATCGACCTCGGGATCTTCGTCGAGGCCCTGTTCGGGCCCCTGGTGTCACGGGTGCTGATCAGCGGGATCCCGCTCGCCGACGACCTGGGCGAGGCCGCCGTCGACCTCGTCCTGCGCGGCGCCGGACCCTGCCGCTGACCCGCCGCTGATCCGGGCTACGGGGTGGGCCGGTCCTCCGCGAGGAGGGCCGCCTGCTCCCGCAGCCACGAGGGCGCGTGGTAGCCCTCGATGACGCTCACCGGCACGTGGTAGATGGCCGCGACCCGCTCGGCCAGGCCGTCCTGGATGTCGAGCCCCTCCATCCGGTAGAGCAGCGAGTCGGGGATGAGCGCGAGGGCGGCCGGATAGGCGAGCTCGGCGCGGAAGCCCCACGCGTGCTCGATGACCTCGCCCCAGAGCGCGCACAGGCCGACCACGCTCATGCTGCGGAGGATCGCCCCGGCCAGGTCGTCCACCAGCGCGGCGGCGGGCACCGGGTCGGCGCGGGTGGTCCAGTCGAGCGCCTCCAGGGCGAACGCGTGGATGCCGCAGTCGCAGTCCTCGCCCGGCGGGTGCTCGCACGGGGTCCGCGAGGGGTCCCGCTCACCGGCCAGGCACCGGGCCTCGTGCGGCAGGTCGGGCAGCCAGTGGCCGCTCGCCACGCCCTTCTGGGTCGACGAGGCCAGCAGCCCGCTCGGGGTGAGCGCCCAGCCGCGCCAGGCGACCGTCGCGGTGGGCGGGGCCGGGGCGGGAAGGGTCGTCATGGCCGGGCACGGTAGCTCATGCGCGGGTGCGCCCGAGTCGGTCCGGGAGGGCGTATCCCGGTCTCGGTGCGCCCGAGTCGGTCCGGGAGGGCGTATCCCGGTCTCGGTGCCCTACGGAGCCAGCAGGCTCTCGGCCGCCGCGCGGCACATGCGGATGAGCGGCGAGGCGAAGATCGCGAGGCCGACGACCGCCACCGTGCTCGCGACCGCGACCCCCGCGCCGGCCAGCGGCATCCGCAACAGCTTGCGGCCGGCCGGCTCGGAGTCGGGGACCGGCGACCACATGACCACCGCGATCCGCAGGTAGTAGGCCAGGCTGATCGCCGAGCCGACGGCCCCGACGATCGCCAGCCAGGTCATCCCGTCCTCGACCGCCGCCCCGAAGAGCAGGAACTTGCCCACGAACCCGGACAGGGGCGGGAAGCCGGCCAGGGAGAGCACCGCGATCGTCATGACCACCCCGGCCCACGGACGCACCCGCCCGTACCCGGTGAGGGCCGCGAGGGTGTCGCCGTTCTCGACCTCGCGCTCGCGGATGATCACGATGGCGAACGCGGCCAGGGTCATCGCGGTGTACGCGCACAGGTAGTAGAGCACGGCCTCGGCGCCCTGGATCGACCCGACCGCGATCCCGATGAGCAGGTAGCCGGCCTGGGCGATGGCCGAGTAGGCCAGCAGGCGCTTGACGTTGGTCTGGAGCAGGGCCGCGATGTTCCCGACCAGGATCGTGACCGCGGCCACGGCGGCGACCAGGGTGCGCCAGTCGGACTCCACGCCGGTCATGGCGCCGGTGAACATCAGCATGAACCCCGCGAACGCCGCGGTCTTGGTGCCGGTGGCCATGAAGGCGGTGACCGGGCTCGGGGCGCCCTCGTAGACGTCCGGCGTCCACATGTGGAACGGGACGGCCGACGCCTTGAACGCGAGGCCGGCGGTGATCAGGACCAGCGCGACCAGGAGGAGCGGCTCGCCGGTCAGGCTCGCCCCCGACAGCGTCGCCCCGATGTCCGACAGGCGCGTGGACCCGGTGACGCCGTACAGGAACGCCAGCCCGTAGACGAACACCGCCGAGCCGATGCCGCCGATGATCAGGTACTTGAGGCCGGCTTCGAGCGAGCGCTCGCGCCACACCTCGACCGCGCAGAGCACATACAGCGACACCGAGAGCAGCTCGATCCCGAGGAACAGCGTGATGAGGTCGCCCGAGGTCGCGACCAGCACCATGCCGGTGGCCGAGAGCATGAGCAGCCCGGTCCACTCGGCGCGGCGGTCCACCGCCGAGGGCTCGCGCTGGGCCAGGGCGAGCACGCCCAGCGTCGCCGTCAGCACGATCATCACCAGCAGCATGCTGAAGCGGTCGGCCCGCACGTTGCCGTCGAAGGCCACCTGGCGCTCGCCCCACAGCACCACGGCCATGACGAACGTGGCCAGGCAGCCGGCGGCGGCGACCAGCGCGGGCGCCCACCGGCTGCGGGGGCCGAGGGGGAGCACCCCGAGCACCAAGGCCAGCACCGATGCCCCGGACATGATCAGGAGGGGCGTGGCGGCGACGACGTTCACGGCTGCCCCCCCGGGGTCGTGGTGGCCGGGTCGGCGGCCGTCTCATCACCCGGCAGCGGCAGGTTCTCCGCGGGCGGGTTCCGGGGCACCGGCACGAGGATCTGGTCCGCCGGCCGTCCGGCGGCGACCTGCGCGGGGGCCACGGCGGCCTCCACCGACGCCCGGGTGCCGCCCACGATCGAGGCCGGCCAGAGCGCGATGAACAGCATGATGAGCACCAGCGGCACCAGGGCCACCAGGTCGGGCAGCCCGAGCTCCTGCCGCCGGCCGGCGGGGATGCCCCGCTCCTCGTGGTTCATGCTCGACTGGTACAGGCGGAGCATGTACACGGCGGCGTAGACGATCCCGATGCAGGCGAGCACCGCGAGCCACGCGTGGTGGCGGAAGACGCCGGCCAGGATGAAGAACTCACCCACGAAGGCGTTGGACCCGGGCACCGCGAGCGACGCCATCGCGACGATCAGGAAGATCCCCGACAGCCACGGCGCCCGGGCGGCCAGGCCGCCGATGCGGTCGATGTCCTCCTCGCCGGTGCCCCGGTTGATGACCCCCACGATGATGAACGCCGCGGCCACGATGATCCCGTGGTTGACCATCTGGAGCACCGCGCCCTGGGCGGCCATCACGTCGAACGCGACGATGCCCAGCATCACGAACCCGAGGTGGGCGAGCGAGGAGTAGGCGACCAGCATCCGCATGGTGCGTGCCCGCCATGCCACCAGCGATCCGTAGACGATGCCCACCACCGCGAGCACCCCGATCAGGATCGCCAGGTTGTTCGCGCCCTCGGGGAAGACCGGCACGCCGATGCGGATCATCCCGTAGACCGCGGCCTTGCTCATGACCGCCGCGAGCAGCGCGGTGACCAGGATCGGGGCCTCGCCGTAGGCCATCGGCAGCCACCCGTGCAGCGGCCACAGGGGCAGCTTGATCGCGAAGGCGAGCGCGAACCCGAGGAAGAGCCAGGTGGACTCGGTCTCGGAGAAGGCGACGCCGCGCAGCTCGGCGATGTTGAAGGTGAACTGCCCGGTGATGTCCTGGGCGATGAACGCGGTGGCCAGGATCGCGACCAGCATGAGCAGCGACCCCACCATCGTGTAGATCACGAACGTGAGGCCGGCCCGCCGGCGCCGCTCGCCCCCCCAGACCCAGATGAGGAAGGCGAACGGGACGAGCATCGCCTCCCAGAAGACATAGAAGAGCACGAGGTCGCCGGCCGCGAACAGGCCGATGAGGCCCGCCTCGGCCAGGAGCAGCATGGCCAGGAAGGCCGGGCCGCGCTCCGGCAGCCGGAAGCACGCGTAGCCGATCCCCACCATGAAGAGCACGGTGGTGAGCAGGAGCAGCCAGATCGAGATGCCGTCCACCCCGACGTCCCAGGCCAGGCCGATGGACTCGACCCAGTCGAGGTGGTCCACGAGCTGGAGGTCGGCCAGGTTGCGGTCGAAGAGCCCGAGCGCGACGAGCGAGAGCACCAGGGTGACGCCGGCCGTGGCCAGCGCGACCAGCGTGGCGGTGCGCCGCTCGGACTGGGCGAGCAGGCCGCACAGCAGGGCGCCCGCGAGCGGGACGAGGATGGTGAGGGTGATCCAGGGCATCTCGGTCTCCCTACCGGACCACGGCCAGCACGATGACGATGCCCGCCGCGCCGACCCCGGCGATCAGGGCGAAGGCGTAGGTGCGCACCAGGCCCGACTCGGCCGCGCGCAGGACCCGCGCGCTCCCCCGCACGATCGCCACCGGGGCGCTGATGATGCCGCCGGCCCCCTTCGGCTCGAAGTCGCGGGTCAGGGCGTCGCCCAGGTCACGGGTGGTGCCGATGAGCGCCTCGTCGTAGATCTCATCGAGCTCATACCCGTCCTCGAGCACCCGGCGCGGCCCGGCGGCCACCCCGGCCAGGCGCAGGCGGCGCTCGCGGTCGGCGCCGAACAGGTACCAGGCGATCGCGATGCCGGCGACGGCCACGATCGAGCCGATGATCAGGCTCACGACCTCCTGGGTGTGCGAGGGCGAGATCTCCGGCGCGCCGACCAGGGCGGGGGCGAGCCAGTCGTCGATCAGGTGCCAGCCGAACGGCACCTGGATCCAGCCGCCGACCACGGCGAGGACCGCCAGGATCGAGAGCGGCACGGCCATCCACCACCTGGACGGGTGCGGCGCGTGCGCGTAGCCGCCGTCGGGGTCGGGGCCGAAGAAGGCCCGGAAGAGCAGCCGGAACATGTAGATGGCGGTGAGCAGCGCGGCGACGGTGCCGACCACGTAGCCGATCGTCCCGAGGGTGCCCGCGGCCAGCGAGTAGGCGAGGATCTCGTCCTTGCTGAAGAAGCCGCTGAAGCCGGGGAACCCGGCGATGGCCAGGCACCCCGCGCCCATCGCGAAGTAGGCCACGCGCAGGTGGCGCCTGAGGCCGCCCATGCGGTCCAGGCTCTGCTCGCCGCCCAGGGCGTGGATGACCGCGCCGGCGGCCAGGAACAGGGTCGCCTTGAAGAAGGCGTGGGTCATCAGGTGGAACATGGCCGAGGCGTAGAGCCCCAGGCCGGCCGCCATGACCATGTAGCCGATCTGGCTGACCGTGGACCACGCGAGCACGCGCTTGATGTCGACCTGCATGAGCGCGACGGTGGCGGCCAGGAACAGCGTGACCATGCCGACCACCGCGACCGTGTCGCCGGCGAGGGAGGACAGGTCGAACAGCGTGTAGCAGCGCACGATGAGGTAGACGCCGGCGGTGACCATGGTGGCGGCGTGGATGAGGGCGCTGACCGGGGTGGGGCCGGTCATGGCGTCCGGCAGCCACGAGTGGAGCGGCATCTGCCCGGACTTGGCCGCGGCCCCGACGAAGAGCAGCAGGCAGACCGCCAGGGCCGTCCCGCTCTCGGGCCCGAGCTCGCCGGCCCGGGCGAAGACCTCGCTGTAGTCCAGCGTCCCGAGCTCGCGGACCAGGAGGAACGCCGCCAGCACCATGCCGACGTCGCCGATGACGTTCATGACGAACGCCTTCTTGGCCGACCGGACGGCATCGGCCTGCTGGTAGTAGTAGCCGATGAGCAGGTACGAGGCGATGCCGACGAAGCCCCAGCCCACGATGAGGAACACGAAGTTCTCGGCCATCACCAGCAGGAGCATCGAGAAGACGAAGAAGTTCATCTCCGCGAAGAAGCGCCGGTAGTCCCGGTCGTGGTCCATGTACTCGACCGAGTACAGGTGGATCAGGAACCCGACCCCGGTGATGATGAGCATCATCATCATCGAGAGGGTGTCGATGCGGATGGCGAGATCCACGCTCACCCCGCCGATGTCGATCCACTCATACAGCGAGTCGACGTGCAGGCGCTCGGAGGGGTCCTCGGCCAGCATCGAGGCGAACACCACCGCGCTCAGCACGAACGCGATCAGGATGCTCCCGACCCCGATCGCGATGACCGGCCCCTTCGGGGGCTCGCCGTGGCGGGGGAACAGCGCGAGCGCCAGGCACCCGAGCAGGGGCAGGGCGAGGATGATCCAGCCGAGCGTGGTGGCCATGGGGAAGCCCTAGCCCTTCAGGGTGGAGAGCTGGTCGACGTCGAGCTCGATGCGCTGCCGGAAGGTGGCGACCACCAGGCCCAGCCCGATGACCACCTCGGCGGCCGCGACGACCATGACCACCAGCGCGAAGATCTGCCCGGCCGAGTCGTCCCAGTGGCGGCTGAAGCCGACCAGCGCGACGTTGGCCGAGTTCAGCATGAGCTCCACGGCCAGGAGCAGCAGCAGCGGGTTGCGGCGGATCATCACGCCGAGCATCCCGATCAGGAACATCGCGGCCGACAGCCCGATGTAGAACGCCAGCGGGACCCCGGTCACCGGCCCCCCTCCCGCTGCACGGCCCGCCGGGCCAGGAGCACGGCGCCGACGGCGGCCACGAGCAGCACGAGCGAGGTCACCTCGAACGGGATGAGGTAGCGGTCCAGGAACGCCGCGCCGATGGCGTCGGGGTCCCCGATGTTCCCGGTCGGCCGCGGGTCGTCGCGGAAGCCGGCCAGGTCGGAGTTGAAGAACGCGATGACCGCGAGCGCGCCCAGGGTGAGCACCGCGACCCACGAGAGGAACTGCCACCGGGCCAGGCGATCCGGGGCGCCGACCGTCCGCCGCTCGCCCAGGTAGGCGATCACGAACAGGAACAGCACGACGATCGCCCCGGCGTAGACGACCACCTGGATCATCGCCACGAACGGGGCCGACAGCAGCACGAAGATCACCGCCACCGACAGCAGCGCGCCGATCAGCGCGACCGCCGCCCGGAAGGCGTCGCGGACGCTGATCACCGCGATGCTGCACACCAGGGCGGTCGCCGCGGCGATCGCGAACGTGATCCGCTCACCCACCGGGCGGGAACCCTACTCGGGGTGACGGGCATGGGGACAGGCGCGGGCCTGTGGGATGTGGGGAGTCGCTCATCGGGTCTCTTCGGGGACGGCCGGCGGCGGGCGCCGGCGGTCGGGGGCCGGGGTCAGGCGGCCCGTGCCTCCTCGGCGGGGTCGTTGGGCCGCACCGGCACCGTCTTGGGGTGCGGCGCGAGCAGCTGCTCCTTGGTGTAGATGAGCCGCTCGCGGCTGTAGTCCGACATCTCGTAGTCGTGCTCGAGGGTGATGGCGTCGAAGGGGCAGGCCACCTCGCAGTAGCCGCAGAAGATGCAGCGCGCCATGTTGATCTCATAGATGCGCGCGTAGCGCTCGCCGGCCGAGACGCGGTGCTCGGCGGTGTTCTCCTCGGCCACGACGCGGATGCAGTCGGCCGGGCAGGCCGCCGCGCACAGCGAGCAGCCCACGCACTTCTCGAGGCCCGTGTCCTCGAACACGTGCAGCCGGTGGCGCCCGCGGAAGCGCGGGTAGACCGGGATCTTCTCCTCCGGGTACTGGACGGTCGTGACGCCCATGCGCAGCTGCCCGAAGGTCGTCTTCAGGCCGCGCAGCGTCTCGCCGAACGCGCGGTACAGGCCGCCGGCGCCGCCGGGCTTGGCGGGCCCGCGGACGACCTCGACGACGTCGGCTTCCGGATTCCAGGGCATGAGATCAGTCCAGCGCCACGACGACGATCGCCGTGACGAGCGCGTTGAGGGTGGCCACGGGCAGGAGCACCTTCCAGCCGAACGACATCAGCTGGTCGTAGCGCAGGCGCGGGAGCGTCGCGCGGATCCAGATGAAGAAGATGACGAACAGCATCATCTTCCCGATCACGACGATCGGGTCGACCCACGTCGGCGGATCGATCCCGAACGGCAGCAGCCAGCCGCCGAGGAACAGCGTGGCGGCCATCCCCGAGACGACGATGATGTGCAGGTACTCGGCGAAGAAGTAGAGCGCGAAGCGCCCGCCGCCGTACTCGGTCATGTAGCCGCCGACGAGCTCGGCGTC
>JALOLS010000005.1 GCA_025455865.1 Thermoleophilia bacterium
GCGCGGCGTGGGCCCAGATCGCCCAGCAGCGCAAGCCCGAGGTGGCGCGCACCGCGCCCGCCATGGGGCTGAACCTTGTCGGGTGAGGACGTCCTCGCCGGTCTGCGGCGCCTGAGCGCGGTGCAGGCGCGCCAGGCCGAGGCGCTCGCCGCCGGCGACGTCGACGCGCTGGACGCCCTCCACCTGGAGCGGGTGCGGCTGCAGGCCGAGACCCCCCGCCCGCGCGACGCGGGCCTCACGGGCGCCGACCTGGCCGAGGCCGAGGCCCTGGTCGAGGCGCTCGCCGCCGGGCAGGAGCGGCTCGTCGCCGCCGCCCGCGCGGTGCGGGACCGCCTGGGCGCCGAGATCGCCGAGCTCGGCCGGGGCCGGGTCGCGGTGGCCGGCTACCGGCCCACCCCGCGCACCCGCGCGGTCCTGGTCGACTCGCGCGGCTGAGGGCGGGGCGCTGCCCTCAAGCGGGCGCGCCGTGCGGCCGAAGTCATGGTCACCGGCCCGGACGTGGCGCCGGGGCGCATGGTGCGAGGCGGGACGGATGCCCGCGGACCTGATCCGACGATGAGCGAGGGCCGCCTGATGCAGACCATCCCGTCCGAGGCCGACATCCTCTCGGCCCGCCCCGAGGAGCTCACCCTGATGCTCTACGAGGGCGCGGTGCGCTTCGCCCGTGAGGCGGCCGACGCCCGGGCGTCCGGCGACCCCGAGGAGGCCCGGCGCATGGTCGCCCGGGTCGACGCCATCCTGGTCGAGCTCGCCGGCTCGCTGAACCCCGAGGCCGGGGAGCTCTCGGCCAACCTGGGGCGCATCTACGAGTACCTGTCGCGCCGCCTGGCCGTGGCCGACCGGGCGCCCGGCGCGCTCGAGGAGGTCGCCGACCACCTGCAGGGGCTGGCCGACGCCTGGCGCGAGATCGCCCGGCCCGCGGTCGCCGGGGGGGTCCGGTGACCACCACCGGTGCGCCGGGGGTCCCGGCGGCGTCCGCGCGGCCGACGCTCGCGGAGATCAGCGCGGAGGTCGACGAGCTCCCCGCCCCGCCGGTCTCGCTGGCCGCGGTCATCGCCGCCTGCGACGACCCCGACGTCACCGTCGGCCAGCTCGCCCAGCGCATCCTGCAGGACCAGAACCTCACCGCCTCGATCCTGAAGCTCGCCAACTCGGCCTTCTACGGCCTGTCGCGGCGCATCACGACGGTGACCGAGGCCATCGGGCTGCTCGGGTTCTCGACGATCAAGAGCCTGGCCATCTCCAGCCACACCTACCGCCTGCTCAACCGGCCGCTGGACGGCTACGCGATGGCCCAGGGCGAGATCTGGCGCCACTCCGCCGCCGTGGCGATGACCGCGCGGATGCTCGCGGTCGAGGTGCGCCTGGCCCCGGTGGAGGAGGCCTTCATCGCCGGCCTGCTGCACGACGTGGGCAAGGTCGTGCTCTCCTCGCACCTGGAGCGGGCGTTCACCTCGGTCGTCGGCCGCTCGCAGGAGCGCCACATGCCCTTCGTCGACGCCGAGCGCGAGGTGCTCGGCTTCGACCACGCCGAGCTCGGCGCGATGGTCACCCAGCGGTGGAACTTCCCCCCGGAGCTCGTGGAGGCCATCCGCTTCCACCACACCCCGGCCGAGGCGGTGCTCCGTCCGCGCCTGTGCCACGTCGTCCACCTGGCCGACGCGGTCTGCGTGATGCTCGGCGTCGGCCTGGGCGTCGACGGGCTGGCCTACGAGGTCGACGGCCACGCCTTGAGCTCCCTCGGCTTCGACCGCGGCCGCCTGGAGCGGTTGCTGGACCAGGTCGAGCCGATCGTCTCCGCGGCCGACTTCAGCCTGGCGTAGCCGCCTTCGCGGCCGCGGGCCCGCCGCGGACCCAGTCCGGGGCCGGAGCGGTTGGGACGGCCTCCGGACGGGCGCACGATGGGGGTATGGACGCCCCGCACCGGGGCGCCGACGCGCGGAGGGAGGCCGGCGATGTCGCACATGCGGTTCGAGGTCCGGATCCCCGCCCGCCCGGTGGTCCGCCCGCCGGCCCGGAGCCTGGCCGAGGCGCACGCGCGCCTGATCGCCGGGGAGGCCGAGGTGCGCCTGGTCAACGAGGGGAGCGGCCGCGTGGCCACGCTCGCCCGCGACGGCCACGGAGGCGAGCGCCTGACCGTGGACCGGGCGCGGGCGGCCGGCACGGGCTGAGCCCGGTCCTCGCGCGGCTACCGTCCCCGTGGGGCGCCCGGGACCGCGACGAGGAGACCAGATGGCGATCATCGAGATCGAGAGCAGGGAGACCCTGACCCGCGAGGAGGCGGCCGCGCGCCTGCGCACCCTGGCCGACGAGCTGGAGCGGCACAACGAGGTCGAGTTCGACTGGGGCGGCAAGCAGCTCACCGTGCGCGTGGCCGACGAGGTGAGCTTCGAGCTGGAGATCGAGGTGGGCGAGGACGGCGAGACCGAGCTCGAGATCGAGCTCAAGTGGCGCCACTGACCCGCTGACCGGCCGCGGCGGGGGTCGGTCGGCGACCCCCGCCGCGATGCCCGGCCGCCTGCCGGCCGGATGGCCCGGCGCCCCACCCCGGGCCTCAACCCCCCGCGGGGGCGGCCGATCAGGAGGGTGCACATGTTCCCCTTCGACGTCACCACGAGTGCGCTCTCCTCCGCCCTTCGCGGGCTGTCGGCGCGCCACACCGCGCTCGCCCAGAACGTGGCGAACGCGGACACGCCGGCCTACCGGCGGGTGGACGTCCAGTTCGAGGACGCGCTCGCCGAGGCGATCGCGCAGGACCGGGGAACCGACGGCGGCGCGGGCCTGGACGGCCCGGCGTCGCTCGGGTCGACGGCCTTCACCGACGCGGTGGAGCCGGAGCTCGGGACCGAGCAGGCCACGGTGATGCGGGTGGACGGCGGCAACGTCGACCCGGACCGCGAGATGGCCGAGCTCAGCGCCAACCAGCTCCAGTACCAGGCCGTCACGACCCTGCTCGCCAAGCGCCTGGAGGGCCTGAGCTCCGTGATCGCCGGCCGGTGAGCGCCCCGCTCGCCGCCTGCGGCCACCGCCCTCCGGGCGCGCAGTGAGCATCGCCCAGGCCCTCCAGGTCAGCGCCACCGGCCTCTCCGCCCAGCGGCTGCGGATGGAGGTCATCGCCTCCAACCTCGCCAACGCCGACTCGACCACCGGCCCCGGGCAGGCCTTCCGCCGCCAGACCGTGGTCATGACCCCGGCCCCCGCCGGCGGGCAGGAGTTCTCGCTCCGGCGGCCCGCCGCGCTCAGCGGATCGGGGAGCCGCACCGACCTCGCCGGCGTCGCGGTGACCGGCATCGTCGCCGACCAGAGCCCCCTGAGGCGGGTCTACCGGCCCGGCGACCCCCTGGCCGACGCCGAGGGCTACGTCACCAAGCCCAACGTGGACACCGTCACCGAGATGGTCGACATGGTCGCGGCCACGCGGGCCTACCAGGCCAACGTGACCGCGATGGGCGCCGCCAAGCAGATGTTCCAGGACACCCTGAGGATCGCCCGCGCATGAGCCCGCTCCCGCCCATCCAGCCCCTGACCGCGCTGCCCGCCATGCCCGGCGGGCCCGGCGCCATCGACCCGTCCGCGGCCGCCCGCGCGGCCGAGGGCCCCCGCGGCGTCGAGGGCGCCGCCGGGGTCGGCGGGTTCGGCGACCTGCTCGGCCAGGCCATCGGCCGGCTGAACACCGACCTCGGCACCTCGGCCGCGCTGCAGCGCGGGGTCGCCACCGGTCAGGTCGACCCCACCGACGCCATCGTGCAGACCCAGATGGCCTCCATCGAGCTCCAGCTCGCGGTGCAGGTGCGCAACAAGCTCGTGGAGGGCTGGCAGGAGCTCTCCAGGATGTCGGTGTAGCCGGCCATGGGCGGCCTCTCCCGCGTCGGCGGCTTCTGGAACGGCCTGGGCGGCCCGAGCCGCCGCCTGCTCATCGCCGGCGTGCTCATCGCCGGGGTGGGCCTCTTCCTGCTCTTCCGCCTGTCGGGCTCGGCGGCCTGGGCCAACCTCGCGAGCGGCATGACCCCCGAGGACGCCGCCGCGGTCACCCAGAAGCTCCAGAGCCTCGGCGTGAAGTACCAGCTCACCGAGGGCGGGGGCACCGTGCAGGTGCCGGCCGACAAGGTCGACCAGGCCCGCCTGGACCTCGCGCAGTCCAACCTGCTGGGCGGCGGGGGCGGCGTGGGCTTCGAGATCTTCGACCGCCAGAGCCTCGGCGCCACCGACTTCACCCAGAAGGTGAACCTGGTGCGGGCCATGGAGGGCGAGCTCGCCCGGACCATCGCCCGCGTCGAGCCGGTCGAGGCGGCGACGGTCAACATCGCCATGCCGCAGGAGCGCCTGTTCACCTCCGAGCAGCAGCCGGTGACCGCGAGCGTCCTGCTCAACCTGCGCACCGGCGCCACCCTGGACGCCGGGCAGGTCAAGGGCGTGACCAACCTGGTCGCGATGTCGGTGCCGGGGCTCAAGCCCGCCAACATCACGATCACCGACGAGAAGGGCAACATCCTGTCCGGGACCGGCGCCGACACCGCCGTCGCCGGCGCCAACTCGCGCATGGCCATCGAGGCGTCGTACGAGCGCACCGTGCAGAGCCGCCTGGACGCGATGCTGGCGACCATCGTCGGCCCCGGCCTGGCCGTGGCCCAGGTCGACGCCGACCTCGACCTCAACCGCGTCCAGCGCGACTCCGAGACCTACAACCCGCGCTCGGTGACCCCCCTCCAGCGCGAGGAGAGCAACGAGCAGATGCAGAGCCAGGGCGGGGCGGCGGCCGGCACCGCCGGGGCCACCGCCAACACCCCGGGCGCCTACCCGGCGGCCGCGGGGAGCCAGGGCGACACGCGCTACAAGAAGACCACCACCAACGTCCGCAACGGCGTGGACCGCGTGCGCGAGACGATCACCGAGGCCCCGGGCACGGTCACCCGGCAGTCGATCTCGGTCCAGGTCTCGGACAAGGTCGACGCCGCGATGATCCCCAAGATCCAGAACGCGGTGCAGGCGGCGGTGGGCTTCAACCCGCAGCGCGACGAGATCAGCGTGCAGTCGATGACCTTCGCCCAGACCGACCCGAGCGCGGCCCCGGCCGGCGCGGGCGCGTCGGCCACCAAGGCCGGCGAGGCCCCGGCCGCCGGCATGGACGTCATCGGGATGGCCAAGACCGGCGGGGTGATCCTGGGCGTGCTGCTCATGCTCTTCCTGGTCAGCCGCTCGCTCAAGCGCCGCCAGCGCGGCATCGAGGGCCGGCTCCCGGAGCTGCTCGCCCACGGCCCGGTGCCGGTGGCCGAGCTCGGCGCGGCGACGGCCGGCACGCCTGAGGAGCGCCGGCGACTGGAGATCGAGCGCAAGAGCTCGCTCCAGGAGCAGATGGAGGACCTCGCCACCAACCGGCCGGAGGACGTCGCCCAGCTCCTGCGCGGCTGGCTGGTCGAGGGCAAGCACTAGCGATGAGCAAGCTCACCGGGCGTCGCAAGGCCGCGATCCTGCTGGTCAGCCTGGGCCCGGACGCCTCGGCGTCGGTGTTCCAGCACCTGCGCCAGGAGGAGATCGACGAGCTGACGCTGGAGATCGCGAGCGTCCAGCACGTGCCGCCGGACTCCCGCGAGGAGGTCCTGCAGGAGTTCTACGAGACCGCCTCAGCGCAGCAGTTCATCTCCGAGGGGGGCCTGGAGTACGCGCGCTCGGTGCTCGAGCGGGCGCTCGGGTCGAGCAAGGCCGAGGAGGTCATGGCGCGCCTGTCGGGCTCGATCCGGGTGAGCCCGTTCGAGTTCCTGCGCCGCACCGACGCCGCGCAGATCGTCAACGTGGTGGCCAACGAGCACCCGCAGACGGTCGCGCTCATCCTGGCCTACCTGCCCCCGCAGCTCGCCGCCCAGGTCATGAGCGCGTTCCCGCCCGAGCAGCAGAGCGAGGTGGCCATGCGCCTGGCGGTCATGGACCGGACCGCGCCGGAGGTCATCCGGGAGATCGAGCGGGTGCTCGAGAAGCGGCTGTCCAGCGTGCTCAACCAGGACTTCACCTCGGCCGGCGGGATCAAGGCCCTGGTCGACGTCCTGAACTCGGTGGACCGCTCCACCGAGCGGCGCATCCTCGAGAGCCTCGACGAGCAGAACCCCGAGCTCGCCGAGGAGGTGCGCAACCTCATGTTCCTGTTCGAGGACATCGTCACCCTCGACGACCGCTCGGTGCAGCTGGTCCTGCGCGAGGTGGACAACCGCCAGCTCGCCCTGGCCCTCAAGCGCTCCGACGACGACGTCAAGGAGAAGATCTTCCACAACATGTCCGAGCGCGCCGAGGCCAACGTGCGCGAGGAGCTCGAGTACATGGGGCCGGTGCGCAACCGCCAGATCGAGGAGGCCCAGCAGGCCATCGTCTCGATCATCCGCAAGCTCGAGGAGGCCGGCCAGATCGTCATCTCGCGCGGCGGGGAGGACGAGCTTGTCACGTAGCCCCGCCCGGCCGCTGCGCGCCCCCGCGGTGGATGAGGCCGGCGCCGTCACGCTCCCCCTGCGGGAGGTCGTCGGCCGGGTGCCGACCGGCTACCGGGGCGGGGGCCCCGAGCGGCTCATGGAGGCGGCCCAGAACGAGGCCGCGGCGATCATGGCCGAGGCCCACGCCGAGCGGGAGCGGGCATGGGCGGTCGGCCACGCCGAGGGCCTGGGGCGCGGGCGCGAGGAGGCCCATGCCGCCGTGCGCGAGGCCCTCGAGGCCCTCGGGGCGGCCATCGGCGCGGTCGAGGGGAGCGTGCGCGCGATGGAGGAGGAGCTCGCCCCCGAGGTGGCCGCGCTCGCGCTGGAGGTCGCCACCCGGCTGGTCCGCGCCGAGGTCCACGCCCATCCGGAGCGGGTGATGGACGTGGTGCGCGGGGCGCTCCGGCGGGTGACCGACCGCGAGCGCATCGTCTGCCGGGTGAACCCGGAGGACCTCGCCGTCTGCCGGGAGGGCCTCGCCGGCCTGCTCGAGACCACCGGGGGGATCGGCCGGCTGGAGTTCCTCGACGACGCGCGGATCCTGCGGGGCTCGTGCGTGCTGGAGACGGCCAGCGGGGACGTCGACGCGACCTTCGCCTCGCAGCTCGCCCGGATCCACGAGGCCCTCATGGCCCCGCCGGACGAGCGGCTGCTCCGGTGAGCGTCGACCTCGCGCCCTACCGCGAGCGCCTGCGCGACTGCGACCCCTACCGCATGAACGGGCGGGTGGCCGAGCTGATCGGCCTGGTCGTCGAGGCCCGTGGCCCCGAGGCGAGCGTGGGCGAGCGGTGTGAGATCCAGGTGGGCGGCCGGCGCTGGAAGGTGCCGCCGGTCGACGCCGAGGTGGTCGGGTTCCGGCACGGGCGCACGCTGCTCATGCCCCTCGGCGAGGCCCGCGGGATCGGCCCCGGGCAGGTGGTGACCGCGAGCGGCGCCACGCTCCGGGTGGAGGTCGGCGACGGCCTGCTCGGGCGCGTGCTCGACGGCCTGGGGCGGCCGATCGACGGCCGGCCGGCCCCGCCCCCGGAGTCGCGCCGGCCGGTCGAGGCCGCCGCGCCCGACCCGCTCGGGCGGCCGCCCATCCGCACCGCGCTCTCGCTCGGGGTGCGCGCCATCGACGGCCTCATGCCCTGCGGCAAGGGCCAGCGCATGGGCATCTTCGCCGGGTCCGGGGTCGGCAAGAGCACGCTCATGGGCATGATGGCCCGGCGCACCGAGGCCGACGTCAACGTGATCGCCCTGGTCGGCGAGCGCGGCCGGGAGGTGCGGGAGTTCATCGAGCACGACCTCGGCCCCGAGGGCCTCGCCCGCAGCGTGGTGGTGGTCGCGACCTCCGACCAGCCGGCGCTCGTGCGCATCAAGGCCGCCTTCACGGCCACCGCGATCGCCGAGCACTTCCGTGACCGCGGCAACGACGTGCTCCTGCTCATGGACTCGGTCACCCGCCTGGCCTACGCCCAGCGGGAGGTGGGGCTCGCGATCGGCGAGCCGCCGGCCACCCGCGGCTACACCCCCTCGGTCTTCGCGATGCTCCCGCGGCTGCTGGAGCGGGCGGGCACGACCGAGCGGGGCACGATCACCGGCCTCTACACGGTGCTGGTCGAGGGTGACGACATGAACGAGCCGGTCGCCGACGCCGTGCGCGGCATCCTCGACGGCCACATCGTGCTCTCGCGCGAGCTCGCCCACCGCTTCCACTACCCGGCCATCGACGTGCTGGCCTCGGTCTCGCGGCTCGCCCCCCAGCTCCTGCCCCGCGACGTGCTGCTCCGGACCGGGCGGGTACGCGAGCTGCTGGCCGCCTACCGGCGGGCCGAGGACCTCATCTCGATCGGCGCCTACGTCCCCGGGTCCGACCCGGTGGTGGACGAGGCGCGGGCCAAGATGGCCGCCCTCACCGCGTTCCTGCAGCAGACCGTCGAGGAGCCCTACCGCCTGGAGGACACCTTCGGCGCGCTGGGGCTCCTGGCCGGCCCCATCGAGGACCCCGCCGGGCCGCCGGCACCCGCCGTCGGGGACGAGGCCTTCGACCCGCTCCCCCCGGGCACGGAGATCGTCCCGGGCTGATCCGCCCGCCCGCTGCGGGAAAACCGGCGGAGCCCTTCCGGTGCCCCCGGATGGGGCGCCCCGTGGGCCGTGCAACGCTCGGGATGCGGGTCCACGCGGTGACGGAGGCGGGTGATGGGCGGTCCTGCCGAGGCGACGAGGCCGGTGCCGGCGACGCGGGCCGCGGTCCGGCACGTGCTCCTGGTGGCCAACGCGCGCGCGAGCGGGGTCCGGGATCCCGGGCAGGTGCGCGACGTCGCGGCGGTGCTGGGCGAGCAGGGCGCCGGCGTGGAGACGGTGGTCTGCGCCTCGGAGGAGGACCTCTCGGCGGCCTGGCACCGGGCCGACGGCCGCCGGGTGGTGCTGATGGGCGGGGACGGCAGCGTCCACGCCGCCGCCAACCTCCCCCCGCCGGCCCCCGAGGTCGCGCTGATCCCGGCCGGCCGCGCCAACAACATCGCCCACTGCCTCGGCATCCCGCTCGCCCCTTCCGCGGCCGCCCGGCTCGCGGTGCACGGGCCCGCCCGCCCGCTGGACCTCATCGACGCCCGGGGCGGGGGCCGCGTCGTGCGGGGGGTGGAGGGCGCGAGCGCGGGCTTCCTCGCGCTCGCGCGGGCCCGCTACCACGCCCGCAACTCCGCCGACACCCGCGCCGCCGTGCGGGCGGGCGTGGCCGCCCTCGCCCGCTTCCACCCCCTGGAGGTCTGGCTGACGCACGACGGCCACGGCGAGGATCTCTGGCTGGCCCAGCTCTTCGTGGCGAACATCGCCTGCTTCGGCACCGGTCTCCGGGTCGCGCCCTGGGCGGATCCGCGCGACGGGCTGCTGGAGGTGGTCGCGCTCGAGGCCGCCGGCCGGCGGTCGGTGCCGGTCATGCTCGGGCGGCTGCGGCGCGGGCGCGGCGCGCGGTGTCACGGCATACACGTGTGGCGGGCCCGGGAGGTGCTCGTCGCCACCCGCGGGGCCTCCCCGGTGATGGTCGACACCGACGACATGGGGACCGGCCCGGTGGCGCTCGCCGCGCTGCCCGGCGCGCTCCGGCTCGTCGCCCCCGGGCCATGAGGAGGCCCCAGGCCGGCTCCGGCCCGGCGCTCGCCGGGCTCACCGCCTTCAGCGCGGCGGCCGTCGGCGCGGGGCTGGGACGCGCCGTGGTCACGAGCTACCTGCCCGTCGCGCTCGCCCGCATCCGCGACGCCCCCGGCCTGATCGGCACGGTCATGCTGGTGAACGTGGCGGCGGGCCTGGCCGTCCCGCTCTGGATCGGCGCCTGGAGCGACCGGCTCCGGGGGCGGGGGCACGGGCGCACGGTCCCGTTCGTGCTCGGGGGCAGCCTGGTGACCGCCGCCGGCCTCACCGGGATCGCGCTCGTCGCCGGCACGGGCTACCTCGCGCTCGCGCTGGCGGCCGCCGTGGCCTACGTGGGGCTGAACGCGGTCACCACCGCCCACCGCGCCCTCATCCCCGACAACTTCGCCGCCGGGGACCGCGCGCGGGCCACGAGCGCCGAGGAGCTCGCGCTGATGGGGGGCACCCTCGCCGGGGTGGGCGCGGGCGGCCTGCTGGTCGAGACCGCCACCTGGGCCCCCTTCGCCCTCGCCGCGCTCGCGGTCCCCGTGCTCGCCCTGCCGACGGTCCGGCGCATGCGGCGCCGCGAGGCCCCGCCCGCGGGGCCCGCCCCGCCCCGCCTCCCCCGGGCCTACTACCTGCGCGCGGCCACCCGGCCGGGCGTCCGCCTGATCCTCGCCGCCCAGGCGCTCTGGGTGCTGGGCTACGCCGCGCTCCCGGCCTTCTTCGTGCTCTACGCGGAGCGGGCGCTCGGCCTGCGCCCCTCCGTCGCCGCCGGTCTGATGATCGCCTTCGGGGCGGTCACCGCCCTGGCGATGCTCGCCGCGGGCGCCGCCCGCGACGAGGGCCGGCACCTGCCCCTGGTCGCGCTCGGCGCGGCCCTGATGGGCGCGGGGCTGATCGGGCTCGCGGCCGCCGCCTCGCCGTGGTCGGCCGCCCCCGGCCTCCTGGTCGCCGCAGCGGGGTTCGGGGTGGTGTCGACCCTCGGCTTCCCGCTCCTCACGGCGCGCATCCCGGCAGGCGAGGCGGGCGCGTACACGGCGCTCTACTTCTCGGTGCGGGCCGTGGCCGGCGCGGTGGCCCTGCCGTCGGCGGGGTGGGCCATCGCCCTCACCGGGACCTACCGCGCGCTCCCCGCGGCGGGCGGGGTGGCCGCCCTGGCCGCGCTGGTGCCGCTCGCCGCCCTCGGGCGCGACGGCCTCCGGGCCTGGCTCGCCCGCCTGGAGCGGCCGCGGCGCCCGTCGGCCCGCTGGCTGGGCCTGTGGCTCGCCGCCCTGGCCCTCGCGCTGGGACTGGCCCTGGCCCTCGGCCTGCTGGCCGCCGGCACCGCCGTCGCGCGCCTGGACGCCGCCGGCTACCGGCTGCTGAACGAGCTCGGTCCCGGCTGGCCGGTCATCGACCGGGTCCTCGTCGCCCCGGACTTCCGCAACTACGCGCTGCTCACGGCCCTGACCGCGGCCGCGGCGTTCGTCTGGCGGCGGTCGGCCGCCATCCGGGCGGTGGTCTGCGTGGTGCTGGCGGGCGCCATCGCGTTCGGGCTGGTCCGCGCGGCGTGGGCGCTCTGGGATCGGGCCCGCCCGGAGGAGGTCCTGGAGGGCGCGCGCATCGGCGGGCACCTCTGGGCTCCGTACCCGTCGTTCCCGAGCGGCCATGTCGCCGTGACCACGGCGATGGTCCTGGTCATGGGGCTGCTGTTCCCGCGCCTGCGGCTCCCGCTCTGGGCGTTCGCGGGCGCGGTCGCCGCCACCCGCGTGATCTTCGGGGCGCACTTCCCCTCCGACGTCGTGGGCGGGCTCCTGGTCGCGGCCGCCGCGGCCTCGGGAGCGTGGGCGCTCCTTGCCGCCTCGGGCCTCCTTCCCCCCTGGCGCCCGCCGCTCACCCCGCGCCGGTTTGACCTTTCCACCCATCTCCGTCGACAATGCCGGGATACCAGTGCACGAGCAGGAGGGCAGATGACGCTGCAGATCGGCGCAGAGGCGCCCGACTTCGAGGCGGACACGACGGAGGGCCGGATCCGGTTCCACGAATGGATCGGCGAGGACTGGGCGGTGCTGTTCTCCCACCCCAAGGACTTCACCCCCATCTGCACGACCGAGCTGGGATACATGGCCCGGATCAAGCCCGAGTTCGACCGCCGGGGCGTGAAGATCATCGGTCTCTCGGTCGACCCCCTGGACCGCCACCGGGAGTGGGCCGCGGACATCGAGGAGACCCAGGGCACCGCGCCCAACTACCCGATCATCGCCGACGCCGACTTCTCCGTGTCCAAGCGGTACGGGATGCTCGCGGCCGAGGTCGAGGGCGACCCGGCCGAGCGCACGCCGGCCGACAACCAGACGGTCCGGAACGTGTTCGTGATCGGGCCGGACAAGAAGGTGCGGCTGGTCCTCGTCTACCCCATGACGACCGGGCGCAACTTCGACGAGGTGCTGCGCGTCATCGACTCACTCCAGCTCACGGCGCGGCACAAGGTGGCCACCCCCGCGCAATGGCAGCAGGGCGACGACGTGATCATCGCCGGCTCCGTGTCCGACGACCAGGCCCGCGAGATCTGGCCCGAGGGATGGGAGGCCCCCAGGCCCTACATCCGCATCGTCCCCCAGCCGGGGGGCTGAGCACCGGGGGCGGTCGCGGGTCACGCCGGCGCGCGTGGCCCGCGCCCCCCTCAGGGCCGCAGCGACGCGCCCACGACCCTGACCGAGTCCCGGACCGCCCGGAAGGCGCTCCGCTCGTCCCCGTAGATGGCCGGGATGGGCACCCACCCCACCCGGACCCCGCGTCGGAGGCACCGCTTGAGGTGCACGGTCTCGGCCTCGAAGCCGCCTCGGGGGAACTCCACATCGTGCAGCGCGGCCCCCGCGAGCAGGCGCATCCCGCACTGGCAGTCACGCACCGGGCGTCCGGTCAGCGCGCCCAGCAGGCCGCTGGCCGCCAGATTGGCCAGCCGGCGCTCGACCGGCATCCGCCGGAGGTCGCCGAAGCGGTCGCCGACCACCAGGTCCACGCCGGCCCCGGCCGCGGCGATGAACCGCGGGACGGCGTCGACGGGGTGCTGGCCGTCGCCGTCGACCACCAGCACGGCGTCGGGCGGCCGTGCGCGGGCCAGCAGGTGGTCGATCCCCGCGCGCACGGCGGTCCCCTTCCCGGCGTTCCGCGGCAGCCGGAGCACCTGCGTGCCGGTGCGGGCCGCCCAGGCGCGGAGCTCGCCGGCGGCCGCCGGCGGCATGCCGTCGTCCACCACCAGCACCTCGCCCACGTGCCGCCGCAGGCCCTCGACCACCCCGGGCCGCGGTCGCTCGCGGTGGCACGGCACCACGGCCGTCACCCGCGCCGCCCTCACCGCGCGGGTGCGGGCACCGTCACCCTCAGGCTCATCAGCCGCTCGCCACGCCAGTTCCATCCGGAGAGCTCGACCTCGATCCGTGTGCCGCCCCGGTCCCGCACCCGCATGGTGCCGAACTGCCCGCTCCCCGGGAGGGCGCCCTCGCTGTAGGGGCCGCCCTTGACGCTCCCGTGGCGGTCGAGGGCGCCGGCGTGGGCCACCGGGAACCCGCCGGAGCGGGACGCGGAGTAGTCGCTGTGGCTGCCGTCGTCGATCGCGACCATGTGCGCGTCCCCGGCCAGCATGACCAGGGACACCCCGCTCCGGGCCACGGCGTCGGCGATCTCCCGCCGCTCCGCGGGATAGCCGGGCCAGCCGTCGGCGCCCCGCCTCGCCGGGCCGATCCACGGCACGCTGCTCACCAGGACCACCAGCGGGTACCGGCCGCGGGCCGCGCGGATCTCACGGATGAGCCACTCCCGCTGGGCCCTGCCCAGGATCGTGCCGCCCGGACCGGACGGGGTCCGCTGTGACCGCAGGTCGGCCACGAGCATCCGCACCCGGCCGAGCGTGAACGCCTGCGCGACCGGGCCGGTGCCGCGGTCCAGCGTGAGGGGGTGGTGCGGCACGAGCTCGCGGTAGACGGTGAGGGCGGCCTCGCGCGAGGGCGAGGATGCGTCGCCTCCGTCCGGCCCGTAGTCGTGGTCGTCCCACATGTACGCGGCCGCGGCGGCGCGGGCCAGGGCCCCCTGCGCGGGCTGCCCGAGGGCGCCGTCGTACTGCTCGCGGAACAGGTCCGGGTCGTTGCGGGAGATGTCGCCGTAGAAGAGGTCGCCCGTCGTGACGTAGAGGTCCGGGCGCATGGCGCGGATCGCGTCGAACACCGCGCCGTTCGAGCGGGCGCGGGCGCATGCGGCGAAGGCGACCAGGACGTCACCCGCCCCGCGGGGCATGGTCCGGAAGGTTCCGCGCAGCCGGTCGGGCACGCCGTCCACCTCCGCCGCGTAGTGGTGGCGCCGGGCCGGAGCCAGGCCGCGGACCCGGAACGACCAGCTCCGCCCGCCGTCCCCGCTCGCGGCGGGTCCGCGGGCGCGCGCGCCCTCCAGGTCCGCGGCGGGGGACACCAGCAGGCGGACCCGCGTGGCGGGCTCGCGCAGGCGCACGGTGACGCGGGCCCCGGCGTCGGTCACCGCGCCGGCCCAGAGCCAGCGGACCGGGCCGGGGGGCGGCGCCGGCGTCGTCGACTCGGGGTGGGTCGGGCCGTAGGCGTACTCGTACGCGCTCCACGCCGCCACGCCGCCGAGCGCGAGCAGGCCGGCCAGGCCGGCGGTCAGGACCAGCAGCCAGGCGCGGCGATGCCCGCGGGCCCAGGCGGCGAGCATCTGCAGGACCCCGGGCACCAGGAACGCGGCGAAGGTGAGGAAGGCCGCCTCCGGCCGGTACTGGAACGCGGCGAGCACGCCGAGCGCCGCCGCGGCGAGCACCATCGTCGCCCCGCCGATGGCGGGGCGCCGGACGGCGAGGAGCGCGCCCAGCGCGACCACGGCGAGGAGGGCGATCTGGACCCGCTGCTGCAGGGCCACGGAGAGCAGCGGCCCCTCGGGCTGGCCGGGGATCCCCACCAGGAGCGCAAGGGCCGTGAAGGCGACGATCGCCGCGCCCGCCCACACGAGGCCGACCCGCCGGACGCGGCTCCAGCTCCGGGCCTCGGGGCCCGCCACGGATGGTGTCGTCGCCACGTGGTCTGCTCCCATCCCGAGGGTGCCGCACCTCGGCGCGCGACTCGCCCGGCTGGGCACGGGCGGGCGCCACTTCGTGCCGGAACGCACGTTGCGCCGACGGCCGGCGCATGAGACACTGCCCGCCTCGACACAAACGGCACAAGAGACGGGGAGACGAGATGCGCGTCCAGGACGGGATGAGCCCCATCAGCGCCATCGTCGGGCCGGAGCACACGCTCCGCCAGGCGGCGGTGAAGATGGTCCAGAACCGGACCGGCGCGGCCATCGTCAACGACGGGAGCCTCCCCGGCCCCGGCGTCATCACCGAGCGGGACCTGCTGCACGCGATCGCCGAGGGCAAGGACCCGGCCGCGGAGCGGGTGGGCGACCACATGACCGGCGATCTGATCACCGCGTCGCCCCGCTGGCCGCTGTCGGAGGCGGCCAGCCTGATGGTCAAGCATGGCGTGCGTCACGTGCTGGTCTTCGACGACGCCGAGTTGGTGGGGGTCCTGTCCATGCGCGACGTGGTGCGGCTGGCCAACACGGCCGAGTGGACCGCGGCGCTCAGCGTGCGGTAGCGACCCCCGCCCGGCGGCCGGCCCCGGGGGGCGGCCGGCCGCCGATCATCCCCGCCCCCCGGTCAAGGTCGGCGCCGGCCTGCCGATGCTCTTGTCGTGACGGCGCGCTTCGTCTTCCGCCTCGAGCCGGTGCTCGAGCTGCGCGAACGCCGCGAGGAGCTTGCCCAGGGCGAGCTCGCGCGGGCGATCGGCGCGCTGGCCGCCCAGCAGGAGGCGGCGATCGCCGCCGAGCGCGAGGTCGAGGCCCGCCTGGCCGCCATGCGCGGCCTCCAGGGCGGGGTGGTGGAGATCGCCCGCCTGCGGGCCGCCCACGACGGGCTCCAGCACGCCCGGCGGGTGGCCGACCACGAGCGGCAGGGCGTGGCGCACATGGAGGCCGTGGCCGCCGACCGCCAGGGCGACCTGGTGCGCGCGAGCCAGGACCGGGAGGCGCTCGCGCGACTGCGCCGCCGCCAGCTCGCCGACCACGAGCAGGAGTCCCGGCGACGGGAGGCCGTGGTCCTGGACGAGATCGGCCTGCGCCGCCACATGCGCGCGCGCCTCGGGCCCGTGCCCGGGACGGCGTCGGCATGAGCGTCGCCGAGGTCGCCGCCCGCGTGGAGCAGATCCGGGCGCTGGCCGCCCCGCCGCCGCCGCCGGTCCCGGCCGCCGCCCAGCCGCAGTCCGGGGCCTTCGCCCAGCAGCTGACCCAGGCCCTCGGCGCCCCGGCGGGGGGGACGCCCGTCGCGTCGCCCGCCCCGTCGCCGAGCACGGCCGGCATGCCGGCCGGCTGGCCGCAGAGCCAGGTCGGCCCCCAGGCGGTGGCGACCCCGGCCCCGGCCGCGACGGCCCCGGCCCCGGCCATCCCGGCCGCCACGACCCCCGCCGCTCCGGCCGCGGCCGACGGCGCGGTGCCGGCGGAGCTCAGGCCGCTCATCCAACGGGCCGCCGAGGCCAACGGGATCGAGCCCGCGCTCCTCGCCGCCGTCGCCCGGGCCGAGAGCGACTTCGACCCGCAGACGACCTCGCCCGCGGGCGCGCAGGGGCTCATGCAGCTCATGCCCGCCACCGCCCGGTCGATGGGCGTGACCGACCCGATGGACCCCGGCCAGAGCCTGATGGGCGGCGCGCGCTACCTGCGCGGGCTGCTCGACCGGTTCAACGGCGACCGGACCCTGGCGCTGGCCGGCTACAACGCCGGCCCGAACGCCGTGGCCCGGGCCGGCGGGGTGCCGCCGTACGCGGAGACCCAGGCCTACGTGCCGCGGGTGCTCGGCTACTACGACCACTACCGGGGCGCCGGATCGTGAGCGCGCTCCATGACGAGGGGAAGGTGAGGATGCGATGACCCAGGCACAGCTCGCGCCGCCGGTGGCGGCCGCGGGCCCGGGGACGCCCGTCAGGGCGGGACGCGCGGGGGATGAGCCCGCGGCGCCCGCGAGGGACGGGACCACCGACTTCCTGGCCGTCCTGGCCGGGCTGGTCGAGACCCTGGCTCCGCCGCCCGCCGAAGGCGCAGACACCGCAGCCGGACCCGCCCAAGGGGAGCTGCAGCAGGACCCCGCCGCCGACGCCGGCGGGGAGGCAGGGGAGGGCCTCGCGGGCCTCGTCGCGATCATCGCGCCGTCCGGGCTCGTCGCCCACGCCGGCCGCCACGCCACGGGCACCCCGGCCGAGGCCGCCGCGGGGTCCGCCCCGGTGCGGGGCGACCTGCCGGCCCAGGCCCAGGCCCCGGCGCACGCCGCGGTGATGGTGCTGGACGCGCCCGAGGCCGCCCCGGCGGGCCCGGGCACCCCGGCGCCCACCCCGCACGCGGCCGTGGTGCGCTTCGAGATCCGGCTCCCGGCCGAGGCCCCCGCGGTCCCGGCCACCCCGGCGCCCACCCCGGCGCCGGCGGCCCCGGCCGCGGCCGATGTGGACATCGTGGCCCCGGTCACGCCGCCGGCCACGCCGGCCCCGGCCGCCGATCCGGCCACCGCCGCCCCGGCGCCGGCCCCCGCCGCGCCGGCGACCCCGCCGGCCGCCGCCCCGGCGCCGGCCGACGACGCGCCCGCCCCGCCGGCGCCCGCCCCGGCCGCCGCGCCGGCCCCGGCCGCCGCCACCGCGCCCGCCCCGGCCCCCGCGGCCGCCGAGCGGCCGCATGCGCCCCGGGACGTGGCCCAGGACATCGAGATGCGGCTGCGGGTGTGCGTGCGCGACCACGGCCGGGTGCTCAAGCTCTCGCTGCGGCCCCCGGAGCTCGGGAACCTGCAGATCACCGTGGTCCGCCACGAGGGCACCCTGCAGGCCCAGATCGTCGCCGAGCGGCCCGAGGCCGTGCGGCTGCTCGAGCGGGCGCTCCCACAGCTGCAGGACCTGCTCACCGACCGCGGTCTCTCCCTCGGCGCGTTCGACGTCGCCTACCGCGACGACCGGCGCGATGCCGGTGCCGAGCCGGGCGGCCACGCCTGGGGACGGCGGGGCCGCGAGGACGGCGAGCGCGTGGGGCCGGCGGTCGCCGCGCCCGTGCCGGTGACCACCCCGGTCCGCGACCAGGCCGGCGCCGACGGCGTCGACCTCCTGGCGTGAGGAGGGGACGATGAGCGACATCCCCCCCGTCACCGGCGCCTACCAGCCGGTCACGAACGACCCGACCGCGGCCAAGCCGCGCAACGACCCGTTCTCCCAGCAGGGGTTCCTCAACCTGCTGGCCGCGCAGATGCGCAGCCAGAACCCGCTGGAGCCGCTCAAGGACACCGAGTTCCTGGCCCAGATGGCCCAGTTCCAGACCTATGAGCAGGTGGCCAAGCTCAACCAGGGCATGTCCGCGCTCAACCTGGGCGGCCAGCTCGGGCAGGGCGCGGCGCTGATCGGTCGCGAGGTCACCTACGTCAAGGACGACGGCACCACGAACACCGGCACGGTGCAGCGCGTGCTGGTCGATCCCCAGACGCGCGGGGTCACCGTGGTGGTCGACGGCACGCCCGTCGCCATCGAGCGGGTGGCCGAGATCGGGGCGCAGGGATGAGCGACCCCCGCATCCAGGCCGCGGGCGCGGTCGGCCCGGCCGCCGCCCCCGACGCCGCCCGGGCCGCGCGCCCGGCCGGCGGCCCGGCGCGGCCCGGCGAGTTCGACCGGCTGCTCCGGGCCAACCTGGACCCGGCCGCGTCCGAGCCCCTGCGCTGGAGCGCGCACGCCCGGAGCCGGCTGGTCCAGCGCGGCATCCAGGTCACCCCCGAGGTCGTCCAGCGCCTGGACGGCGCGGTGGCCCGGGCCCAGGCCAAGGGGTCCCGCGAGAGCCTCGTGCTCGTGGACCAGATGGCGTTCGTGGTGAGCGTGCGCAACCGCACGGTCATCACCGCCGTCGACCAGGCCGGGATGAAGGACCACGTGTTCACCAACATCGACAGCGCGGTGCTCTCCTAGGCCGCAGGCAACCCCCGGCGGCCGGGCTGGACCTCATGCGAGGGGGCCCGCCGCCACCATCTCCCGAAAGGACCCTCTCGCCATGATGCGCTCGATGTTCTCCGGGGTCAGCGGCCTGCGGACCCACCAGACCATGATGGACGTGCTCTCCTCCAACATCTCCAACGTCAACACGTTCGGCTACAAGAGCCAGCGCACCACCTTCAAGGACGCGCTCACCCAGAACCTGGCCGGCGCGGGCGCGCCGACCGCCAACATGGCCGGCACCAACCCGCGCCAGGTCGGCCTGGGCATGACGCTCTCGTCGATCGACAACCTGATGACCCAGGGCAACGCCCAGAGCACCGGGTCGGTCACCGACGTGATGATCCAGGGCGACGGCTTCTTCCGGCTGGCCCGGGGCACCGACTTCACCGCCGACAACCTGAACGCCGGCGTGGACGGCTACTTCACCCGCGCGGGCAACTTCACGTTCGACGCCAACGGGTACCTGGTCAACGCGCAGGGCCTCTACGTGGTGGGCTACAACACCGCCGGCGCGAACCCCGGCACCCAGCTCATCCGCCTGAAGGTCGACCCGGCGACCACCCAGGCCATCAACGTGGCGGCCAACGGGGCCGTGAGCCAGATCGACAACGCCGGCACGTCGACCACGATCGGCTTCCTGTCGCTGGCGAAGTTCAACAACTCCTCCGGCCTCGAGCGGGCGGCCGACAACCTGTGGCGGGTCTCCAACAACTCCGGCGCCCCCATCGCCGGCACCCCGGGCGGCACCGGCCTGGGCCAGGTGGTCCCCGGCGCGCTCGAGATGAGCAACGTCGACCTCGCGCTCGAGTTCACCAACATGATCATCGCCCAGCGCGGCTTCCAGGCCAACGGCAAGGCCATCACCGCCTCGGACGAGATGCTCCAGGAGCTGGTGAACCTGAAGCGGTAGGCGCCCGCCGCACCGCACGCCCCGACGGGCCCCGCCTCGGCGGGGCCCGTCGCGTCTTCGGAACCCCGTTCCTCAGGCGGGCACCCCCCGGCTCCGATGGTGTGACTGCCGGCGGCGTGCGTGCCCGCGCGCCGCGCAGGCGGAAAGGACGCCGGAGTGATCACCCTGCACAAGCTCCACGGCGAGCGCCTCGTGCTCAACGCCGAGCTCATCGAGAGCGTCGAGGCGGTGCCCGACACGCTCATCACGCTGGTCAACCACCGCCGGGTGGTGGTCAGCGAGAGCGTGCAGGACGTGGTCGACGCGGTGGTCCGCTACCGGCGCCGGGTGGCCGCCGCGCCCCTCGTGGCCGCGGTCGTGGCCGAGTAGGAGCGCGCGCATGGCCGTCCCCGTCGGGTTCGTCATCGCCTTCATCGGGATCTTCGTCGGGATGATCCTGAAGGGCGGCACCTTCGCCGCCATCATCAGCATCCCGGCGGCCCTCATGGTGGCCGGGGGCACGTTCGGCGCCTGCGTGGCCTCGTTCAGCCTGAACGAGGTCATCGGCTCGATCAAGGCGATGTTCGGGGTCGCGTTCAAGGAGCGCAAGGAGCGCCGCCCGGAGCTCATCGACTCGCTGGTGGGCTTCTCGGAGAAGGCCCGCCGCGAGGGCCTCCTGGTGCTGGAGGACGACGCCAAGAACGTCGATGACGAGTTCCTGCGCAAGGGCGTGCAGCTGGTCGTCGACGGCACCGACCCGGAGCTGGTGCGCGACATCCTCGAGACCGAGGTCGAGGGGATGGAGACCCGCCACCGGGTCTACCAGGACATCTACAAGAACGCCGGGGCCTTCGCGCCCACCGTGGGGATCCTGGGCACCGTGCTCTCGCTGGTGTCGGTGCTGCAGCACCTGGACAAGCCCAACACCCTCGGCCCGTCCATCTCCGCCGCGTTCCTGGCCACCTTCTACGGCGTCTTCTCGGCCAACATCATCTTCATCCCGGTGCAGAACGCGCTGAAGAAGCGCACCCAGCAGGAGGCCGAGGAGCGCACGCTGATGATCGAGGGCATCCTCTCGATCCAGAGCGGCGACAACCCCCGCGTGCTGGCCCAGAAGCTCAAGAGCTTCCTGCCGCCGGCGCTCCGGACCGGCGAGGACGACGAGGGTGGCGCGGCGCGCGCCGGCGGGGACGAGCGCGAGCGCGAGCGCGAGGCGGCATAGCCCGTGGCTCGCAAGGCGCACCACGAGGAGCACCCCGACGAGCGGTGGCTGATCACCTACGCCGACCTGCTCACCCTGATGTTCGTGCTGTTCATGGTGCTCTTCAGCGTCGCCAGCGTGAACACCACCAAGTTCGAGCTGCTCAAGAAGAGCCTCTCGGAGGCCTTCTCGTTGACCGACTTCGGTGGCGGCGGCGCGGCGGTCCTGCCCGAGAAGAGCTCATCGCAGGCGAGCCCGGTGGCCAGCGGCTTCCCGACCATCGCGCCGACCACCAGCCCGCAGGCCTCCAGCACGCTGCTGGACTCGACCCCGGCGCAGGCCATGGAGAGCGCCCAGCTCGACGAGGCCAAGCGGCGGATCGACGCCGCCGCGACGCGGGCGGGGCTCGACGGGGCCATCCGGACGCAGGTGGACCGCCGCGGCCTTGCGGTGCGCCTCATGACCGACGATGTGCTGTTCGAGTCGGGCACCGCGACCCTGAGCGGCGCCGCGCCGGCGCTGCTCGATCCGATCGCGGCCGCGCTGCGCGGGCTGCCCAACCCGATCCGGGTGGAGGGGCACACCGACGCGCGCCCGATCGCGACGGCGGCGTTCCCGTCCAACTGGGAGCTCTCCGGCGGCCGGGCCGGCGCGGTGGTGCGTCACCTGGCCGGGCGCGGGGTGCCGCAGGGCCGCATCGAGATGGTGGGCTACGCCGACACCCGGCCGGTGGGCCCGAACGACACCGACTCCGGCCGCCGGCAGAACCGGCGGGTCGACGTGCTGGTGGAGCGGATCCAGGGCGAGCCGGGGAGCGGGCCGTGACCCGCGCCGCCGCCCCCGTCGTCCGACCACGCCAGGGAGGGCCGTCCGCGTGAAGAAGATCCTCGGCAACAAGAAGCTCCTCATCATCATCATCCTCGTCCCGGTCATCGCGGCCGTGGTCCTGAAGATGTTCGTGCTCAAGCCGCCGCCGCCGGACGAGAAGAAGCTCGCCAAGACCCCCGGGCCGGTCTACGCGCTCTCCGAGCCGTTCGTCGTGAACCTGAAGGCCGACGGCGGCACGCCGCACTTCGCGAAGCTCGGCATCGCCCTCCGGGTGAGCGAGCTCTCGGCCGCCATGGTGCCCCCGGCCGAGGGCGCCGAGGGGGCGGCGATGGAGGAGGAGCCCGAGATCCGCGACATCGTGATCGCCACCGTGTCGAAGCTGACCCCGGAGCGCCTGCTCTCCGCGCGGGGGCGGACCGAGGTCAAGCACGCCATCCGGCGGCGGGTGAACGAGGACATGGAGCTCAAGATCACCGACGTCTACTACACCGAGTTCGCGGTGCAGTAGCCACCGGGGCGACGGGGCTACGCGCCGATCAGCGGCCCGTGCTGCATCTCGATGCGCACGATGGTGCCGCGGCCGTTGCTCTCGATCTCCATGTGGTCCACCAGTTGGCGGACGATCCACAATCCCCGCCCGCGCCGGTTCAGGGGCGCCGGCGGGTGCGTGCGCGCCACGTCGACCCACTGGAAGCCGTCGCCGTGGTCGAGCACCTCGATCTCCAGCCGGCCGTCCACCCGGGCGGTCACCACGATCGGCGGCCGGCCGTGCTCCTGGGCGTTGGCGATCAGCTCGTCCAGGGCGAGGGCCAGGTCGCCGGCCCGGTCGGCGTAGCCGCCCCGCTCGGCCAGCTCCGAGACGGCACGCCGCACGGCGCCGATCTCGGCGGGATCTGCGGTCAGGGCCGCCCGGAAGTGCTCGCGGTGCTCCATGTGGTCACGGGAGGGGCGGACCTCCGGCCCGGACCCCCGGGGAAGCGTAGGGGAGGCCACCGCGCGGCGCAGCGGCCGTCGGCCGCCGCCACCCCCGGGCATGGTCCGCGCCTCAACTTGGCCCCCGCCCGGCCGATGCGATCGGCGTAGTGACGCCCGTCCGGCCACGCTCGCCCCGACCCGTGGAGCCACGTTGAGCGAGATCCTCTCCCAGGCTGAGATCGACGCCCTCTTGGGCGCGATCAGCCGCGGCGAGATCGACGCCGGCGAGATGGACTCCGAGTCCGCGCGCCAGGAGGTCAAGAGCTTCGACTTCCACCGGCCGAGCAAGTTCTCGAAGGACCAGATCCGGACCATCGAGATGATGCACGAGAGCTTCTGCCGGCTGGCCCAGAACCAGCTGTCGGCGCTCCTGCGCAGCCTGGTGGAGATCAAGGTCGTGTCCGCCGACCAGGTGAGCTACGAGGAGTTCGTCCGGTCCATGCCGGTGCCGACCCTCATCAACATCGTCCAGATCGAGCCCCTCGAGGGCAACGCGGTCTTCCAGCTCAACCTGCCGCTGGCCTTCTCGGTCATCGACCGGCTGGTGGGGGGGCCCGGGACCCAGCGGCCCCGCCTGCGCGAGCTCACCGAGATCGAGCACGCGCTCATGCGCAACGTGACCGAGGTGCTGCTCGCGGCGATCTCCGAGGCGTGGTCGGCCATCGTGCCGGTCACCTTCCGCTTCGTCGGCGCCGAGATGAACCCGCAGTTCGCCCAGGTGGTCGCGCCCTCGGACATGGTCGTGCTGATCAGCTTCGAGGTCGCCCTCGGCCAGTTCGCCGGCGGGATGATGTCGCTGTGCATCCCGTACCTGGTGCTCGAGCCGGCCATCGGCAAGTTCAGCGCGCAGAGCTACTTCTCCGGCAACAAGGCGGCCGACATGCCGGGCCTGCCGGAGGACATCGCCGACGAGCTCGGGCTGGTCGGCGTGCCCGTGGCGATCGAGCTCGGCGACACCGAGCTCATGGTGACCGACCTCCTGGCCCTCGACGTGGGCGACGTGGTGCCCCTCGAGGTGCCGGTCGGCGCCGACGTCACCCTGACCGTCGGCGGCACCCGTGCGTACACCGCCCAGCCGGGCACCCGGGGCAAGCGCCTCGCGGTGCAGGTGACCGGGCGGATCCCTGACGACGTCGCGGAAGGGGCGTTGGCGTGAGCGGTGAGGGCGGCCTCAGCCAGGAAGAGATCGACGCCCTGCTGGCGTCGGCGGCGGCGGGCGGCGTGCCCGGGGCCGGTCCCGGCGCCGAGGCGGGGGCCGACCCCGACGCGTCGGCGGCGGCGCTCACCCCGGATGAGTCCGACGCGGTCGGGGAGATCGGCAACATCTGCATGTCGAGCGCGGCCACCGTGCTGTCCATGCTGCTCAACCAGCAGGTGACCATCACGACCCCCACGGTCGAGCTGGTGAGCGTGGAGAGCCTCAAGGCCGACCTCGACCACCGCCCGGCGACCTCGGTGCGGGTCGAGTACACCGAGGGGGTCGACGGGGCCACGGTGTTCCTGCTCCCCGCGGGCGACGCCGCGGTGGTGGCCGACCTGATGATGGGCGGCCCGGGCACCGACGCCGGCGAGGACCTCGACGAGATGCACCTGTCGGCGGTCAGCGAGGCGATGAACCAGATGATGGGCAACGCCTCCACCGCCCTCGCCCAGATGATCGGGCGGCGCATCGACATCTCCGCCCCCGACGTCGCGCTGCTCGACCTCGACCAGGAGGAGATCGACCTCGGCGTCCCGGCCGGCCACGACATGGTGCGGGTGCGGTTCGACCTGGCCGTCGGCGACCTCCTGCACTCCAAGCTCATGCAGCTCATGCCGGTGGACTTCGCGCGGACCCTGGCCCAGGGGCTGCTCGGGACCGGCTTCGCCGGCGAGCCGGAGGCCCTCGCGCCGCCGGAGGTCGGCCCGCCGCCGTCGCTCGAGCCCGCCCCGCTGGCCGACGCCCTGGCCGCCACGGCGGCCACGCTGGCGCCCGACCCGCCCGCCATCCCCGAGCTCGAGGCCGTGGCGCTGCCGCCGCCGGCGCCGTCGGCGGCCCCCGCCGGGCCGCCCCCGATGGTGCAGCCGGTCGCCTTCCCGTCGCTCGCCGACGGGCCGACGCTGCCGGGCGGCACCGACATCACGATGCTCCTGGACGTGCCCCTGCGGGTGACCGTGGAGCTCGGCCGCACGCGCATGAAGATCCGCGACGTGCTCTCGCTGGTCCCCGGCTCCATCGTCGAGCTCGAGAAGCTCGCCGGCGAGCCGGTGGACATCCTCGTGAACGGCAAGGAGATCGCGCGCGGCGAGGTCGTGGTGATCGACGAGGAGTTCGGCGTGCGGATCACCGACATCGCCAGCCGCGCCAAGCGGCTCAAGAAGCTCGGGACCGAGGTCGCCTGATGGCGTCCTGCCCGTCCGGGGGATCAAGCGGGGTGGCCCGCTGCCGATACCCCCGGAGAACTGACCTGACCCCCGCGAGCTGAGGTCGCCCACGTCATGCCCACGGTGCTGATCGCAGACGACGCCGCGTTCATGCGGATGATGATCAAGAAGATCCTGACCGAGGCCGGGTACGAGATCGCCGGCGAGGCCGAGAACGGCAGCGTGGCCGTGGCCAAGTACCGGGAGCTGCGTCCGGACCTCACCACGATGGACATCACGATGCCGGAGATGGACGGGATCGCGGCCCTCAAGGAGATCCGCTCCCTCGACCCCAACGCCCGCGTGGTGATGTGCTCGGCCATGGGCCAGCAGACGATGGTGATCGAGAGCATCCAGGCCGGGGCGCGCGACTTCATCGTGAAGCCGTTCCAGCCCGACCGGGTCCTCGAGGCCATCCAGAAGGCCCTCTCCTAGGCCGTCTGATGGCCGCCCGCCCCCAGCGGAGCGCGATGGCGCGCCTCGCCGGCGTGGCCATCGCGGTCGCGGCCCTCCCGCAGGCGGCGCTCGCGGCCGCCGCCGACCCCGAGTCGCAGCCGATCCCCCCGGGGTCGTCCGCGCCGGGTGACGTCGGCGACTCCGCGGGCGGGGGCCTCCTGCGGATGGGGATCGGCCTGGCCGCCGTGGTCGCGCTGGTCCTCGGCGTGTGGTGGGTCATGAAGCGCATGCAGCGGCGGCGGTACCCCGAGCTGGACGCCCGGGCCGCCTCGCTGATCGACGTGATGGCCACGGCCCCCCTCGGGCCCGGGCGCACCCTGCACCTGGTGCGGCTGGGCGACGAGATCGTGATGGTCGGCGCGACCGACCACTCCATCACCCCGGTCGCCTCGCTCACCCCCGAGCAGGCGGCCCGCCTCTCCCTGAGCCTCGGCGCGCCGGATGCGCGCGGGGCGCACGACCCCGCGGCCGCCGCCCGGCCCGGCGTGGGGACGCGCGCGCCTGCGTACACAGGCGGCCCGTCCCTCGTCGAACGGCTCAGGGCGATGACCGCCCGGCGCTGACCACCGGGCGCCCGGTGGGCGCACCCCCCGGCGGCGCGGCGGCCCTGCCCACGCTGCGCGAGCGGATCGCCATGGCGCTCCCGCCCCCGGCGCGCACGCGCCGCGGGCGCATCGGCCTGGCCCTGCTGCTCGGCGGCCCCTTCGCGGTGGCGCTCGGGGCCCTGGCGTGGCCGGCCCTCTCCTGGGCGGCGCCGGGCATCGCGGTGAGCGTCGACGGCGGGGAGGGCGGCGGGGTCTCGACCAGCCTGCAGCTGCTGGTCCTGCTCACCCTGCTCACCCTGCTGCCCTCGCTGGTCCTCATGATGACCAGCTTCACCCGCATCATCATCGTGCTCGGCTTCGTGCGCAACGCGCTCTCCACGCCGACGATGCCCCCGAACCAGATCCTGGTCGGGATCGCGCTGTTCCTGTCGTTCTTCGTGATGGCCCCGACCTTCACCCAGATCAACGACACGGCGATCCAGCCGCTGATCGAGAAGAAGATCGACGAGAAGCAGGCGCTCAAGCGGGCCGAGATCCCCCTGCGCGACTTCATGTTCGACCAGGTCGACCAGTCGGACCTCGCGATGTTCACCGACCTCGCCAAGCAGCCGCGCCCCGAGGTGCGGGCCGACGTGCCGACCTACGTGCTGGTGCCGGCGTTCGTGCTGTCGGAGCTCAAGACCGCGTTCGAGATCGGGTTCATGATCCTCATCCCGTTCCTGATCATCGACATGGTCATCGCCTCGACCCTGATGAGCATGGGCATGGTGATGCTGCCCCCGGTGGTCATCTCCCTGCCGTTCAAGATCCTCCTGTTCGTGCTGGTGGACGGCTGGACCCTGATCTCGGAGTCCGTGGTCAAGGGCTTCTTCACCTAGCCGGGGCGAGGCGTGGACCAGTCACAGGTCATCGAGATCGCCACCCGCGCCACCTGGGTCGCGCTGCAGGTGTCGCTGCCCATCCTCGGGGTGACCCTGGTCGTCGGCCTGATCGTGTCGATCTTCCAGGCGGTCACCCAGCTGCAGGAGCCGACCCTCACGTTCATCCCGAAGATCCTCGCCACCGTGCTGGTGCTGGTGCTGGCCGGGCCGTGGATGCTCAACACGCTGCTCGGCTTCACCACGGAGCTCTTCCGCGGCATCGCCGGCGTCGGCAACTGACGCGATGGAGGGGCTGCTCGAGCAGATCGCCCCGATGGCCCTGGTCTTCGCGCTGATGACCATCCGCCTCGGGGCGATGATGGCCTCGGCGCCGGTGTTCAGCGCCCGCACCGTCCCGGTCCGGGTCAAGGGCGCCCTGGTGGTGCTGCTGGCGGTGGTCTCGCTGCCCATGGTGGCCGGGTCGGCCGGGACGCCGCCCGCCGACGTCGTGTCCTTCGCGCTGCTCGCGGTGAAGGAGGCGATCATCGGGGTGGCCTTCGGCCTGGTCGCCCAGATGCTCTTCGCCGCCGTCCAGATGGCCGGCGCGCTCATCGACCTGCAGGCCGGGTTCGCGATCTCGCAGGTCGTCGACCCGGCCAGCGGCACCTCGGTCACCGTGCTGGGAAAGTTCTACAACCTCGTCGCGATCTCGGCCTTCCTGGCCATCGGGGGGGCGCAGTGGCTGGTGGCCGGCATCGTGCGGAGCTTCGAGCTGGTGCCGCCGCTGGCGACCCCGGACCTCGGCGCGGTGGTGCAGGGGGTCCTCGCGCAGGCCGACGACATCGTGCTGGTGGCCGTGCAGATCGGCGCCCCGATCCTGGTCGCGCTGTTCGTGGCCGACGTCGCCCTCGGGATCGTCGCCCGCTCGGTGCCCCAGATGAACGTCTTCATCGTCGGCCTCCCGCTCAAGGTGGGGATCGCCCTGGTCGGCACCGCGATCCTGCTGCCGACCACCGTCGCCTACATCGACGAGCTGAGCGGGCGGATGCTGAGCGACCTCTCGGCGATCCTGCGGGCGGCCGGCGGGTGAGCGCGCCGGGCTCGCCCGCCCCCGCCCCGGTAGCCTCCCGCCTCGTGTCCCGGCCCCCCATCCGCCCGTGACCGGGCCACCCGTCCGCGCGCTGGTCTGCGACGACTCGGTGCTGATGCGCCGCATCGTCACCGACCTCCTGACCAGCGGCGGGGTGGAGGTGGTGGGCACCGCGCGGGACGGCAGCGAGCTGGTCGCGCGGGTCGAGGAGCTCCGGCCGGACGTGGTGACCCTGGACGTCGAGATGCCCGGCGTGGACGGCATCGCCGCACTCCGGCAGCTCATGCGGGCCTGCCCGACCCCGGTGGTCATGCTCTCCTCGCTCACCGGCACCGGCACCCGGGCGACGGTCCAGGCGCTCGCCGCCGGCGCCGTGGACGCGCTCCAGAAGCCCCCGATGCGCGTCGAGCGCGCGGCCTGGGAGGCGATCCGCGACGAGCTCGTCGACCGGGTGCGCGCGGCCGCCGCCGCCCGGGTCGGCACCCCCGGCCAGGCCACCGCGCCGGCCGCGCCGCCGGCCGCCCTCGCCGCCCGGGCCCGCTCGGCGACCGCCCCGCTGGTGGTCATCGCCACCTCCACCGGTGGCCCCCGGGCGCTGCACGCGGTGGTGCCGCAGCTCCCGTCGCCGCTCGGGGTCGGGGTCCTGATCGTCCAGCACATGCCCCAGGGCTTCACCCGCGCCCTGGCCGAGCGCCTCGATCAGGCCTCGGCGCTGACCGTGCGGGAGGCCGCGGACGGTGACGAGATCCGGCCCGACACCGCGCTCATCGCCCCCGGGGGGCTGCACCTCGAGGTGGCCGGGCCCGGCCGGGTGCGCCTGTCGGACGCCCCGCCGGTGGGGGCGCTCCGGCCCCGGGCCGACATCACCCTGGCCACCGCCGCGACGGCCTACGGCCGGCGGGTCCTCGGGGTGGTGCTCACCGGCATGGGCAACGACGCCGAGGCCGGGGCCCGCGACGTGAAGGCGGCCGGCGGTCGCGTGCTGACCGAGGACGAGTCGACCTGCGTGATCTACGGCATGCCGCGGGCGGTGGAGAAGGCGGGCCTCGCCGACGCCGTCGTGCCGCTGGACGTCATGCCCCTCGCGATCACCGAGGCGGTCGCGCGGGGCTCCTGACCCGGGGCTCATCCACGGCGCCGCGGGTGCCGAAGGATGGGCCATGGCCACCGAATCCGCACCCCGCCCGGCCCGCGCTCCCGCACGGAGCGCCGCCGGCCCCGCCCGCCCGCCGACCCGGCGCCCGCCCGCCGCCGCGCCCCCGCCGGCGCCCCGCGCCCGCTCCGCCCCCGCCCCCGGGGCCGACTACGAGCGCTTCTGCGCCGGGGTCAAGGCCCTGACCGGGATCGCCCTCGAGCACTACCGGGCCGGCCAGATGGAGCGGCGGCTGCGCACCTTCGGCGGCCGGCATGAGTGCGCGGACCTCGACGAGCTGCTCGCGCTGATCCGGCGCGACGCCGACGTCAAGGACAAGTTCCTCGACCACATGACCATCAACGTCTCCGAGCTCTTCCGCAACCCGGAGCGCTTCGAGGAGCTCGAGCGGCGGTGGCTGCCGGAGCTCCAGCGCACCGGGCGCGGCGGGCTCAAGGTCTGGAGCGCGGGCTGCTCCTACGGCGCGGAGCCCTATTCGCTCGCGGTCCTGCTGCAGGAGCTCACCTCCGGGACGCCCGGCCAGGTACTCGCCAGCGACCTCGACGCGGTCATCCTCGCCCGCGCCCGGCGTGGCCGCTTCGGCGATCAGGACCTCAAGAACGTGACCCCGGCCCGGGTGGCGAAGTGGTTCCGCCGCGAGGACGCCGACGGCCAGGCGGCCTGGCAGGTGTCGGAGCGGCTCAAGGCGATGGTGCGCTTCCGGCAGCACAACCTGCTGACCGACCGCTACCCCGACGGGCTCGACCTGATCGCCTGCCGCAACGTGGTCATCTACTTCACCGACGAGGCGAAGGACGAGATCTACCGGCGGTTCCTGGCCGCGCTGCGGCCCGGCGGCATGCTCTTCGTGGGCTCCACCGAGCGGGTCAACGGCGCCGAGGCCATGGGCTGGGAGCGGGCCGGCTCCTTCTTCTACCGCCGGCCGGGCTGACGGTCAGGCCGCCCGGGCCTCCTCGGCGGCCCGGCGGGCGGCGGTGAGGAGCCCGTGGTCCTGGCGGGCCCGGCGCAGGCCCCACCAGCAGGCGACCCCGATGAGGTCCGCCAGGCCCTGCACGAGCCACAGGCGCGTGCTCTGGAGCACCTGGGCCTCGAGCAGCCCGGTGGCGATGTTGACCGTCGCGGTCACCGAGAGGTCGCCGATCTCCGGGAGGTCCTTGCCGACCCCCTGGCCCGGCCGCAGGCCGCCGTCGCGCATGCGGACCGCGCCGACGCTGGCCATCGGGCCGAGCGCGGCGTCGACCGCCACCACGACCGGGCGCTCGTCCGCGCCCAGGACCGGCCCCAGCCGATCGGCCAGGTTCAGCGCGTGGAGGGGGTCCTCCAGCGTGCCGACGACCTCCTCGGTGGCGCAGCCGAGGCGCACGAGCTTCTGGCCGACCAACGGGCCGAGCGCGTCGCCGGTGGATCGGTCGGTGCCGATGCAGGCGAACACCACGCCGCGCTCGGGCCCCCCGCGCACGAGCAGCTCATGGTGCACCGCGGCCGACAGGCGGGCCAGCCCGGCGGGGTCGTCCTTGGGGATGACGAGCGGCTGCTCCACTCCTAAAGCCTTCCGGTGGGGGGCCGATGGGGGGTCCGTGGAGAAACTATGGCCCGTCCGGGGCGGGGGGCAACCCCCCAGACGTTCAGTCTTTTCCCACTTCCGTGCGGCCCCGCCGGGGTGGGGGCGGCCGGAGCCGGGGTGCGCCGGAGGCGCGCCCGACCCTGTCACCCGCCGCGTCCGGTCGTAAGGGGGTTCGGCCCGTGGACCTGTCCGAGTACCTCAGCCTCTTCCTCGACGAGAGCCGGGAGAACCTGCAGACGCTGAACGCGTCGCTGCTGGACCTGGAGCGCGACCCGCAGGACCCGGAGGCCCTGCAGGTCATCTTCCGCGTCGCGCACTCCCTCAAGGGGATGAGCGCGACGATGGGCTTCGACCGCATGGCGAAGCTCACCCACCGCATGGAGGAGGTCCTGTCGGCGCTTCGTGACGGTGAGGCGCCGGTCACGACCGACACCGTCGACACGCTGTTCGCCTGCCTGGACCTGCTGGAGGCGATGGTCAACGACATCGCCGACGGCGCCGGCGAGCGGACCGACACCGCCGCGATCATGGCCCGCCTGGACGCCTGCGTGACCGGCGCCGCCGCGCCCGCCCCGGCCGACGCCGCGCCGCCGCCGCCGCCCACGGCCGACGACGGGGGCTTCTCCGACTACGAGCGCGTGGTGGTGGCCGACGCCCGCGAGGCCGGCCGCGGGGTGTTCCGCGTGGCCGTGAGCCTGCGCGAGGACTGCATGCTGCGCGCCGCCCGGGCGTACATGGTGATCGCCGAGATGGAGCGGGCCGGGGAGATCATCAAGGCCGACCCGCCCCGGGAGCGGATCGAGCACGAGGAGTTCGGCCTGGCCTTCACGCTCTGGGTGGTCACCGACCTCCCGGCCGGCGAGATCGAGGCCGCCGTGTCCCGGGTGAGCGAGGTCGAGGCCTGCGAGGTGGGGGTGGCCGGCGGCTCGGAGCCCGCCCCCGCCCCGCCCGCGGAGCCGGTGGCCGAGACCCCGGCCGCGCCGCCGCCGGCCGCCGCGTCCCCCGGGCCGGCCGACGCGCCGGCCCACGAGGACCACCCGGCCCCGGGCCACCGCAAGCCGCGCCAGCAGAACACCGTGCGGGTGGGCACCGACCGGCTCGACTCGCTCATGAACCTGATGGGCGAGATGGTCATCCAGCGCACGCGGCTCACCCAGCTTGCGGCCGACCACGACCTGCCGGACCTCCGCACGACGGTGGAGGAGGTCACCCGGGTCACCAACGACCTGCAGAACCTGGTCATGCAGGTGCGCATGATGCCGGTGGAGACGGTGTTCATGCGCTTCCCGCGCATGGTCCGCGACCTGGCCCAGTCGCTCGGCAAGCACCTGGACCTGGTGATCACCGGGGAGGACACCGAGCTGGACCGGACGGTCATCGACGAGCTCGGCGACCCGCTGGTCCACATGCTCCGCAACGCCGTGGACCACGGCCTGGAGACCCCCGAGGAGCGCCGGGCGGCCGGCAAGCCCGAGACCGGCACGGTGCGCCTGTCGGCCCGGCACGAGGGCTCGAGCGTGGTCATCGAGGTCGAGGAGGACGGCCGGGGCATCGACCCGGCGAGGATCCGCGACGTCGCGGTCGCCAAGGGCGTGCTCGCCCGCGAGGACGCCGACCAGCTCACCGACCAGGAGGCGGTCGACCTCATCTTCGCCCCGGGCCTGTCCACCGCGAAGGTGGCCACCGACGTCTCCGGGCGCGGGGTCGGCATGGACGCGGTGCGCACCAAGATCAACGGCCTGAACGGCACGGTCGAGATCCACTCCGAGCTCGGGGCCGGGAGCCGGTTCGTCATCCGGCTGCCGCTCACCCTGGCGATCATCCAGGCCCTCCTGGTGCGCTCGGCGGGGGAGACCTACGCCCTCCCGCTCGAGGCGATCGACGAGACGGTCGTGGTGCGCCGCGAGGAGACCCGCCCGGTGAACGGGCGCGAGTGCATGGTCCTGCGCGACCGGGTCGTCCCGCTGGTGCGCCTGCGCGAGCAGCTCGCGCTCGCCGGCGAGGACGACCAGGGCGACGCCCTCCCGGTGGTCGTGGTGCGCAGCGGCGGCACCCGCCTGGGGGTGGTGGTGGACCACCTCGTCGGCCAGCAGGACATCGTGATCAAGCACCTGCCCTCGTTCCTGGGCGACGTGGTCGGCGTGGCCGGGGCGACGATCCTCGGCGACGGCCGGGTGGCGCTCATCGTCGACGTCGGCAGCCTCTCCCAGCCGCGCGGGGTGATGCTGTGACCCTGCGGGCCGACGGCGCCGGGCCCACCTCGGTGTCGGTGTCGATGGACGACCTGAACGCGCTCGAGCTGGACGCGCTGCGGGAGGTCGGCAACATCGGCGCCGGCCGGGCGGCGACGAGCCTCTCGGAGATGATCGGCCGCCCGATCGGCATGCAGGTGCCGGCGGTGAAGCTGCTCCCGCTCGACGCGGTGGCCGACGAGGTGGGCGGCCCCGACGCCCTGGTCGTCGCGGTCCACCTGCGGGTGGCCGGCGACGCCGAGGGCCACATCCTGTTCGTGATGCCCCCGGAGACCGGCCACACCCTGGTCGAGCCCATGCTGATGGGCATGGACCCCGGCGAGCGCGACGCCGCCGGCTTCGGCGACATGGAGCGCTCGGCCCTGCAGGAGGTGGGGAACATCCTCACCTCGGCCTACCTGATCGCCATGACCCAGATGACCGGCCTGCACATGGAGCCCACCCCGCCGGCGATCGGCATCGACATGGCCGGGAGCCTGCTGGCCGAGGTGCTGTGCGAGGTGGCCCTCACCGGCGACTACGCGCTGCTCATCGAGACCGCGTTCGACGACGTGGGCGACGAGGTGCCCGGCGCCTTCGTCTTCATCCCGACCCCCGAGGCGCTGGGGCGGGTCCTGACCGGGCTCGGGCTCTCCCGATGACCCCCACGCTCGCCCCGCCCGGCGCCGCCCGGCGGTCGTCCGGCCCCGCGGCGAGCATCAAGGTCGGCCTGGGCCAGCTCGCGGTGACCCGCGACCCGGGCGACGTGCTGGCCGCGATCGGCCTGGGCTCGTGCATCGGGCTCGCCGCGGTCGACCTGCGGGCCGGGGTGGCGGGCATGGCCCACGTGATGCTGCCGGAGTCGGCCATCGCCAAGGAGGTCGTGCAGCCCGGGAAGTTCGCCGACACCGCCGTCCCGGCGCTCGTCGAGGCCATGGTCCGGCTGGGCGCCGAGCCCGGGCGGCTGGTGGTCAAGATGGCCGGGGGCGCCCAGATGTTCCAGGGCCAGGGCGGCGTGCTGAACATCGGCATGCGCAACGCCATCGCGGTGCGGGCCGCGCTCAAGTCCGCGGGCCTGCGCCTGCGGGCGGCCGACACCGGCGGGACCGTCGGGCGCACCCTGGACCTCGTGGTGGCGACCGGGCGCATGACCGTCCGGGCCATCGGCCAGGAGCTCCAGGAGCTCTAAGGGCCTGTCCACAGAGTCGACCCGCCACCCGTCGGCTGCATCGCGGCGCACCTCGGCACCCTCGGAATCACATGTACCACCAGTACATGTGACGTCCTCGAGGTCACCGATCTGCTGGCGATTCGCTCCCCGGGAGGCGGGTCTTGGTTCATGGACAGGCCCCAAGCGTCCCGTCGGCTGCCCGGGCACCGGGCGGCGGGGTCTGCCAGCGTGCGCGTCCCCGTCCCGAGGAGCGCCCGAGTGTCATCAACCGCCCGCGCCGGCGCCCGCCCCGCCCGGCGGGCCCGCCCCGCCGGGGCCCAGAGCGCCGAGGCCCTCGTCCGCGAGCTGTTCGGCCTGGCCGGCGTGCGGATCGGCGGCTCCGGGCCCGGGGACATCGTGGTGCACGACCCCCGCTTCTACGCCCGGCTGGTCCGCCACGCCTCGCTCGGGCTGGGCGAGTCCTACATGGACGCCTGGTGGGACTCAGACGCCGTCGACGTGCTGATCGAGAAGCTGGTGCGCGCCGGGCTCCGCGAGCGCATCCGCGGCGGCGCGCGGCTTCGCCTGATGGCGGCGCGGGCCTTCCTGCTCAACCTGCAGTCGCCCGCCCGCGCCCGGCGCGCGGTGGCCGCCCACTACGACATCGGCAACGACCTGTACACGCGGATGCTCGACCCGCGGATGGTCTACACCTGCGCCTACTGGCGCGACGCGGACACCCTGGCGGCGGCCCAGGAGGCCAAGCTGGAGCTGGTGTGCCGCAAGCTGGGCCTGGAGCCCGGCATGCGGGTGCTGGACCTGGGCTGCGGCTGGGGCGGCTTCGCCGCCTGGGCGGCCGAGCGCCACGGCTGCTCGGTGGTCGGGGTCACCCTCTCGCGCGAGCAGCATGAGCTCGGCCGGCGCATGTGGGGCCACCTGGACGTGGACCTGCGCCTGGCGGACTACCGCGCGGTGCGCGGCACCTTCGACCGGGTGGTCTCCATCGGGATGATGGAGCACGTGGGGCCCCGCAACCACCGGACGATGATGGAGGTGGTGCGCCGGTCCCTGGGGCCGGAGGGGGTTGCGCTGGTCCACACGATCGCGAGCAACGTGACCCGCCGTCACACCACGCCCTTCGTGCAGCGCTACGTGTTCCCCGACGCCGTCTCGCCGTCCCTCGCGCAGATCGGCCGGGCGGTCGACGGGCTGCTGGTCCTTGAGGACCTCCAGAACATCGGGCCCGACTACGACCGCACGCTCATGGCCTGGTGGGAGAACGTGGAGGCGGCCCGGGGCGACCTGCCGGCGCGCTACGACGAGCGCTTCCTGCGGATGTGGCGGTTCTACCTGCAGGGCGCGGCCGGCATGGCCCGGGCGCGCGACGGGCAGCTCTTCCAGATGGTGCTCACCATCCCCGGGCGCGCCCAGCCCCCCTGCCGGGTGAGCTGACTCGGGACGCCGGCCTCGCCGGGCACGGCGGGCGGGCGGCTCAACCCGGGCCGGTCCGCGGTCGATGTGAGGGCGTGACCGCGCCCCGGGACGGGGTGCGAGAGCCCACGGCGCCATGGACGGCGCGACTCGGGAGACCGGGCCCCGCCTCGTGTCCAAGAGCGACCGCACCGAGAAGGCCACCCCCAAGAAGCGCGACGAGGCGCGCAAGCGGGGGCAGGTCGCGCGCAGCCAGGAGGTCAACGTCGCCCTCTCGCTGCTCGCCGCCTTCGGCGTGCTGGCGGCCCTCGGCGCCGGGCTGGTGGCGACCTTCAGCACGATCATGGCCTCGGGCCTGGCCTCGGCGGGGGACGGCCCGGGGCTCACCCCCCCCGACGCCTTCACCCGCCTCATGGACGCGGTGTGGACGATCCTCCGGGTCACCGCGCCGTTCGCGATCACCGGGGCGCTGGTCGGCGTGCTCGCGTCGGCCCTGCAGGTCAAGCCGGGGATCACCACCGAGGTCCTGAAGCCGCGGTTCTCGGTCATCAACCCCATCAAGGGGTTCCCGCGGCTGTTCTCGCTGCGGTCCGGCGTCCAGCTCGTGCGCGACGTCATCAAGGTCACGGTCATCGGCGCGGTCGCCTACGTGACGGTGAGCTCCGGCATGGACGAGATCGGGCGCCTGACCGGCGCGGGGCCGGGGGAGATCCTCTCGGTGACCGCCGGCCTGGTCCTGCGCATCGGATTCGCCGTGGCCGCGGCCTACGTGGTGATCGCCATCGCCGACCTGCTCTTCCAGCGGTGGCAGTTCGAGCGCGACCTGCGCATGACCAAGGACGAGGTCAAGCGGGAGGCCAAGGAGGCGGACATCAGCCCCGAGGTCAAGGGGCAGCTCAAGCGCCGCCAGCGCGACATGGCGACCCGGCGGATGATGGCCGACGTCCCCCAGGCGGACGTGGTCATCACCAACCCGACCCACTACGCGGTGGCGCTCCGCTACGCGCGGGCGCTGCCGGCGCCCCGGGTGGTCGCCAAGGGGGCCGACCGGGTGGCCCTGCGCATCCGCGAGGTGGCCACCGAGCACGGCATCGCGATCCACGAGGACCCGCCGCTCGCCCGGTCGCTGTACGCGGCGGTCGAGGTCGGCGGGTACGTGCCCGAGGACGCCTTCGCCGCGGTGGCCGAGGTGCTCGCCTACGTCTACCGCGCGACCGGGCGCGAGCCCGCGGCGGCCTAGGGCCCCTCGCCGATGACGACCAACCTGGCATCGGCCGAGCTCAAGCCGGGCGCCCCGAGCTTCGTCGGCAAGCTGCTCGGCCACGGCGACCTGCTCATCGCCGGCCTGGTGGTGGGGATCGTCGTGATGATGGTCGTCCCGCTCCCCAAGCCGCTGCTGGACGTCCTGCTCACGCTGAACATCTCGGCGGCGCTCGCGGTGCTGATGGCGACCTTCTACACGAAGGAGCCGCTGCAGTTCTCGATCTTCCCCAGCCTGCTCCTGGTCGCGACCCTGTTCCGGCTGGCGCTGAACATCTCGAGCACCCGGCTGATCCTGCTCGACGGCGACGCCGGCGAGGTCATCGAGGCGTTCGGCAACTTCGTGGTCGGCGGCAACGTGGTCGTCGGCCTCATCGTCTTCATGATCCTCATCGTGATCCAGTTCGTGGTCATCACGAACGGCGCCGGGCGCGTGGCCGAGGTCGCCGCGCGGTTCACCCTCGACGCCATGCCCGGCAAGCAGATGGCGATCGACGCCGACCTCAACGCCGGCACGATCACCGACGAGGAGGCTCGCCGCCGCCGCGAGTCGATCAGCAAGGAGGCGGACTTCTACGGGGCGATGGACGGCGCCTCGAAGTTCGTCAAGGGCGACGCCATCGCCGCGGTGCTCATCGTGGCCATCAACCTGGTCGGCGGCCTGGCGATCGGGATCTTCCAGCAGGGCATGAGCGTCGGCGAGGCGGCCCACCACTTCTCGCTCCTGACCGTGGGCGAGGGCCTGGTCGCCCAGATCCCCGCCCTGCTCATCTCCACCGCGACCGGCATCATCGTCACCCGGGCGGCGGGGGAGTCCAACCTCGGCACCGACCTGACCCGCCAGATCGTCGCCCAGCCCCGGGCGCTCATGATCACCGGCGTCGTGGTCGTGGGGCTCGGGCTCATGCCCGGGCTGCCCAAGATCCCGTTCTTCCTGATCGGCGGCGTGGTCATCGCGCTGGCCGTCGCCCTGCGCAACGGCGAGAAGAAGGAGCAGCAGGCGGCCGAGGTGGCCGAGTCCACCGAGCTCGCCACCCGCCCGCGCGAGCCGGAGAACGTGGCCGCGCTGCTCCCCCTGGACCCGCTCGAGCTCGAGATCGGCTACGGGCTCATCCCGCTGGTGGACGAGAGCGACGGCGGCGACCTGCTGGCCCGCGTGGCGATGGTGCGCCGCCAGATGGCCACCGAGCTCGGTCTCTCGCTCGCGCCGATCCGCCTGCGCGACAACATCCAGCTCGCCTCGCACGAGTACGCGGTGAAGATCCGCGGGGTGGAGGTGGCCCGCGGCGCCCTGGAGCCCGGACAGCTCCTGGCCATGAACCCGGGCACGGCGACCGCGCCGCTCGACGGCCTGCCCACCACCGAGCCCGCCTTCGGGCTGCCGGCGGTGTGGATCGGCGAGGCGCAGCGCGAGCAGGCCGAGGTCGCCGGCTACACGGTGGTCGACTCGGCCTCGCTCATCGTCACGCACCTGTCGGAGGTCATCCGCCACCACGCCGCCGACCTGCTGGGCCGCCAGGACACCCGGGCGCTCCTCGACGGGCTCAAGGAGCGGATGCCCGCCGCGGTGGAGGAGCTGGTGCCCGACCTGATGAGCGTGGGCGAGGTCCACCGGGTGCTGCAGTCGCTCCTGCGCGAGGCGGTCCCGATCCGCGACCTGGTCACCGTGCTGGAGACCCTGGGCGACAAGGCCCGGGTCACCAAGGACACCGGCCTGCTCGCCGAGTACTGCCGCCAGGCGCTCGCCCGGGCCATCTGCGTGCGCTTCATCGACGCCGACGAGACGCTCCGCGCGGTCACCCTCGACCCGACGATCGACCGGGAGATCGCCGAGTCGGTGGCCCGCACCGAGGACGGCGGCACGGCCATCGCCATGGACCCGGCGCGCGCGTCGGCCGTGCTCGACGCCCTGGTCGCCGAGGTCAACCGGGTGACCGGGCTCGGCCACCAGGCCGTGGTGCTGTGCTCGGGCGCCTGCCGGCGGCACCTCAAGGCCCTCTCCAGCCACGCCCTGCCCACGCTGACCGTCCTCTCCTACAACGAGATCCTCCCCACGGTGAGGATCGAGCCGATCGGCCTGGTCACGCTGGCCCAGGTCCCCGCATGACGACCCCGACGCCCAGGAGCCACCGATGCAGGTGAGGCAGTTCACCGGCGCGACCATCGACGAGGTCCTGCCGAAGATCCGCGAGGAGCTCGGCGAGGACGCGCTCATCCTCCAGACCAAGCGCGTCGTGCGCGGGGGGATCGGTGGGTTCTTCGGCCGTGAGGGCATCGAGGTCACCGCCGCCGAGGGGCCGTCGCACGAGGAGCTCGCGACGCTGAACGCCGAGGCCGCCGCCCCGGTCCCGGCCGCCGCCGAGGAGGACGAGCCGCCGTTCGCGCGGGCGCTCGCGGCCCGGCTGCAGGCCGCCGCCGAGGCCGAGGCCGGGCTCCCCGCGCCGGCCGAGGCCGGCCCGGGCACCTACGCCCCGCCCCGCGGGGCCCCGGCGCCGTTCGCCGCCGGCGGCGACGAGCGGACCCAGGCCATCGCGGCCGCCGCCCGGGCCGCGGTCCGCGAGGCCGCCGACCGGGCCGCCGACCCGCTCGCCGCGGCCCGCGCCGCCGTCCGCCCGGCCGTCGCCGGCCGCAGCGCGGCCACCGTGCCGGCGCCCGGGGGCTTCGCCCCGGGGCTCCCGGCCGGGCCCACGCCCGCCCCGGCCGAGCCCGCCCCGGCGCCGCCCGCCACCCCCGCGGCCGCCCGGCTGCCCGCCGCCCTGCGCGGGGTGCGGGCCGAGCTCGCCGCCGCCGGCATCCACCCGCGCTACCTGGACCCGATGCTCACGGCGGTGGCCCGCCAGGCCCTGCCGTTCGCGGGCGAGGGCGAGGATCCGCGCGAGGTCGTGCGCGAGTGGCTCTCCGAGCACCTGCCGGTGGCCCGCGACGCCCGGCCGCGCGGCAAGGGCCACACCGTCGTCCTGGTCGGCCAGACCGGCGTGGGCAAGTCGACGACCGCGGTCAAGCTCGCCGCCCGCCACCGCGACGCCGGCCAGGAGGTCGCCCTTGTCGCGGCCGGGCCCGGGCCGCACGACACCCTGCGCGCGCTCGCCGCCCGCCAGGGCATCGAGGTGGTCGACGCCCCCGACGCCGCCGCCCTCGCCGCGGCCCGGGAGGCCCTCGCCGCCCGCGATCTGGTGGTGGTCGACACCGCCGGCCGCTCGCACCTGTGCCTGGAGGAGATGGAGGCGCTGCGGGACCTGCTGGGCCCGGCCCGGGCCGAGGAGGTGCACCTGGTCGTGCCGGTGGCCGTGCCCCTGGACGACGTGGGCGACATGGCCCGCCGGTTCCGGATGGCCGGGGTCAACCGGGTGACCATGACCAAGCTCGACGAGACCGGCCACCACGGCAACCTGGTCAACGTGCCGATGCGCCTCGGCAAGCCGCTCGCCTACCTGGCCGACGGGGCCGGCGTCCCCGGCGCCCTCGTCCCGGCCCGGGCGCGGCGCATCGCCGGCCGGCTGCTGGCCGGCTGAGGCCCGGGTGACCCGCCCCCGCCCCCGGCGCCTTCCGCCCGCCTGCCCGCTCCCCCCGGCGGGGGGCGAGGTCTGGCTGGACGACCTGCCCGGCGGGCCGCTCGGCACCACGGTGATCGAGGTGTCCGGGGACGCGGCCCTGCTCGAGCGCCCGCGCCTGGGCGGGGCGCCGGCGCCCCTGGACCCCGGCCGGCGCGTGGTCGTGAGCTACCGCCTGCGCGACGTGCCGTGCGAGGTGACCGCGGAGGTCCAGGCGCCCGCGGACGGGCCGGTGCGGCTGCGGTTCACCGGCGATCCCATCCGGCTGCAGCGCCGGCAGGCCGTGCGGGTGCCGGTGCAGCTCATGGTCCACGCCGAGCCCGACGTCGTGCCCCTGAACCGCCCCGGCGCCGACCTCGCGGCGCTCGGCGGCATCACCGAGAACCTCTCGGCCACCGGGGTGATGCTGCGCCTGGACCGCAGCCTGGCGAGCGGGACGCGGGCGTCCCTGGCGATCGAGTGCGGCGGGCGCACCGGCAGCGTTCACGTGACCGGCCGGGTCGTCCGATGCCATGAGGGAGGGACCTCCGGCCGGGGCCGCGCGCGGCCGTACCGGGTGGCCTTCGCCTTCCTCGACCTCGAGCGGGCCCAGGAGGACCGCCTCGTGCACTACCTCTTCGAGCGCCAGCGCGAGCTCCGCCACCGTGACCTCGAGCACGGCCGCGTCCGGGATCCGGAGCGCTGATGGCCAAGCCGGGCGACAAGGGACGGGACCGGGGCGCGGCGGCGAAGGACGCGGCGGCCGGCCCGAGCGCGGTCGCGGTGTGGGCCGGGCGGGCCCGCGCGATCGGCGCCCTCATCGGCTTCGCGGTCGCGTTCTGGGTGAGCCGTCGCGCGGGCATCGGGACCACCGACGCGGCGCTGCGGGGCCTGCTCGGCGCGGTCGCGTTCTCGCTGGTCACCTGGTTCGCGGCGCTCCTGGTCATCGGTGGCCTGGTCCGCACCGCCGCCATGCGTCCGGCCCCGCCCGAGGCGCCCGCGCCCCCGGCCGGGGCGGGCACGCCGGTGGGCGGGTAGCGGGAGCCTGACCCGTGCCGCCGCGTCCCATCGACGGGCTCCAGCAGGCCGCCACCGACCAGGCGACCCGCATCGCCCAGATCGCCGAGCAGCGCCACCTGCAGGCCGAGCTCATCGCGGCGGCCCACCAGCGCGCCGACCGCGACCGGGCCGGCCGGGTCCAGGACCCGGCGCGCTCCTCGCGCGGCGACCTGCGCCTGCCCGGCGAGGGCGAGCCCCACGAGGGGCGCGGCCGCCGCCGGCGGCGTGAGGATCCGCCCCCGGAGGACGACGGGCCCACGGGGCGCACGCTGGACGTGACCGCCTGATGGCCACCGCCCCGGCCCCGGGCTACCTCGTCGTGCGGGTGGACGACGCCGGCACCTACACCGGCGGCCTCATGGTCACCGACGAGCACGGCCTGCCGCTGGACTTCCGCTACACCGACCCGGTCACCCCGACCCGCCTGCAGCGCGCCCTCTACGGCGGGGTGCTCGACCGCTACCTGCGCACCGAGGTCGTGCTGCGCACGCTGGTCGGGGCCCTCGAGCGGCGGCCCACCCTCATCCTCACCGAGGACGAGGCGATGCTGGACGCCGAGGCCGCCGGGGTGCCGGTGGCCCTGGTCAGCCCCGCGAACGTGGCGCCGATCGGCGTCCCGGGGACCCGCCAGGACGACCCCTCGGGCGCCATCGTGCTCCAGGTGGCCGACGACGAGTCGCCGCTGCGCCTGCGGGTGGACCCCGGCGACGGCCCCACCCGGGACCGGGTCGCCGAGGACCTGGTGCGCCTGGGGCGCGGCATGCAGGTGCGCGAGCCGGCCGAGCGGGTCCACCAGGCCCTGGACCTGATCGCCGCCGGGGAGGCCGACTAGCCGGTGGCGGTGGCGCTCCCCCGGGAGCTCCTGCGGGTGCTCGACCGCCTGGCCGGGCGCCGGGCCGCGCACGCCGTGCCCCCGCCGTGCACCGGCACCCACGCCGTGCCGCCGGCCCGGGTGGCCGCCGGCGCCCTCGCCGCGATCGCCGCGCCGCCCGCCGCCCGGG
>JALOLS010000073.1 GCA_025455865.1 Thermoleophilia bacterium
CTCCGCGTCACGCTCGCCGACGGAGGCGCCCAGGTCGCCGTCGAGGCGACCGCGGGCGCGGCATCCGCCGACGGCCGCTTCGTGGCGTTCGTCAGCACCGGCAACTTCACCGCCGTGAACGCCGGCGGCGTGGCGCAGCTCTACGTGCGCGACCGCCAGACCGGCCGGACGGTCCTGGCCTCCGCCGACGCCCAGGGGCAGCCGGCGAACCAGACCGTGGACGGCATCGAGGTGAACGACCAGAACCCCTACTTCGACGTCTCCGGGGACGGTCGCTACGCGGTGTTCTCGAGCACCGCGACGAACCTCAGCCCGGCCGACGGCAACGGGGCGAAGAAGGACGTGTTCCGCAAGGACCTCCAGACCGGCGAGGTCGTGCTGGTCAGCGTGAACGGCGCCGGCCAGCAGGCGAACGATGCGGTGGCCGGCGACCCCAGCGTGAGCTTCGACGGCAGCCGCGTCTCGTTCGGCACCGGACAGGCGACGAACCTGGTGCCGGGCGACGCGAACGCCGCGCAGAGCGACATCGTCCTGCGCGACGTCCCCGCGGGGACGACGGCCCTCGTCGCGGTCAACGGGGCCGGCGTGCAGGCGAACGCCACCACCGAGCGCTCGGCGATCAGCGCCGACGGGCAGTCCGTCGCCTTCGAGGCGCCCGCGGGGACGACGAACCTCGAGCCCGCCGACAACGCGGCGAACGACATCTTCGTGCGCAGCGTGACCGCCGGGACGACCCGGTGGGCGAGCCAGGCCACCAACGGCGGCAACTTCCCCGACCTCTCCGGCGACGGCCGCTTCGCGGTCTACTCCTCCGGGGGCCAGATCCACCGGGCCGACCTGTCCGCCACGCCCGCGACGACCCTCGTCGTCTCCGCGAAGACCGGGACCGAGACGGCCGGGAACGGCGCGAGCAAGGGCGCGTCGGTCTCCGCGGACGGCACCCGCGTCGGGTTCCAGACCACCTCCACCGACCTGATCGCCACCGACACCAACAACCAGGACGACGTCTACGTGCGCGACACGGGCACGAAGGCGACGCGGCGGGTGAGCCTGAAGGGCGACGGCGGCCAGGCGGCCAACCCGTCGGCGACCGCCGCGGTGTCCGGCAACGGGGCCTTCACCGCCTTCACCTACGACGACAACCTGCCGAACGCGGCACAGCCGCTCATCACCGGCGACACCAACCTGAAGCCGGACGGATTCGTGCGGGAGCTCCTGCCGACCGACACGCAGGCACCCACGCCCTCCCTGGTCGCCCCCCCGAGCACCGACGCCGCCCAGGCGACCATCACCGGCACGGTGGGCGACCCGTCGGGGATCGGCGCCCTCTCGGTTGCCGGCACTCGCCTGGTCCCGGCCGCAGGAGGCGCGTTCAGCACCACCGTGCCGCTGGCCCCCGGCGCCAACGCGTTCCCGGTCAGCGTCACCGACGGCTCGGGCAACACCGCGACGACGACGGTGTCGATCACCCGGACGGTCCCGGCGCCTCCGCCTCCTCCGCAGCAGCCCCCGACCACCGCGCCCAGGACCTCCCCGAAGATCACCCTCGCCTCCGCCCGGCGCATCGCGCCGAACCGGGTGCGGGTCACGTTCACCCTCTCGGCCGACGCCCGGGTGCGGGTGCAGGCCATCCGCACGGTGCGCACGCGCACCCGGGTCGTCACCCAGGGCGTCGGGCGGGGCATCGCCCGGACCTTCACGGCCGGCCGCCGGACCGTGGTGCTGGTGGTCCCCGCGCGCCTCGGGGCCCAGCGGGTGCGGATCAAGGTGACCGGCGGCGCGCTGACGACCGTGCGGATCGTCCGGGCGCGGGGCGTGCGCTGATGCGGCCCCTCGCCGGCGCCGTCGCCCTCGCCGCGCTGGCCGTGGTCCCCGCCGGCGCGCTCGGCGCGCCGGCGCTGGCCGGCGACTTCCCCCTCACCGGCAAGCCGGGCCAGATGGCCACCGGCCCGGACGGCAACGTCTGGTTCGCCCTCTCGGACTCCTCGGCGGCCAAGGAGTTCGGCCGCATCGCCCCGGACGGGACGGTGACCGAGTACGACACCGTCGACGGCGGGTCGCCGGTCGGCATCACCACGGGACCGGACGGCGGCATCTGGATGACCGCCACCGGCAAGGTCTACCGCGCGAACCCCGGCGACGGGTCCACCCAGGCGTTCCCCATCCCCACGCTGATGGACGCCCGGGGCATCACCGCCGGCCCGGACGGGAACCTGTGGACCGGGAGCGGCGACACCGTCTACAAGATCTCGACGTCCGGCACCGTGGTGACCACCTACACCGTCGCCGGGATGGGCGCGCGGGGCATCGCCGCCGGCGGCGACGGGGCGCTGTGGATCGCCGACTTCGGGAGCGGGCGCATCGTCCGGGTGACCACCGGCGGGGCGACCATGCCGGTCACCGTCGGCGGCGGGCCGCAGGAGGTCGCGGCGGGCCCGCAGGGGCAGATGGGCTTCGCGAACCCCAACTCGGTGTTCGGCCGCATGGCCTACGACGGCACCTTCCAGACCACCCAGATGCCGGCGACCGACCCGTTCGGCATCGTGTTCGGCAACGACGGCGCCTACTGGACCGCCCAGTTCGCCACCGGCACCCTGGGCCGGGTCACCCCGGCCGGGGCGTACACCCAGCTCGGCCTGCCCGCGGGCTCGGGCCCCCGCTACCTGGCCAAGGGCGCCGGCGACACCCTCTGGGTGGGTCTGGAGACGGCCAAGCGGATCGCCCGCATCACCGGCGTCTCGGCACCCCCCGCCGCCCCGCCGCCGCCCCCGCCGACGCCGGCCACCCCGGCCACGCCGGGCACCCCCATCCCCGCCCGGCTGAGCGACCTGCGCGCCCGCCGGGTCGGCGCCACCCGCGTGCGGGTGGACCTGCGCCTCTCCGCCGACGTGCGGGTCCGGGTGCAGGCGTTCCGGACCGTGCGCTCGGGCGCCAAGACCCGGCTGGCCGGGGTCGGCCGCCCCCTCGTCCGCACGCTGACCGCCGGCCGGCGCACGCTGGCGCTCATCGTCCCCGGCCGGGCGGGCGCCCTCCGCGTGCGGGTGCAGGTGGTGGGCGGCGTGCGCGCGACCGTGCCGGTCGCCCCGGCGCGGCGCGCGCGCTGACGGCGGCCCGGTCCCCTACTCGGGGGGCCGGGCGGCGCCCGACACGTGGGCCTGCAGGCGGCCCTTGAGGCGCAGGATCGCCTTGGTGTGGAGCTGGCTCACCCGGCTCTCGGTGACCCCGAGCACGTCGCCGATCTCGCGCAGCGTCAGTCCGTCGTAGTAGTAGAGGGCGATCACGATCTTCTCGCGCTCCGGCAGGCGCGCGATGGCGTCGGCCAGGGTGTCGCGCAGGTCGGCCACGTCGAGCTGGGCGACCGGATCGGCCAGCCGGCCGGCGCCGATGGTGTCGATGAGCGAGAGCGAGTCCCCGCCGGCCGACACGCTCCACATCTCGTCCAGGGCGACGATCGACGCCGAGGCGATCTGGTTGAGCAGCGCCTGGAACTCATCGCCCTGCATGCGCATGGCCGCCGCGAGCTCGTCGTCGGTCGGCGCGCGCTGGAGGCGGTTCTCCAGATCGGCCGACACCCGCTCGATCTCCCGCGCGCGGGCGCGCACCGAGCGGGGCACCCAGTCCATCGAGCGCAGCTCGTCGATGATGGCGCCCTTGATCCGCGACACCGCGTAGGTCTCGAACTTGACCTCGCGCTGGGGGTCGAAGCGCTCGACCGCCCCGATCAGGCCGAGCAGCCCGTAGGAGATCAGGTCGCTCTCCTCGACGTGGGAGGGGAGCGCGCTGCGCATCCGGCCGGCCACGTACTTGACCAGCGGCGCGTAGGCCAGGATCAGCCGGTCGCGCGCCACCTGGTCGCCGTGGGCCTTGTAGCGGCGCCAGAGCGCCCGCAGCTCCCGCTCGTCGGGCGGGGCATCGCCGGGTGGGTCGGTCGCGGCCACCACCGCATTCTATGTGCGGCCGGGTCCACCCGAGGCCGCACGGATCAGCACGCCGGCGTCGAAGGCGGCGAACACCGCCAGCACGCTCAGCATCACGAGGCTCACCCAGGTCGCGGTGTCCTCGGAGGAGAGGATCGCGAAGATGAGCAGCGCGCCGCCGAACCAGATGAGCGCCCGGCCGAACCGCCCGATGTAGACGTGCCCGAGCCCGGGCATGACCAGGCTGAGCAGCGCCGCCACCGCCATCGCCCGCGGCCCCGCCGGGCTCCGCCGCCTGGGCCCTATGCCGACACCGCCTCACCCTGCCGCGCCCAGGCGACCGGGCCGTCGAACCGCCCGCGGGCGGCGTGGATGGCGGCGTCGCGGTCGTACTCGGGGTAGCAGTGGGTGAGCAGCAGCCGCCGGGGGGCCGCCCGGCGGGCGATCTCGCCCGCCTCCGGCCCGGTGAGGTGCGGGACCCCGTCCACCCCCGGCCCGGCGCCGAAGGCGCACTCCAGGACCAGCACGTCGGCCCCCCGGGCGAGGTCGGGCAGGGCGTCGTTCATGGCGCAGTCGGACCCGTAACAGACCGAGCGCCCGTCGAGGTCGACGCGCAGGGCGTGGGTGGGCGGGAGGTGCGGCACCTCGCGGTGGGTCAGCCGGACGCCGGCCCCGAGATCCACCTGCCCCTCGCCGGCCGCGAGCTCCTCGAAGACGAAGGCCAGATCGAGCCCCGGAGCGCCGAAGGCGGCCAGGCGCGCCTCCAGCCCCGGCGGCCCGATCACCCGGAGCGGCGGGCGGGCCATGCCCGGGCCGTAGGCCATGTAGACCGAGAGCGAGAGCAGGTCGGCGACGTGGTCGGGGTGCAGGTGGCTGATGACGACCGCATCGAGGTCCTCGGGGTGCATGACCTCCTGCAGGCGGTTGAGCGCGCCGGCGCCGAGGTCCAGGCAGAAGCTCCGCCCCGCCGCGCGGATCAGGTAGCCGCTCTGGGCCTCTCCTGGGCGCGCGTATGCGGCACCGACCCCGACCGGGACGAGGGTGAGGGCGCTGCTCACCCGGCTCGGGATCGGCGGTCGCGCATCGGGCCATGCTATACCGCCGCCATGCGACGCCCCGCGCTCGCCGCCCTGATCGCGGCCATCCTCGTGGCGGCGCTGGCGCTCGCCGGCTGCGGCGGCGGCGACGGGGGGCAGGACCTGAGCGAGGGCCTCACCCCGCAGGAGCTGCTCGACCGCTCCCAGCAGGCCACCGCGGCGATCACCTCCTACCGGGTGGCCGCGAACGCCCGGGTCGACGTCGACACCGCCCCCGGCGCGGTGGACGGGACCATCGGCCGCCTGCTCGCCGACCCGGTCACGATCGACGGCGAGGGCTCGGTGAAGCGCCCCGACTCGGTCACCTTCGACCTCACCGCGACCATCGGCGGGCTGCCGGTCCAGGCCAACGTGACCAAGATCGGCGGCGAGCTCTACCTCACCGCGCTGGGCCAGGACTTCAAGGTCGGCCTGCCGGCGAGCCAGGTGGCCCTCATCCGGGCGGCCGAGGTGGCCCCGTCGCTGCTCAGCTGGATGAAGGACCCCCGCGAGGTCGGCCGCGAGGAGATCGACGGCGTCGAGACGGTGCACCTGCGCGGCGGGGTCGACGTGGCCGCGGTGGTGCGCGACGCGAGCGGCCTGCTCGAGCAGGCGCCCGGCCTGGCGGGCGGCTCGGCGCCCACCCCGGCCGAGCGGGCGACGGCCCGCCGCCAGATCCAGTCCGCGCTGCGCCGGGGCGAGGTCGACGTGTGGATCGGCACCGAGGACCTGCTGCCCCGGCGGGCCCGCTCCTCGCTGCTGCTGCAGGGGCGCACCGACCTGCTGCCCGAGCTTCGCCGGGTGGACCTCCAGATCGCCGCCGACCTGTCGGAGTTCGACGAGCCGGTGGAGATCACCGCGCCGGCCGACGCCCAGCCGCTCGACCCGGGGAACCTGACCCAGCTCGCCCCGTGATCGCCCCCGCGGCGATCGACCACCTCGTCCTCACCGTGCGCGACCCGGAGGCGAGCGCGGCCTGGTACGCCCGCGCCCTGGGGCTGGCGGTCCGCGCCGGGGCCGGCCGCATCGACCTCGTGGTCGGCTCCCAGGTCATCCGGCTCCACCGGGCCGGCGCCGAGCTCTCCCCGCACGCACGGGCGCCGACGCCCGGGAGCGGCGACCTGTGCCTGCGCATCACGACCCCGCTGGAGGAGGTGTCCGCCCACCTGGCCCGTGAGGGGGTGCCGGTGGAGCTGGGCCCCGTGGACCGCACCGGCGCCACGGGGCCCATCCGCTCGCTCTACGTGCGCGACCCGGACGGCAACCTGGTCGAGCTGGGCCGGCAGTCCTGACCGGTCAGGCCGGCGCCCGCAGGCCACGCGCCTCGATCCCCGGAAGCGCGGACTCGGCCTCCATGCGTCGAGACCGGCGCTCACCCGCCGGCGCGCCGGCCAGCCTCCAGACGGGCAGCCATCCCGCTTCGGCCGCACCGGCCCAGGCGGTCGCGCAGGCCCTTCGGGATGACCACCTGCCCCCTGGGTCAGACCCGATGGGCCGTACCCCTCAACCTGACCTCACCGGGCCGGTGCGTCCAGCGCGTCCACCGCCGCCACGTTGCGGTGGTCGAATGCCTCGTCGCCGTCCGGGGCCTCCAGGAACGCGGCGAGGATCTCGCGGCCGAGGGGCTCGCCGGTGGTCCGCAGCGACATCACCAGCACGTTGGCGTGGTTGTAGCGGCGGGCCATCCGCGCGGTCTCGGGGTCGGCGCAGAGCGCCGCGCGCACGCCGGGGACCTTGTTGGCGGCGATCGAGACGCCGGTGCCGGTCCAGCAGAACGCGACCCCCCGATCGGCCGCGCCGGCGGCCACGCGCCGGCCCACCTCGGCCCCGACCTCGGCCCACTCCTGGTCCCCGCCGGCCAGCGGCCCGACCAGGTCGACCTCGTGCCCGGCCCCCCGCAGCGCCTCGACCACCGCGTCGGTGAGCGGGCTCCGCTCGTCCGATCCCACCGAGATCCGCATGGCTCCCCCTCCCAGGCGCGGTGACACGCGCAGGGTCTACCCTGCACCGCGATGATCGTACGCGGCGGCGTCTTCGGGCCGGTGGCCACCAACACCTACGTCGTCGCGGACCGCCGCGGCGGCAGCGCACTCGTGGTCGACCCGGCGGCCGGGAGCGCGGCCTGGGTCGAGGACACCCTCGCCCGCCTCGAGGCCACCCCGGTGGCGGTGTTCGACACCCACGGGCACTGGGACCACGTGGTCGAGAACCACGTGTGGGCCGAGCGGGGCCTGCCGGTCTGGGTGAGCGCCGGCGACGCCGACTGGCTGGAGGCCCCCGCGCCGTTCAACCCGGCGCTCTTCGGCTTCCCGCCGCCCACCCCCGGGGTCACCCCCGCCCGCCTTCTGGCCGACGGCGAGTCCATCGCCTGCGGCGACCTCACGCTCACCCTGCTCGCCACCCCGGGCCACTCGCCCGGCTGCATGGTGGCCCACGACCCCGAGAGCGGGCAGGCCCTGGTCGGCGACCTGGTGTTCGCCCAGGGCATCGGCCGCACCGACTTCCCGCGCTCCGACCACGGCGACATGGTCCGCTCGCTGGAGCGGGTGTTCCACGACCTGCCCGGCGAGACGCTCATCCACCCCGGCCACGGCGAGTGGGGCGTCCCCCTGCGCGAGGCCGAGCGCTGGGCCCGGATGTTCATGTGAGCGGGGTCACGCGCGACGAGGTCATCCGCGTCCTCGACACGGTCACCGACCCCGAGCTGCACCGCTCCATCGTGGCGCTCGGCATGGTGGGCGGCGTCGAGGTCGATGGCGGCCGGGTGCGGGTGGAGATCAAGCTCACCGTGGCCGGCTGCCCGCTCAAGGCCGAGATCCAGCGGCGGGTGAGCGAGGCGGTGTCGGCCCTCCCCGGCGTGGAGACGGTGCACGTCACCCTCGACACGATGAGCGACGACGAGCGGCGGGGGCTGCGCGAGGACATCATCGGGACCCCGGACAAGGCCACCCCCTTCGGCCCCGGATCACGCACGCAGGTCATCTGCGTGGCCTCGGGCAAGGGCGGGGTCGGCAAGTCGAGCATCACCGCCAACCTGGCCGTCTCGCTGGCCGCCGCCGGCTTCAGCGTCGGCCTGCTCGACGCCGACGTGTACGGCTACTCCATCCCCCGCATGATGGGCGTCAGCCGCGCCCCGATCATGGTCGAGGACCTCATCCTGCCGGTGGAGAGCCACGGGGTGCGGATCATGTCCATCGGCTTCATGACCCAGGACGACAACCCGGTCATCTGGCGCGGGCCGATGCTGCACAAGGCGCTCACCTCGTTCGTGACCGACGTCTTCTGGGACGAGCCGGACGTGCTGCTGGTCGACCTGCCGCCGGGGACCGGGGACGTGAGCCTGTCGGTCTCCCAGCTCCTGCCCGGGGCGTCGCTGGTCATCGTGACCACGCCGCAGATGACCGCCCAGCGGGTGGCCCGGCGGGCGGCGGCGATGGCCGCCCGGGTGGAGATCCCGGTGGCCGGCGTCATCGAGAACATGAGCTTCTTCGTCGCCCCCGACACCGGCGCCCGGTACGAGGTGTTCTCGGGCGGGGGAGGGCCGGCCCTCGCGGCCGAGCTCGGGGCGCCCCTGCTCGCCCGGGTGCCCCTGGAGAGCGCCGTGGCCCGCGCCGGCGACGAGGGCCTGCCGGTGGTCGCCGCCCGCCCGGACTCGGCCGCCGCCCAGGCGCTCGCCGAGGCGGCCACGGCGCTCACCGCGCACCTGTCGCTCCGCCCGGGGCACCCGGCCGGGGCCGCGCCCCGCTAGACTCCCCGGGCCGGGCGCGAGGTCGTGCCCGCGGCCCCCCGTGACCTGAGGAGCCCAGTTGGCCTACGTCATCACCGAGCCCTGCATCGGCACCAAGGACACCTCCTGTGCCGACGTCTGCCCCGTCGACTGCATCCACCCCGCCCCCGGCGAGGAGCACGCCGACGAGTCGACGATGCTCTACATCGACCCGTCGGAGTGCATCGACTGCGACGCCTGCGTCGAGGCCTGCCCGGTTGACGCCACCATGGCCGAGGACGACGTTCCGGCCCAGTGGGAGGTCTTCAAGGAGATCAACCGCGTCTACTTCGAGCAGGGCCACGAGGCCGGCGAGCAGATGGTGAAGGAGTACCTGGCCGCCAAGGCCTGACCGGTCCGGCGGGCCGCCCGCGCGCGCGGACGGCCCGCCGCCTCACCCCTCCGACGGGTCGGCGAACTCCCGGGGCGCCCGGTTCAGCATCGGCGCCGCGTGATGCAGGACCAGCCGCCAGCCGTCCGGCCCGAGCACGAACAGGTTCGTGGCCGTGAGCTCGGTCACGCTCCGCCCGCCGGGCCCGGCCGAGGTCACCACCTCGACGCAGGTCACCCACGCCATCGGGTCGGCCACCCGCACGCGGGCGTCGCGGATGCGGAACTCGATGTACCGGGTCCCGTCGAGGATGGCCTCCCAGGCGTGGCGCACCTCGTCCCACCCCACCAGCCACGGACCCCCGGGGTGCACGCACGAGCTGCGGCCGGTGTGCTCCCAGCAGTCCTCCATCGCCTCCAGGTCGAGGGCCTCGAAGGCGTCGTAGAACGCCCGGTTGGCCGTCAGCACCTGCGCCTCGATCGGGGTCAGGGCGAGCTCGCCGCTCACCGCCGGCCCCGGGTCAGTTCATGCGCCATTGGAGCTCCTCGATCGCGTCGACCTGGGCCTGCGCGCGGTCCCGGGCCGCCCCGGGGGCGAGATCCTCGAGCTGGCGCCCGGCGGCCGCGGCCGCCTCGGCGTAGCGCCCGAGGGCGGTGAGCAGGGTCACCTCGCGCTCGCGGGCGGCCGCGTCACCCGGCTCGCACACCAGGGCGAGCTCGACCGTCCACAGCGCGTCGGCCGGCCGGCGCCGGCGCACGTAGGCGGCCTCCAGGTTGGCCAGCATCCGCACCACCGTCTCACGCGCGCCCGCCGGGCGCAGGTGCTCGTCGCGGAGCGCCATCCCGGCGGTCTCGCGCACCCGCCGGGCGAGGTCCTCGGGGCCGAGCGGCGCCCAGCCGTCGAACGCGTCCAGGTAGCGCGGATCCGGGCCCGAGAGGTCGGCGACCACGTAGTGGCCCGGCATCCCGACGCCGGCGAAGGGGACCCCGACCCGCCCGGCCACCGCGACGCTCAGGGCGGCAAGGGCGATCGGCAGGCCCAGGCGCCGGTCGAGCACCTCGTTCAGGAACGAGTTGCGGGGGTCGTCGTACTCCTCGCGGTCGCCGCGCAGGCCGGCCTGGCGAAGCGCCCGGACCACGCCGCCGGCACCCCCGCCGAGCATGCGGGCCTCGTCGGCGAGCGCATCCACCCGGCCCATCTGGGCGTCCACCGAGAGCCCGGGGTAGGCCTCGGCGGCGATGCAGAGGTTGGCCTCGGCCAGGTCCGGCACCGCGCGTTCCAGCACCCGGGCGAGCCGCGCCCTCGTGGCCTCGCTCACCGCGCCGCCCCGAGGACCGCGGCCTGGGCCTCCTGGGCGCCGATGCGGCACAGCGCCTGGGCCGCCTTGCGCACCGCGTCGTCGGCCGGGAGGCGCACGAGCCGGGCGGCCAGCGCGAGGGACGGGCCGCCCGGCAGGCCGTCGGCCGCGCGGGCGGCCTGGGCGAGCAACGGCCCGGCGACCGGGTCGCGGCGCACCAGGGCCATCTCGGCCTGGGCCGACAGGTGGGCGACGCGAAGGGCGTCCGCGGTCAGGGGCCGAGCCACGCGCGCAGGTTACCCCCGGCGACGCCGCGCACCTCGGCGGGGCCCCAGCCGGCCACGCGGGCGGCCAGGCCCACCAGGTGCAGGGCGCTCGCGTGCTCGCCGTAGGGCCGGTCGGAGCCGAAGGCCAGGCGATCCGGGGGGATCGAGACCAGGTCGGGCAGGTGGGCGAGCGCGGTGTCGAAGCCGACGGCCGGGTGGGCGAGCGCCACCTCGCGCACCGCGCGGAAGTCGCCGCGCCCCCCGTGGGCGAGGATCAGGCGCACGTCGGGGACCTGCTCGAGCAGGGCGGCGAGGGCGGCGGCGATCGGCCGGGCCCCGTAGCCGGCGTGCACGAGCACCGGCCAGCCCCGCCGGGCGGCCTCGTCGGCCGCACCCACCGAGCCCGGGTGGTCGAGCGCGAAGCGCTGGGCGACCGGATGGAGCTTGAGCCCGCGCGCCCCGCCGGCCGCCGCCCGGGCGAGCGCGGGCGCCCAGTCCCCGGTGGGGTCGACCCGGCAGAACGGCACGATCCGCCCGGCGAACCGGCGGGCGGCCGCGAGCACCGCGGCATTGGCGGCGGTGAAGGCCCCGTCGGCGCCGGGCTCATCGGCCGGGAACGCGCAGGCGCAGGCGATGCCCGCGGCGTCCAGGTCGCCGACCAGGTCCGCCGGGTCCAGGTGGTGGCCGTCGCGGTCGCGGCCCAGGTGGGTGTGGGCGTCCCAGACCTCGGCGTCCGCCGGCAGGCCGAGCGCCCCGATGGCCTCGCGCTCGAGCGCCGCCAGGTCGTCCACCGGAGCGCCGGCCCGGGCCAGGCGCGCGGCGTCCTCCCCGAGCAGGCGGGTCAGGGGGCCTGCTCCAGGGCCTCGCCCTCGAAGGCCGCCACCCGCGCGCGCACCGGGTCCGGCACCGGGGTCGGCCGGGCCGTGTCGTAGGCGTCCACCCCCACCACGACCAGGCGCCCGTCGGCCAGGTGCTCGCCGGCGCCGCCAGGCCCCGGTCGCTCCAGGCGCACGTCGAGCGTCTGGCTGGTCCGCCCGATCCGCGCGGTGCGCACGAAGACCTCCAGTGGGTCGTCGAACCGGGCGGAGGCGTGGTAGGCGACCGAGAGGGCGCGGACCACGGCCAGGTGCCCGGGCTCGCCGAGCAGGCCCAGGCCGAGGTGGCGCCGGTAGGCGATGACCGCGCGGTCGAGGTAGTGGGCCCAGCGGCCGTAGTAGAGGACCCCACCGGCGTCGGTGTCGGCGAAGTCCACCCGGGTCCGGGCGCAGAAGCGGAAGGGCGGCCGGCGGTCGTCCGCCCCCGCCCCGAGGACCACCGTCAGGCGAGCACGCGGCTCTCGCCGCCGTCGACCAGCACCGAGACGCCGGTGACGAAGCCCGCCCGGGTCGAGGCCAGGAAGGCGATCACGTCGCCGACCTCCTCGGGCCGGCCGATGCGCAGCATGGGGTGGCGCGCGCTGCGCGCGGCGAGCGCGGCCTCCAGGTCGCCCTGGCGGGCCAGCAGGCTGCGCTGGCGGTCGGTGAGGATGGGGCCCGGGAGCACGTTGTTGACGGTGATGCCGTCGGCCGCCACCTCGCGCGCCAGGGTGCGCACGACGCCGGCCACGCCGGCGCGGGTGGCGTTGGAGAGCGTGAGCCCGTCGATGGGCTCACGCACCGATGACGAGGTCACCGTGATGATGCGGCCCCACTGGCGGGCCCGCATGGAGGGGAGGGCCGCGCGGATCAGGCGCACGGTCCCCATGAGGTTCTGGCGCAGGGCCAGGTCCCAGCCGAACTCGTCACTCTCCATGAAGCCGCCCTGCGGAGGGCCGCCGGCGTTGGCCACCACGACGTCCACCGGGCCGAGCACCCGCTCGGCCTCCTCGACCGCGCGGGCCGGGCCGTCGGTCTCGGCCATGTCGGCCACCACCCCGTGGGCCCGGGCGCCCGTCTCGCGGAGCGCCGCGACCGCGTCGTCCACGCCCTCCTGGCCGCGGGCCGAGACGGCCACGGCGCAGCCCTCGGCCGCGAGCGACATGGCGGCCGCCCGGCCGATGCCGCGGCTGCCGCCGGTCACGAGCGCGACGCGCCCCTCGAGGCCCAGGTCCACGGGCGGGAATGCAAGCCGAGCGGGGCCGGGGTGTCAACGCCCCCGGGACGACCCGCTATCCTCCCCGGCCGTGGCAGAGCAGAAGCGCAAGCGCAAGGACGGCCGCATCGGCGGCCGGCGGGCGAACTACTCGCCGAAGGCGCACGAGGTCGGGGCCCGTCGGTTCCTGCCCCTGGGCTGGGCCTACTGGACCGGGTTCTTCCTGTTCGGGCTGCTCGCCATCGCGATGGCGGTCGAGGTGGTCGCATCCGGGACCCAGGGGCGCTACGCCGACGTGTTCGGCGCGCTGCTGATGGGGTCGCTCTTCACCTGGATGACGTACCTGTTCGCCACCAGCCGCTTCGAGGACGAGTAGCCCGCAGGCGGGGCCCTACCGGTCGGTGGCCCGGGCGACGAACGTCGCGATCAGGGTGATCTGGCCCGGGGTGAGCGTGTCGCGGAACGACGGCATCGGGTCCTCTCCGCGGTTCACCTGCCGGACCACCTTGTCGGCGTCGGGGCTCCGGTCGTCCAGGTCCGGCCCGACGGTCCCGGTCGATCCGGCCGCCCGCATGGTGTGGCAGCCGGCGCAGTTCTGCCGGAAGAGGCCGGGCCCGTCCAGCGGCGCGGGGGGCGGCGCCGGCGTCGGCGGACCGGCCACGGCCGCGTCGGTGACCACGAGCGTGCCGGTCATCCCACCGGCCTCGTGGCCGGCGACCGCGCAGTAGAAGGTGTAGGTGCCGGGGGCGAGGGTGGCGGTCACCGATGAGGTCCCCCCGTTGCCCACCAGGGCGCCCTGCACGTCCACCCCGGCGCCCCGGATCGCGATGTTGTGCTCGAGCGCGGAGGTGTTGGTCATGCGGATGGTGACGCTCCCCGCCGGCGCCCGCAGGCTGGTGGCGCTGAAGCCGAACAGGCCCGCGGTCGTGATCTCGATCGGCCCGCCGGGGACCGAGGGGGTCACCGGCGCCGCCCCGGCGGCGTTCTCGCCGGCCCCGCCGCCCGGTGCGCCGGGGTCGCCGGGCGCGGGGGCCGGGTCGGGCGCACCGGGGGCCGGGGGCGCGGCGGTGACGACCAGCCGGCCGGTCATGCCCGCCGACTCGTGGCCCGGCACCGTGCAGTAGAAGGTGTAGGTGCCGGGGGCGAGGGTGGCGGTCACCGTGGAGGTGCCACCGCTGCCGACCACGGCGCCCTTCACGTCGACCCCGCCGCCCCGGATCGCCACGTTGTGGTCGAGCGGGGTGGTGTTGCGCAGGCGGATGGTGACCCTGCCGGCCTGGGCCCGCAGGGTCGCCCGGTCGAAGCGCATCACGCCCGCGGTCTGCAGGTCCAGCACCGTGTCGCCGGACGCGGCGGGGGCGGCGGGGGCGGCGGGGGCGGCCGGCCGCGACGCGGGGGCGATCGCGAACGTGGTGCGCATGAGGTGGCGCGCGTGGCCGGCGACCAGGCAGGCCACCGCGTACCGGCCCGGGCCGCGGGGGACGCGGAGCACGCCGCGCTCGCCCGGCGCGAGGGGCAGGATGCGGCCGATCACCTTCGGGCGGCCGCCGGCCCGCAGGCGCGCGAGGCTCGCCGCGTCGGCGCGGACCACCGCGAGGACGTGGCGGGCGCGGCCGGCGTTCCGGACGGCGATGCGCCCTCCGGCGACCGGGGCCGCGTGCAGGCTCACCCTCCACTCGCGGACGGTCACCCGGGCCGGCGCGGCGTGGGCGGCGTGGCCGTGATGGGCGGCCATCGCGCGCCCGGCCGCGGGGGAGCCCGCCACCACCCCGGGCAGGACCGCCAGCACCAGGGCGGCCATCGCCGCCAGGGCCACCGCCACCGCCATCCCGGTCACACGCGCGCGCATCACCTCGGCTCCTTCCCGTCACGCGGTCACCCGGATCCTCGGCACCGGGCCGCGCGGCCGGATCGGGGCGCACGCGGAATCGCGCGGCGGTCGGGTACGGGCAGGTGCTGGGCGAAAAGCCGCACCGGGGGTGCGGGCGGGGCGAGAGCACGCATGGCCGGCGGGTTCTGGCCCCCGGCTCGTCGGCGGCGGCCTCCCGCCGACGCTCCGGCGCCCCGCTCCGCGCGACCGGCGATCAGGCTCACGGGCGCGCGTCGTCGCGCCGGGCGACGACGGCGAGCGCGGCCAGGTGCTCCCGGTGGCGATGGAACACCGCGCGCAT
>JALOLS010000074.1:0-9935 GCA_025455865.1 Thermoleophilia bacterium
CGCCCCCGCCGATGACGACGCGGCGGCGCCCGAGCCCCCCCCGCCACCGGCGGCCCCGGTGCCCGCCGGGCTCCCGCAGCCGCCGCCCACGGTCATCCTGCCGGCCGAGGAGCTCCCGGCCGGAGGCACCGCCTGGGGCACGCTGGTCACCCGCCGGGCGGCCGAGGCCGCCGACAGCCAGGTGGCGACCGACATCGGCTGGCTGCTCGACCTCGGCCGGCGCCACCTGGCCCCGGACTCCGAGCCCGAGGGCCGCCGCCGCACCGTGGAGCGGGCGCTGCGGGTGAACGCCTGGTGGTTCGGCCAGGGCCGCGGCTCGCCCCGCCAGCGGGTGCTCGTGCGCGATCCCGACGGGATCATCCTCACCTACAAGCGCGGCCGCGGGTTCCTGGTGAACCCGGTGGCGACCACCGGCCGCTGGCAGGACCTGAACGACGAGTACCCCCCCGAGGCCCTCGCCGAGCCCCTGCTCCAGATGGCCGTCGCCCGGCGCGGGGCCGGGGTGGCGTTCCTGGCCTGGGAGTACTTCGACGTGGCCGACGACCCCACGGCGATCCGCCCCGGGGTGTCGGCGATGGCCCAGGGCCGGGTGGCCGAGACCATGGCCAACGCCTTCCGCCGCACCGGGGACATCCGCTTCGCCCGGGCGGCGTTCGGGGCGGTCGAGGCCTTCGCGGTGCCCGTGGACGCGGGCGGGGTGGTGAGCCGGGTGGCCGAGCCCGGGGTGGCGGAGTCCTGGCCCTGGTACGTCGAGCGGGCCTACCCGGGCGACGACCCCTGGAAGGGCGCGGCCCTGAACGGCTTCATGGTCACCCTGATCTCCCTGCGCTCGGTCGCCGCCAACCTGGTCGCCGGGCCCCCGGCCGGGCTCCCCTCGGCCCCGCCGGCGCCGGACCCCGAGACCCTCGCCGCGGCCGAGCGGGCCGCGGCCGAGGCCCGGAGCCTGGCCGACCGGGGCGCGGCGACGCTCACCCGCTTCCTGCCCCTGCACGACACCGGGGCCTGGAGCTACTACGGCCTGCTCACCCCCGGAAAGCCCTGGCGCACCTACCTCGCCGACCTGAACTACCACTGCTACCACGTGCTCCTGCTCAGCCGGCTCGACCTGCTGTTCCCCGATCAGGGCTACGGCCGGGTGGGCGGCCGCTGGGACGGATACGTCACCCGCTCCGGGCAGGCCTGCCCGGAGCGGTGAGCGCCATGAGGTCCAGGAGCACGGCCCCGGGGGCGAAGGCCCGGCCGCCGAGGCCGCGCCCGCTCACCGGGTCGTGGTACTCGCGGAAGCCCTCGCGCGCGGCCTGCGCGACCAGCCGGCCCACCAGGTCGCGGGCGGCGCCGTGCTCGCCCAGGCGCAGCAGGCCGGGGACCAGGAACGGCGGGGTGAACGGCCAGGACGGCCCGCGCCAGTAGCGGCGGATCGGCCAGCCGGTGTCGCCCGGGCGGAACGACGGCTCATCGGCGCTCACGCTGGGGACCGGCCAGGGCAGCCCGAAGCGCCCCGGGTGGAGCAGGTGCTCGCCCACCAGCCGCCGGCCCACCTCCTCGGGCAGCCCCGGCAGGGCGAGGGGCGCAAGGCCGGCCCAGGTGGCGACCCGCAGCGGCCGGCCGCCCGGCCCGCGGGGGAAGAAGATGCCCCGGTCCGGGTCGTACAGCCGCCGGACGATGGCCGCGGTCACCTCGCGCGCGCGGTCCTCGGCCCCCGCGACCCCGAGGCGGGCGAGGCCGTGCCAGGACAACGCCCAGGCGGTGTTGACCAGGACGTCGACCGCGTGGAACGCGCCGGCCGCGACCGCCCGGCGGTAGGAGAACCGCCGGCGCCGGTTGGCCTGGACCAGGAGCAGGAACCCCGGCCGGGGGTGGGCGCGCCAGCCCAGCGGGCGGTCGTAGGCCGGGGTGGCGTCCAGCCCCGACTCGTCCGGCTGCAGGATGCCGAGCAGGCCGTCCGGGCCGGCCCGCTCCCGCTCGAGCCAGGCGTGCAGGCGCCCGAGCACGCGCACGCCGCGGACGCGGAAGCCCTCGTCCGGGGCCCGCTCGTGCACCCGTGCCCAGGCCCATCCGAGCAGCGGCGGCTGGATGGTCCAGGTGGCCGGGTCGCGGCGGCGGACGACGTTGTAGGCGAGCGCCCGGTTCCATCGCACCGGCCCCCGCCAGAAGACGGTGTGGCCGATGTGCCCGTCCGGCCGCTGCGCCGCGGCGAGGGACCGAAGCTCCCGGCGGGCCCGGGCCGGGTCGACGTGCGCCCAGGCGACCGCGCACATGCAGGAGTCCCACAGGAACTGGTCCGGGTACTTGAACGGGTCCGGCCGGGTGTAGCCCCAGCGGCCGTCCGCGGCCTCGCACCAGTTGGCGGCCAGGAGCGCCGCCGCGCCCCGGTGCACCTGCGCCTCAGGGTCCATCCCCCTCCCCTCGTCGTCCCCGGCGCCCCCCGGCATGGTCGCAGGCCTCGACGCGCGATCACGCTACCCTCCCGGGCCACCTGCCCCGCCACCTCCGGAGCCCCGATGCCCGAGCTTCCGCCCCCCGCCGACCCCGCCGCGTCCTACACCGCGGTGCTCGACACCACGGCCGGCGAGATCCGCCTGGAGCTCTTCGCCAAGGACGCCCCCCAGACCGTCGGCAACTTCGTCGGCCTCGCCCGCGAGGGCTTCTACGACGGGACGGTCTTCCACCGCGTCATCAAGGACTTCATGATCCAGGGCGGGTGCCCCAAGGGCACCGGCACCGGCGGACCGGGCTACGTGTTCGGCGACGAGATCAACGACAACAAGCTCGTGCGCGGGGTGCTCGCGATGGCCAACGCCGGCCCGGGCACCAACGGCAGCCAGTTCTTCATCGTGACGGCCGCGGCCACCCCCTGGCTGGACGGCCACCACACCCCGTTCGGACGGGTGGTCGGCGGCCAGGACGTGGTCGACGCCATCGGCACCACCAGCACCGGCCGGGGTGACCGCCCGGTGGAGGAGCAGCGGCTGAACCGGGTCACGATCGAGGAGTCCCCGGCCGCGTAGCGAAGGGTTCCCCCACCGAGGGCCTCGCCAGGAGGGGTGCGAGGGTTTAGCATCCTCCGGTGGCCGCGGGTGATGACCCTCGCGTCCTGGGCGTGGTGGAGGGCCCCGTTGCCGCCGGATCGACCGGCGGGGCGGTCGGCAGGCGTTCATCGACCGGGCCCGGGCCCGGCCGGCGATCAGGAGGCGGATGTCCACACTGATGCAACTGGCGGAGCTCTTCGACGGCGGTGAGCTCCGGGCCCTGATCCTGCGCGGCCAGGAGCTCGGATTCCTCAGCATCGAGGACGTCGCCGAGGCGCTCGACACGCTCGGCGTGGACGCCGCGGCCGCCGAGGAGATCTACCAGCAGCTCGACGAGGCCGGCATCGAGCTGCTCGAGCCGCTGGATGCCGCCGCGCGCGCGGCCGAGCTGGCCGAGGAGGCCGACCGCCCCCGGCGCAACCAGACCGTCGTCGAGCAGACCACCGACGCGCTCCAGCTCTTCCTCAAGGACATCGGGCGCGTGCCCCTGCTCACCGCCGCGCAGGAGGTCGAGCTGGCCAAGCGCATCGAGTCCGGCGACCAGACCGCCAAGACCCAGATGGTCGAGGCCAACCTGCGCCTGGTCGTCTCCATCGCCAAGGGCTACCGCGGCCGCGGGCTCCCGTTCCTGGACCTGATCCAGGAGGGGACGCTCGGCCTGGTCCGCGCGGTCGAGAAGTTCGACTGGCGGCGCGGCTTCAAGTTCTCGACCTACGCGACGTGGTGGATCCGGCAGGCGGTCACCCGGGCGCTGGCCGACAAGGGCCGCACCATCCGCATCCCGGTGCACGTGGTCGAGAAGCTCAACCAGATCAGCCGCGCCGAGCGCTCGCTGGTCGGGCAGCTCGGGCGCGAGCCCACCGCCGAGGAGATCGGCGCGGTCGCCGGCCTGCCCGCCTCCGAGGTCGAGGACATCCTGCGCTCGGCCCAGCCGATCGTCTCGCTGGAGAAGCCGGTGGGCGAGGACGAGGAGTCGGAGTTCGGCCGGTTCCTCGCCGACGAGACCTCCGTGGCGCCGGAGATGGCCGCCGAGCAGGCCCTGCGCGACGAGGCCCTGCGCGACCTGCTGGACCAGCTCTCCTACCGGGAGCGGCGCGTGCTGGAGCTGCGCTATGGGCTCGGCGGCGAGAAGCCGCGCACCCTGGACGAGCTCGGGCGGATGTTCAACGTGACCCGCGAGCGGATCCGGCAGGTGGAGCACCAGTCGCTCCAGAAGCTCGCGAGCATGGCGGAGAGCGCCCGGCTGGGGTAGCCCGCCGGCGCCCGCCGCGGCTCAGTTCAGGGAGGGGTCCTCGGGCATCCGGGCGATGAAGCGGAACTGCCCGCCCTTGCGCTCGAGGACCGCCGGCCAGAGCCCCTCGGGGTGGTCGGTGAACACGTCGTCGGCCCGCGGCTCGGCGTCGATCCACGCCTCCTGGGCGATCTCGCCCTCGAGCTGGCCGGCGGCCCAGCCGGCGTAGCCCCCGAAGGCCCGGATGGCCCGCACCCGCCCGGCCAGCGACTCGAGGTCCCCGGAGGGGTCCACGATGCCCACGCCGGCGAACGCCAGCCCGCCGGCCGCGCCGGGATCGGCGAAGTCGGCCAGGACGATCACCGTCTCGGGCTGCACCGGCCCGCCCTCGAAGATGGCCTCGCCCTCGGGCATGACCGGTCCCAGGGGCGGCGGGAGCGCCTCGCGGGCGACGAGGTCGCCGGGGCGGTTCAGCACGACCCCGAGCGCGCCGTCCTCGTTGTGCTCGAGCATGAGCACCACGGCGCGGCGGAAGTTGGGGTCCACCAGGGCCGGCGAGGCCACCAGCAGGCGCCCTCGCCGGACCTCGGGGTCGCCGGTCAGGGGCTAGATCGCCTCGCGCCGGCGCTTCGCCCACATGGTGTTGTAGATCCCCGCGACGATCGTGATGACGACCGCGGCGATGATGCAGATCCAGAACACCGTGTAGTGCGCCGGCAGCTCCTTCTTGACGTCGAGGAGCGCGAAGCCCAGGCAGAACCACACCAGGCCGACCGTGAGCAGCAGACCGGCGAAGGTGAAGGGCCAGGTGATGGGAAGGTCGTCGTCCTTGCCGTGTGCCGCCAATGGTCCTCCGCCGCCGGTTGCCGGAACGCTGCGGACGCTACCACGCCACCCGGCGTCGTCCCGCCCGCCGCGCCCCTCCCGGCGGGGGCACGAGGGACCCCTGTCCCACCCGCGCCCGGGAGGGTCAGCCCTGTCCGGTGATCGCGCGCGCGGCGCGGCGCTCGCCGGCGATGACCGCGAAGGGGCGGGGGCGGGAGCGGTAGAGCTGGGCCGGGCGCCCGCGGCCCTCGCTGCGGGTCTCCCCCACCGGCTCGACGACGCCCGCGGCGAGCACGTCCCGGCGGAAGTTGCGCGCGTCGAGGCGCTCGTCGAGCACGGCCTCGTACGCCGCCTGGAGCTCGCCGATGGTGAACGTCTCGGGCATGAGCTGGACCGCCACCGGCGCGTAGCGGGTCTTGGCCCGCAGGCGCGCCCGCCCGACGTGGACGGCCGTCTCCTGGTCGGGCTCGGTCGCCGGCAGGTCGTCGTGGACGAACCAGCGCACGTCGACCTCGTCCGGCCCCGGGGAGAGCGGATGGCGGCCGGCGTCGATCAGGGCCAGATAGGCCACCGCGACCCCGTCGTCCCGGTCGAACGTGTAGAGCTGCTCGACCCGGATGCCCCGCACCCCCGCCTGCGCCGAGAGGGCGGCGAGGGCGGCCTGCTCGAGGCTCGCCCCCCGCTCCGGCCGCGGCGCCGAGGGCAGCGCCCAGGTGGTGCCCGGCCGGCGCACCAGCAGCACCTCCAGACGGCGGTCGCGCACCGTGAACACCACCAGCTCGACCCACACCGCGGCCATCAGGCGGCCGCCGTCCGGGCCTCCCGGGCGCACCACGCGGCGAGGCCGGCCACGGTGTTGTCCAGCCACCGCAGCATCAGCCAGCGGGCCCGGGCGCCCGGGGTGGCGAGGGCGGCGTCCGGGGGGACGGCCCGGTCCACCGCGCGGGCGATGGCCGCGCGGTCGTCGCCGTGGCGCGCGAACGCCTCCCGGGCCGCCGCGGCGGCGGCCGACTGCTGCCGGGCCGCCTCCTCCAGCGCGGCGGGCGGGTCGGGCAGCGGCCCGAAGTGGCTGATCGCGAGGCGCTCGGGGCGCAGGCCGCCCAGGCGATCCAGGGTGGCGAGCGCGGCGGCCGGGTCGAACTCGGGCGGCGGGAGGGCGGGATGGAGCCCCGCGCCCGGGAACGCGACCCCGAGGGCGTCCCCGGCGAGCAGCGTGCCGGTGGACTCCTCGAGCAGCGCCATGTGGTGCCGGGCGTGCCCCGGGGCGTGCACCACCCTGAGCGCCCGGCCCGCGCCCACCTCGATCCGGTGGCCGTCCTCGGCGACGGTGATGCGCTCGGCCGGCACCGCCTCGAGCCCGCCGTAGACCGGCGCGAGGTCGCCGTAGACGGCGGCCGAGGCGGCGACCAGGCGCGCCGGGTCGGCCAGGTGCGGCGCGCCCCGGGGGTGGACGACCACGCGGGCCCGGGGGAACGCGCGGGCCAGGTCGCCGGCGCCGCCGCAGTGGTCCAGGTGCACGTGGGTCAGCACGATCCAGGCCAGGTCCCCGGGCCCCAGCCCGGCGGCCCAGAGCGCGGCGCGCACCGCGGCGACCGACGTCTGCGCCCCGGTGTCGACCAGCGCGGGGCTCGGGCCGCCCACCAGGTGGGCGGCGGTCACGCCGGGCACGCCCGCAAGGAGCGTGTCGAGCTCGGTGATGCCCGGGGCGAGGGCGTCCATGACGGCGAGTGTGTCATACGCTTGCGCCGTGACCGACGACCGCCAAGCGGCCTGGGCCGCGGCCGGCCGGGCCGCCGCCAGCCAGGTCCAGGACGGCATGCGCGTGGGCCTCGGGACCGGGCGGGCGGCCGCCCAGGGCATCCGCGCCCTGGGCGCGCGCGTGCGCGAGGGGATGCGCGTGACCGGGGTGCCGACCTCGCCGGCGAGCGCCGCCCTGGCCCGGGCGCAGGGCATCCGCCTGGGCCGGCTGGACGGCCCCCTGGACCTCGCCTTCGACGGCGCCGACGCGATCGACCCGCGCGGGCTCACGGTCAAGGGCGCCGGGGGCGCGATGGTGCGCGAGCGCGCCGTGGCCCAGGCGGCCGACCGCTTCCTCGTCCTGGTCGACGGGCCCAAGCTGGTCGTGAGCCTGGACGAGTGGGGCGTGCTCCCGCTCGCCGTCGTCCCGTTCTGCGCCCGGGCGGTGGCCCGCGACCTGGCCGACCTCGGCCCGGTCGTCCGCCCGCGGCGGAGCGACGACGGCCTGGTCCTGTGCGACCTCCACGTGCCGGCCGGCAGCGACTGGGAGGCGGTCGCCGCCCGGGCCCGGGCCCGTCCGGGGGTGGTCGACCACGGTCTGTTCGTCCTCGACCGGCGCGACGTCCTGGTCGGGCGCGCCGACGGCACCGCGGCGGCGGCGGACCCGGCCTGAGCGGCCGCCTGGCCATCGCGACCGCCCGCGCCGCGGGCGGCCTCTCGCGGCGCCTCGGGCGCGGCGGGGGCACGAGCCTGCCCGGGGTGGTGCTGCTCAAGGTCCGCCCGGGCGCCGTCGGCGAGCTCGCCGCACGCCTGCCCGGGGGGGTCGGGCTGGTCTCGGCGACCAACGGCAAGACCACCACCGCCCGGCTCATCACCGCCTGCCTGCGGGCCGACGGCCGGGTCCCGGTGGCCAACCGGGCCGGGGCCAACCTGCTGTCGGGAGTGGCCACCGCGCTGCTGGAGACCCAGGGGCGCACCCCGGCCCCCGACTGCGCGCTGTTCGAGGTCGACGAGGCCGCGCTTCCCGCCGTCGCGGCCCAGTCGGGCCCGCGCGCGGTGGTGCTGATGAACCTCTTCCGCGACCAGCTCGACCGCTACGGCGAGCTGGAGACCCTGGCGGCGCGATGGGCCGCGATGGTCGCCGGCCTGCCGGCCACGACCCGGCTCGTGGTCAACGCCGACGACCCCGCCGTCGCCGCGCTCGCCCCCGGGCGGCCGGGGGTCGTCCGCTTCGGGGTCGAGGACCCTGCGCTCGCGCTCCCCGCGCTCCCCCACGCGGCCGACTCCACCCGCTGCCGGCGCTGCGAGGCGCCGCTGGACTACTCGGCGGTGTTCCTGGGCCACCTGGGGCACTGGCGCTGCCCGGCCTGCGGCCTGGAGCGGCAGGCGCCGGAGGTGCGGGTGACCCGGGTGGAGCTCGACGGCGTGCGCGGGAGCCGGGTGCACCTGACCACCCCGGCCGGCGCGATGACCGTCGACATCGCCCTGCCCGGCGTGCACAACGCCTACAACGCGGCCGCCGCGGTGGCCGGCGCCCTGGCGATGGGGGTCACCCCCGCGCGCATCGCCCCGGCGCTCGCCGGCGCCCAGGCCGCGTTCGGCCGGGCCGAGCGGGTGGCCCTGGAGGGCCGCGAGGTCGTGCTCCTGCTGGCCAAGAACCCGACCGGGGCCAACGAGAACGTCCGGACCGTGCTGCTCGACCCCGCCCCGCTGCACCTGCTGGTCGCGCTGAACGACCGCACCGCCGACGGCCGCGACGTGTCGTGGATCTGGGATGTGGACTACGAGCCGCTGCTCGAGCGGATCGCCTCGCTCACCCTGGCCGGCGACCGGGCCCACGACCTGGCCCTGCGTTTCCGCTACGCCGGCCTGGACCCGGCGGTGATGCGCGTGGCCCCGGGCCCCGACGAGGCCATCGACGGGGCGCTCGCCGCGACCCCGGCGGGGGGGACCCTCTACCTGCTCCCGACCTACACGGCCATGCACGAGCTGCGGGCGGTGCTGGTGCGCCGCGGGGCGGCCGCCGACTTCTGGCGCGACGGCGATGGCTGACCCCGACGCCGCCGGCGCCGCGACCCGGTTCCTGGCCGAGCACGCGCACTACACCGAGGACCTCGGCCTCTGGCGGGCGCTCGGGCAGGCCCTGGGCGGCCCCGTGCTCGACCTCGGGTGCGCGGCCGGGCGGGTGAGCATCCCGCTGGCCGAGGACGGCCTGGAGGTCTGGGCGCTGGACTCGAGTCCCGGCATGGTGGCCGAGGTCGAGCGGCGCCGGGCCGGTCTCGCGCCCGCGGCGGCCGCGCGCCTGCACCCGGTGGTCGGCGACATCCGCGACCCCGCCCCGGCGGGGCCGTTCGCGCTGGTGCTGCTCGCGATGAACACGCTGCAGGTGCTCCTGGCCCCCGAGGACCAGCTCCGGTGCCTGAGCGCCTGCCGGGCGCGCCTCGCGCCGGGGGGCGAGGTCGCCTTCGACGTCGCCATGCCCGACCTCGGCGAGATCATGGGCACCCTCGGCATCGTGCGCGCGACCGGCATCCACCACGACCCGGCGACCGGCGTCACGCTGTTCCACTCCGCCTGCTACGACGCCTTCGACCCGGTCACCCAGACCCTGGACTTCCACCTGACCATCGACGAGCGCCGCGCCGACGGCACCCTCGCCCGCCATCTGCGCCCCCACCGCGTCCACCTGTTCCTGCCCGCGGAGCTCGAGCACCTGCTGGCGCGGGCCGGCCTGGAGACGGTGGAGCGCTTCGGCGGGTTCGACGGGGCGCCGGTCGAGGCCGGGAGCGAGCGGCAGGTCCACCGGTGCCGGGCGGCCGCGTGAGCCTGCCGGCGGTCCGCCTGTGCCACCTCTACCCGGGCGAGATGAACATCTACGCCGACCGGGGGAACATCGCGGTGCTCGCCCGCCGCCTGGGCTGGCGCGGGATCGGCCTGGAGGTCACCGAGGCGGGGATCGGGGCCGTGATCGACCCGGCCGCCCACGACCTCTACTACCTGGGCGGGGGTCAGGACCGCGACCAGGCGGTGGTGGCCGAGGACCTCGCGGCGGTGAAGGGGGACGCCCTGCGCGCCGCGGCGGCCGGGGGGGCGGCCATGCTCGCCGTCTGCGG
>JALOLS010000074.1:9942-24657 GCA_025455865.1 Thermoleophilia bacterium
GGGCACGGCTACACCGGCACCGACGGGGCGCGGATGCCGGGGGTCGGGGTGCTCGACGCCGACACGGTGGCCGGCCCCACGCGGCTCATCGGCAACCTGGTGATCCGCGCGGACCTCGATGGCGAGTCGCGGACGGTGGTGGGGTTCGAGAACCACGCCGGCCGCACGCGCCTCGGCCCCGCGGCGCGGCCCCTCGGCCGCGTGGTGACCGGCCACGGCAACGACGGCGAGAGCGGGGTCGAGGGGGCCGTGCAGGGGCGCGCGATCGGCACCTACCTGCACGGCCCGCTGCTCCCGAAGAACCCCTGGCTCGCCGACACGGTGCTCCGCTGGGCGCTGGAGCACCGGGCCGGCGGACCGGTGGCCCTGGCACCGCTGGACGACGCGCTGGAGGACGCCGCCCATCGCGCGGCGGTGGAGCGCGCGACCCGGGGCGGCCGCGAGCGGCTGATCGGGCGGCGGCGCTAGGGGCCTGTCAAAGAAGTCGCCCGACACTCCCGCGGCTGCATCCCACGACACCTCCGCACCCACGGAAACGCATGCACCACCAGTGCATGCGATGTCCGTGAGCACGGATCTGCCGAGGGGATTCGCACTCCCGAGCGCCCGGCTTGGTTCTTGGACACGCCCCTAGACGGCGCGCACGGCCCGGGGGGCCGGGCGGGGCGGCTCGGGCTCGGCGGCCGCCAGCGGCGCCATCGGCTCGTAGGCCTCGTGCATGAGGGGGCTCGACAGCAGGAAGTCGGCCGTCGCCCGGTTGCAGGCGATCGGGCAGTTGTGGACGACCGCGATGCGCAGGAGCGCCTTCACGTCCACGTCGTGGGGCTGCGGCTGGAGGGGGTCCCAGAAGAACACGACCATGTCGATCTGGCCCTCGGCGATGGCGGCGCCCACCTGCTGGTCGCCGCCGAGCGGGCCGGACAGGAACCGGTGCACCTTGAGCCCGAGCGCGTCGGCGATCAGGCCGCCGGTCGTCCCGGTGGCGTGCAGGTCGTGCCCCACGAGGGTGCCGCGGTTGAAGCGGGCCCAGTCGAGCAGGTCGTCCTTGCGGTTGTCGTGCGCGATCATCGCGATGCGCTTGCGTCCGGTCATCGCCATGTGGTCCCTCCTTCGAGGGGGGTGGCAGTCACGGGCAGCGCGACCGTAGCACCGCCCGGCGACGGCGCCGGTGACCCGGGTGTCACCCCTCCCCCAGCGCCGCCAGGCGCCGCTCGAGCTCGGCCCGCTCGACCGCGTTGGCCGAGAGGGCGATGGCCCGCCGGTAGGCGTCCGCCGCCCCGCCGAGGTCCCCGGCGCGCTCGCGCAGCGCGGCGTGCGCGGCGTGCAGGGGCTGGTAGGCGCTCAGGCGGCGGTCGGCCAGGAGGGGCCCGAGCAGGGCGAGCCCGGCGGCCGGCCCCCGGGCCATCGACACCGCGACGGCGTGGTTGACCGCCACGACCGGCGATCGCCCGCGGCGCATGAGCGCGCCGTAGAGGGCGGCGATCTGGCGCCAGTCGGTGGACTCCCAGTCGGGCGCCTCGGCGTGGAGGGCCGAGACCGCCGCCTGCACCTGGTACGGCCCCGGCCGGCCGAGGGCCAGGGCGCGCTCCAGGTCGGCCAGGCCCGCGGCGACCATCACCCGGTCCCACCTGCCCCGGTCCTGCCGCTCCAGCGCCACGTACCGGCCGAGGGCGTCCACCCGGGCGTCACGACGTGCGTGGTTCAGGCGCATGAGCGCGAGCAGGCCGTGCGCCTCGGGCTCGTCGGGGACCAGCCCGGTCAGCAGCTCGCCCAGGCGGATCGCCTCGGCGCAGAGATCCTCGCGCACCAGCCGGTCGCCCCGGCTCGCGCCGTACCCCTCGTTGAAGATCAGGTAGACGACGGAGAGGACCCCGGCCAGCCGCTCGGGCAGGTCCTCGGGGCCGGGCACGCGGTAGGGGATGCCGGCATCGCGGATCTTCCGCTTGGCCCGCACCAGGCGCTGGGCCATCGTGGGCTCGGCGACCAGGAAGGCGCGGGCGACCTCCGGAGTCTCCAGCCCGCCGACCAGGCGCAGGGTGAGGGCGACCCGCGCGTCCATGGCCAGGGCCGGGTGGCAGCAGGTGAACAGCAGGCGCAGGCGGTCGTCCGGCCAGGCCGCCATCTCCAGGCCCGGGTCGGCCTCGCCGGCGGCCACGGCCCCCTCCAGCGCCAGCAGGCGGGCGAGGGCCTCGGCCCGGCCCGCCTGCGCCCGCTCACGGCGCAGCAGGTCGATCGCCCGGCGGCGCGCCGCGACCGCCAGCCAGGCCCCGGGATCGTCGGGGATCCCCCGCCGGCCCCAGGTGGCGACGGCCGCCAGGGCGGCCTCCTGGAGCGCGTCCTCGGCCAGCTGCACGTCGCCCACGTAGCGCACGAGGGCGGCCAGGACGCCCGCCGCCTCGCGGCGGTAGGCGTCCTCGACCGCCCCCGGCCCGCCCACCGGCCTAGAAGACCATGACGGGCCGCACCTCGATGGACCCGTAATGGGCGTTGGGCATCCGCGCGGCCCACGCGGTCGCGGCGTCGAGGTCGGGGACGTCGACGATGTAGTAGCCGCCGAGGTGCTCCTTGGTCTCGGCGAACGGGCCGTCGGTCAGCACGGCCTCGCCGTCGCGGACCCGGACGGTCGTGGCCGCCTGCACCGGGTGGAGCGCGTCGCCGCCGACCATCTGGCCCGACTCGGCGAGCTCCTGGGTGAGCGCCATCCACTGGCCGAACTCGGCCTGCATCTCGGGGCTGCCCTCGGCGGGGCCGGCCGCGGGGTCGCTGTAGATCAGGATCATGTACTTCATTTCGGGTCCTCCCGGGTGGTGGGGGTCTCACCCGGATGACGCACCGGGAGCCCGCATTCGACACCCCTCGCGCCGGGATCGCGGCGCGGTGGCCCGAAAAGATCGCTCGGTGCGGGTTTCCCGTCGGCTCAGCGGCCGGTCGAGCCCATGCCCCCCTCGCCCCGCCCGTCGGAGGCCGGAAGCTCGTCGGCCCACGCCGCCGGCGCGAGCGCGACCGGGGTGACCACCAGCTGCGCCACCCGGTCGCCCTCGGCCACCCGGTAGGGCTCGCCGGTGTGGTTGGCCAGCAGGACCATGAGCTCACCGCGGTAGCCCGCGTCGATCAGCCCCGGCGCGTTGGCCACGGTGACCCCGTGGCGGATGGCGAGGCCCGACCGCGGGACGACCAGGCCGGCATGGCCCGGGGGGATGGCGACGGCGAGGCCGGTGGGGACGGCGGCCCGGCCGCCGGCGGGGATCTCCCGGTCCTCGGCCGCGCACAGGTCCAGGCCGGCGTCGCCGGGGTGGGCCCGGACCGGCAGCCGCGCGCCGGGGCGCAGCCGCCGGACCGGGACCGGGGCGCTCATCAGGCCCGCACGAGGCGGGCGATGCGCTCGGCGGCCTCGGCGAGCCGGTCGTCCGGCACGGTCAGGCTCATGCGCACGAAGCCCTCGCCGCTCGCCCCGTAGGCGGCGCCCGGCGAGATGACGACCGCCGCCTCCTCGAGCACCTTCTCGGTGAACGACGCCGAGGTCTCCCCGGCCGGCACCGGCGCCCACACGTAGATCGCGCCCTTGGGCGGGGTGACCGCCAGGCCGATCTCCCGCAGCGCGGCCACCAGCGTGTCGCGCCGGCGGGCGTAGACCTCGCACATCTCCCGCACCGACGCCTGGTCGCTCGCGAGCGCCGCGGCGCTCGCCTCCTGGAGCGCCTCGAACATCCCGCTGTCGAGGTTGGTCTTGAGCTGCCAGTAGGCCTGCACGAGGTCGCGGTTGCCGACGACCGCGCCCGAGCGCCACCCGGTCATGTTGTAGGTCTTGGACAGCGAGAAGACCTCGATGCCGACGTCCTTGGCGCCCGGGGTGGCCAGGAACGATGGCGCGACGTACCCGTCGTAGGTGATCTCGGAGTAGGCGTTGTCGTGCACCACGATGAGGTCGTGGCGCCGGGCGAGCGCGACGACGCGGTCGAACAGGTCGCCCTCGACCACGGCCCCGGTCGGGTTGTTCGGGTAGTTCAGGTAGATGATGCGGGCGCGGTCGAGCACGTCGGCCGGGATGGCCTCCAGGTCCGGCTCGAACCCGAGCCCGGGCAGCAGCGGCAGCGCCACCGGCTCGGCGCCGGCCAGGATGGGGCCGGTGGTGTAGACCGGGTACCCGGGGTCGCTCGCCAGCGCGACGTCGCCGGGGTCCAGGAAGGCCAGGTTGATGTTGGCGACGGCCTCCTTGGCGCCCATCGCCGGGATGATCTCGGCATCCGGGTCGAGGTCCACCCCGAAGCGCCGGTCGTAGAACGCGGCGACGGCCTCGCGGAAGCTCGCCCGTCCCCGGTTGGAGGGGTACTGGTGGGTGTCGGGGCGGGCCACCTGGGCCTGCATCTCGCGCACCACCAGCCCGGGGGTCGGCGTGTCGGGGTCGCCGATCCCGAGCGAGATGACGTCGACGCCGGCCGCGCGCTTCTCGGCGATCTTGCGCTCGATCTGCGCGAACAGGTACGGCGGGAGCCGCCGCAGGCGCGCGGCGCCGACCTGGCGGGTGCTCATCGGGCCGCCTCGACCCGGGCGGCGAGGTCGGCCGAGAGGCGCCCCTCATACAGCGGATGGGCGGGACCGGTCATCGTGACCTCCAGGTCGTCGTCGACGGCGATCACCAGGTCGCCGCCCGCCAGGTGAACGGTCACCGGGCTGGTCAGGCCGCCGAGCCGCACCGCGGCGACCGCCGCCGCGCAGGCCCCCGTGCCGCAGGCCATGGTCTCCCCCACGCCCCGCTCCCACACGCGCATCGTGAGCTCGGACGGGCCCTCGGCCCGGATGAGCTCGACGTTGGTGCGATCCGGGAAGCGCGGGTCGATCTCCACGTGCGGCCCGATGGCCTGCACCGCGCCCACCGGATCGGGGTGCTCGATGACGGCGTGGGGGTTGCCCATCGAGACCTCGGCCAGGTCCACCTCGACCTCGCCGCCGGCGGTCACCAGGCGCTCGGTCCCCTCGCCGGCCGGGAAGCGCGCGCGGCCCATGGCCACCGTCACGGTGCCGCCGCCCTGCACCTCGACCCGCACCGGGCCGGCGCCGGTCAGGATGCGCCCGTCGGCCGGCAGGCGGCCGGTCTCGGCCAGGTGGCGGGCCACCATGCGGATGCCGTTGCCGCAGGACTCAGCCCGGGACCCGTCCGGGTTCCAGACCCGCATCTCGGGCAGCGCGCCGGTGGTCACCAGCTCCAGGATGCCGTCGCCGCCGACCCCGAAGTGGGGGTCGCACAGGAGGGCCGCCCGGGCCGGGCTGAGGGGGACGGGCCAGCGGCCGGACTCGACCACGAGGTAGTGGTTGCCCAGGCCCTGCCACTTGGCGAATGGGTAGTCGCTCACGGCCGGGGAGGGTAGTACGGCTCGTCCCCGAGCAGCCGGAGCACCTGTGGCAGGGCGTCGGCCGCGGGTGCCTCGCCGAGGTCGATCACCGCGGCCACCGGGAGCTTGCGGAGCCAGGTCTCCTGCATCCGGGCCAGGCGCCGGGTGCGCACGACGAGCGCCTCCTCGAGGTCCCCGGGGGCCATCTCGCCGCGGTCCATCGCCGCCACCTCCCGCATGCCGATGACCTGGGCGGGCTCCCGGGCGAGGTCGGGGCGCCCGAGCGCCGCCCGGAGCTCGGCCACCAGCCCCTCCTCGAGCTCCCGGCGCACCCGCCGGATGATGAGCGCGTGCAGCACCGGGCGGGGCCGGGTCACGCCGACCAGCAGGGTGGGCCGGCGCCAGTCGGGCGACCAGAGGCGCTCGCGCGGCGCACCCGCGCCGGTGCGGGCGACCTCCAGGGCCCGGGCCAGGCGGCGCGGGTTGCGGGCGTCCACGCGCTCGGCGGCGGCGGGGTCGAGGCCCCGGAGCGCGGCCAGGGCGGCCGGGGGGTCCCCGCTCAGGGCCGCGGCCCACTCCCGGACCGCGGGCGGCGGCGGCGGCGGGAAGCCGAGGTCGCCGAGCGCGGCCCGCAGGTACAGGCCGGTGCCCCCGGCCACCACGGGCACCCGGCCCCGGGCGAGCACGTCGTCGACCGCCGCGTGGGCGCGGGCCGCAAAGTCCGCCGCGGTCGAGGCCTCGGCCAGGTCCAGGTCGCCGACCAGGTGGTGGGGCACCTCGGCCCGCTCGTGCGGGCGCGGGCTGTCGGCGGCGATCTCCAGCCCGCGATAGCGCTGGAAGGGGTCGGCCACCACCACCTCGCCCCCGAGCGCGAGGGCGGCGGCGTGGGCGAGCGCGCTCTTGCCCGCCGCGGTCGGCCCGAACAGGGCCAGCACCCGGCCGGCCGGGACCTTCGCCTCAGGCGTGGAGGGCCGCCCCCACCTGGTCCCCGGCGAGCGTGGTCGAGGTGGCCGAGGTGATCTGCACCCCGGTGAACGCCCCCGCCGGGGCGGTGCCGCAGAAGTTCACGGTCACGTTGTGGTCGGTGCGGCCGCGCCGGCGCGACGGGTCGGTGCGCGACGGGCCCTCCACCAGCACCTCCTGCACGGTGCCCACATGGCGCTGGGCCCGCGCCCGGGCGGTGGCCTGCACGACCTCGACCAGGCGCTGCATGCGCTCGCGCTTGACCTCGGCCGGCACGTCGTCGGCCATCCCGTCGCCCGCCTCGGTGCCGGGCCGTGGGGAGTAGACGAAGGTGTAGGCGCCGTCGTAGCCGACCTCCCGCACCAGCGAGAGCGTGTCGGCGAAGTCGTCCTCGGTCTCGCCGGGGAACCCGACGATGAGGTCGGTCGTGAGCGCCAGGTCGGGCACGGCGGCCTGAAGCCGGCCGGCCAGGTCCAGGTAGCGCTCGCGGCTGTAGGTGCGGCGCATCGCCTTGAGGACCCGCGTCGACCCGGACTGGGCCGGCAGGTGGATGTGGCGGCACACCTCGGGCACCTCGGCGTGCGCGGCGATGACGTCCTCGCGCATGTCCTTGGGGTGGGGGCTCGTGTAGCGCACGCGCCGCACCCCGTCCACGGCGGCCACCGCCCGCAGGAGCGCGGCGAAGGTGGCCCGCTCCGCGCGGGGCAGGTCGCGCCCGTAGGAGTTCACGTTCTGGCCGAGCAGCGTCACCTCGACCACCCCGTCGGCGGCGAGCGCCTCCACCTCCGCGACCACGTCCTCGGGGCGGCGGCTCCGCTCGCGCCCGCGCACCGCCGGCACGATGCAGTAGCTGCAGACCGAGTTGCACCCGACCGAGATCTGGACCCAGGCCTGGTGGGGGCGGTCGCGCTTGGCCGGCAGGGTCCCCGAGAAGGCGCCGTCGAAGGTGAACGCCCCCACCGCGTCGAGGCGCTCGCGGGCCAGGATCTCGCCCAGGCGCGACACCTCGCCGGGCCCGAAGGCGACGTCGACGAACGGGAAGGCCCGGAAGACCTCCTCCTTCTGCGACTGCGCCCAGCATCCGCCGACCGCCACGATCGCGTCGGGGCGCTCGCGCTTGACCCGCTTGGCGTCGCCGAGGTTGCCGAGGAAGCGCTCGTCGGCCGAGCCCCGGATGGTGCAGGTGTTGAACAGGATGAGGTCGGCCTCGTCGCGGCAGGCCGCCTCCGCGTAGCCCAGGGACTCCAGCAGCCCCTTCATGCGCTCGGAGTCGTGGGCGTTCATCTGGCACCCGAAGGTGGTCAGGTGATAGCGGCGCACGCGCCGGAGTGTAGACGCCTCCTGGCCCCGGCCCCGGGGCATGAGGCATGCTGCCGCGGTGTCCACCGAGCGCATGTACGCGGATCTGGCCCCCTGGTTCGGGCTCCTCAGCCCGCCGGAGGAGTACGAGGACGAGGCCGATCACCTGCTCGCGCTCATCCACCGGCTCGCCCCGGGGGCCCGGACCCTGCTCGAGCTCGGGGCCGGCGCGGGCAGCCTGGCGTCGCACCTGGCCCCGCACCTGGCCTGCACGCTGACCGACCGCTCACCGGACATGCTGGCCGTGAGCCGGGCCCGCATCCCGGCCGCCCGCCACGAGGTGGCCGACATGCGCACGCTGCGCCTGCCCGGCCGCTTCGACGTGGTGCTGGTGCACGACGCCATCGGCTACCTCACCACCGAGGCCGACCTCGCCGCGGCGCTCGCCACGGTGGCCCACCACCTCGCCCCCGGCGGCCTCGCGCTGCTCATCCCCGACGAGACCGCCGAGACCCACCGCGCCGGCACCGACCACGGCGGCGCCGACGCCCCCGACGGCCGGGGGGCCCGGTATCTGGAGTGGTCGCACCCCCTCCGGCCCGGGGCGACCACGGCGGACGTCGACTACGTGATCGTCACCCGCGAGGCCGACGGGACGACCCGCACGGTCCACGACCGCCACGTGGTGGGGGTCTTCCCCGAGGCGACCTGGCGGCGGCTGATCGGCGCCGCCGGACTGCGGGTCGTGCCCGCCCCGATCCCCGACCCGCTCGCGGGCGAGCACGTGCTGCTCGTGGCCCGCCGGCGCTGAGAGGACCGGCGGGCCACCGCACCGTCACCCGGCCACGGGGGTCAGCCGGCGGAGACGCCCGCCCCCGCGATGACCACCCCGTCGGCGTCGACCTGGATCTCCTCCTCGCCGGACGAGCCGTCCACCCCGGCGGTGCGGCGGATCTGCGCCTCGAGATCGCCGGCCACGTCGGGGTGCTCGCGCAGGAACGCCTTGGCCGCGTTCCGCCCCTGCCCGAGGCGCTCGTCGCCGTAGGAGAAGTACGCGCCGCTCTTGGTGAGCAGGCCGTGCTCCAGGCCGAGGTCGATGAGGTTGCCCTCGTGGGAGATGCCCTCCCCGTACATGATATCGAACTCGGCCTGCCGGAACGGCGGGGCCACCTTGTTCTTGACCACCTTGACCCGCGCCCGGGAGCCGATGACCTCGGCGCCCTCCTTGAGGTTCTCGATGCGCCGGATGTCCAGGCGGACCGACGAGTAGAACTTGAGCGCGCGGCCGCCCGGGGTGGTCTCGGGCGAGTTGTGCACGGCGACGCCGTCGACCAGGTAGGTGTGGTGGCCGGCCACCTCGAGGTCGAAGCGGCGCATGTCGGCCAGGCCGGACACGGGCTCGACCCCGAGCACGAACGCCCGCACCGCCCGGAGGGCCGACCCGGCGGGGGTGCCCGCCCCGGCCGCCCCGGCCCGCACCGCGGCGCCGGTGACCGCCGGCGCGCTGGCGAAGACCTCCATGCCGGGCGCCAGGTCGCCGGCCGGCACCTCGCCCTGCGGCGTGATGATGAGGTGGTTGGGGGTGCAGACCAGGGTGCGGGCGCCCTCGCGGCCCCCTGAGACCCGGATGCGCAGGAACCCCTCGGTCTGCCCGTTGTCGAACCAGCTCACGACCGGCCGCGGCTCGATGCGCCCGGTGAGCGGGTCGAGGGACATGACCTCCACCGGGAGCCGCTCGGTGACGATGCGCCCGATGGGCAGCGTCGACCCGTCGGCCAGCGCCACCGGTGCGTCGTGGTGGAAGCAGCCGAACATGACGCCGATCTTCTCGCGCAGCTGGTTGGTGAAGACGCAGATGGTCCCGGCGCGGTTCAGCGTGCCGGCGAGCTTGCGGAGCGCCTGGGACATGAGCCGGGCCTGCAGGCCGACGTGGGTGTCGCCCATCTCGCCCTCGATCTCGGCCTTGGGCACGAGCGCGGCGACCGAGTCGATGGCCACCACGTCCAGCGCCCCGGAGCGGATGAGCAGGTCGGCGATCTCGAGCGCCTGCTCCCCGTGGTCGGGCTGGGAGACCAGGAGGTCGTCGGTGTTCACCCCGATGCGCCGGGCGTAGCCCGGGTCCATCGCGTGCTCGGCGTCGATGAACGCCGCGAGGCCCCCGCGCTTCTGGGCCTGGGCGATCACGTGGTAGAGCAGGGTGGTCTTGCCCGAGGCCTCCGGGCCGAAGATCTCCACGATGCGCCCCCGCGGGAGGCCGCCGATGCCGAGGGCCACGTCGAGGGCGAGCGACCCGGTGGGCACGGCCTGGATGTCGATCGCGGGCATGTCGCCCATCCGCATGATCGAGCCCTTGCCGAAGGCCCGCTCGATCTGCGCGACCGCGGTGCCGAGCGCCTGCGACTTCTCCACCCCTGCCTCCTTCACGCGCCGCCGACGGGGACCTGGCAGATGGCCCGGTAGCGCGGCGGACGCCCCGGGGACACCTCGGAATCATAGAGCGCGGCCCGGCGGAAGTCGAACACCTGTTCGACATCGGCGCCCGCCCCGGAGGCGGCGGCGCCGGAGGAGTCGGCCCACGCCGTGGCCGGGACCCGCACCGGCCGCCGGAACCGCACCAGCGTGACATGGGGCCACAGCCGCCCCTCGGGCGCGGGGCGCCCGAGGGCCCCGGCGAGGGCCGCGCGCACCGCCTCACCCACCACCGCCAGGCGACCGACGGGGTCGGCGAGCTCGGCCGCGCACAGGCGCGCCCGGCCGGCCGACGGACGCGCCCGCAGGCCGGCGACGGCGGCCGGGACCGGGTCGGGCCCGGCGGCCTGCACGCCGTCGGCGAGTGCCCGGACGAGGTCGGGGCCGGCGTCCTGGGGCACCCGGCCGAGGAACTCGAGCGTGAGGTGCAGGGTGTCCCCCGGGACCGCCCGCCCGCCGAGCGCGGCCGCGAGCCGCCCGGCCCGCCGCGCGAGCGCGGCGCGCACGTCGTCCGGCAGGTCGAGCGCGGCGAAGAGGCGGTTGGCGGGGCGAAGCGGGACCTCCATGCACCCCACCGTACCCCCGGCCCCGGACGCCGCGCTCACCCCATCCGTGCCGGACCGCACACGGCGGCGTGCCGGCGCCCGGCACCGGCCCCGGGGCTCACGCCCCGAGTCGCTCCCGCAGGAGGTGCAGGGCCTCGGTCGCGGAGCGATCCCGGATGCGCTCGCGCCCGGTGCCCAGGCGGAGCTCGCGGGCGGTGACCCCGTCCGGGCCCGCGGCGGCGATCCAGACCAGGCCCACCGGCTTCTCGGCCGTCCCGCCGCCCGGACCGGCCACCCCGGTCACGCTGAGCGCCCAGGCCGCGCCCACCACCCGCCGCGCGCCCTCGGCCATGGCCTCAGCGCAGGCCCGCGAGACCGCGCCGTCGCGCGCGAGCACCCCGGGCGGCACCCCGAGCACGGACTCCTTGACCCCGTTCGCATACGCGATGACCCCGCCGGCGAACCAGGCCGAGCTCCCCGCCCACGCGGTGATGCGGGCCCCGAGCCCGCCGCCGGTGCACGACTCGGCCACCGCGAGCACCTCGCCGCGGGCGAGCAGGGCGTCGGCCACGACCTGGTCGACCTCGCGCCCGTCCCGGCTGAACACCGCCGCGCCGAACGCCGCGTCGAGGGCCTCCTCGACCGCCCGCGCCGCCGTCGCGCCCTGCGGCCCGGGGCCGGGCCGCACGGTCACCTCGAGCTCCCCGCCCCGGGCGCAGACCCCCACCTCGGCCGCGTCGCGCACGGCCTCCGGCACCGCGCCGAGGGCCTCCACGAACTGCGACTCGACCACCCCGGCCAGGCGGAGCACCCGCCGGCCCGCGTCACCCCGCCCCAGGAGGGCCGCGACCGGGGCCGTCGTGCGGGCGGCCGCCCACATGGCCCGCGCCTCCCAGGGCGGCCCCGGGAGCACCACCACGACCTGCCGGCCGGCGCCCACCACCGCCCCCGGCGCGGTGCCGGCCGGCGCCAGGACGACCGCCCCCGCCGGGAGGGTCGCCTGCTTCTCCATGCCGGCGCGCAGCGTCTCGGCCCGGGCCCGGCGGACGCCGATCATCCGCATCTGCGCCTGGACCAGCGCGAGCGCCTCGTCGGAGCGGGCCAGGGGGCGCCCGAGCACCCCCGCGACGGCCTCCATGGTGCGGTCGTCGTGGGTGGGGCCGAGCCCGCCGGTGACCACGACCAGGTCGAGGCCGCGGCCGAGCAGCGCGGCGAGGGCGTCGCTCAGGTCCGCGAGCCCGTCCCCGACCCAGACCACCCGCTCCACCCGCACGCCCCGGTCGGCGAGGTCCCGGGCGACGACGCCCGCGTTCTGCTCGCGGACCCGTCCCTCGACCACCTCGGTCCCGGTGACCAGGACCCCGGCGCGCGGCGCCTCCGGGCTAGCCGGCGTCGTCGATGCGGCGCACGCCGCTGCGGGTGACGATGAAGTCGGCGGTGCCGCCGTCGAGCGCGCGGGCGCGGCCGTCGACGGTCACCTCGACGCCGTCGGTGTTGCCCACCCGCACCCAGAGGCTGCGGCGCACGGTGAACCGCTCGCTGGTCCCGGGGGCGAGGATGCCCGAGTAGGCGGTCGCGCCCTGCGCGTTGCGGCCCCGGACCTCCAGGTAGGAGCCGGTGTCGCCGGTGCCGGTGAAGACCACGGTGACCCGGGCCGGGCGCTTCGGCGCGGCGGGCGGCGCCGGGGCCGCCGCGCGGGCGGGGGCCGGGGCCGGGGTCGCGGCGGGCGCCGGGGCGGGCGCCGGGCTCACCGGCGCGGGGGGCGCGGACTCGCCTCCGATCCCCAGCCAGACCAGGAGGGCGACCCCGGGGACCCCGCCGATGGCCATCCACAGGAGCTGCGCCTCGCTCCGGCGCTCGCGCGGGCGGCGATCGCGCCGGCCGCGGGGCGCCGGCCGGGCGCCGGAGGGGGTGGACCGGGCGCCCTGACGGCGGCGCACGCCGGGGTCGTCGCCCATGACGTCGGCCAGCACCCCGAAGCGCGACTCGTACTCGTCGAGCACCAGGCGCCCGTCGAGGCCGAGGTACTCGGCGTAGCTCTTGAGGAACCCGCGCACGTACGACGGGGCCGGGAGCAGGTCGAACTGCTCCTCCTCCATCGCGCGCAGGTACTTGGCGCGGATCTTGGTGTCGGCCTCCGCCTGGGCGATCTCGACGCCGCGGCGGAGGCGGGCCTCGCGGAGGGTGTTGCCGATCTCGAACATGAGGAGGGTGGACCGGAGGTGGACCACCCGCCCCGCGGCCGCGGCCACCGTATCAGGCCGCCCGCCGGGGGGGAGCGCCCGCCCGCTCCGAGCGGGCGGGACGTGCGCTCAGCGCGGGGCTTCCGCCTCCGCCTCGACGGGCTCCTCGCCGGGCTCCGCGGACCCGCCGCGGCGCAGGTAGCGCGAGAGGTCGGCCTCGCCGATCAGCACCGTGCGCGGCTTGGAGCCCTCGTGCCCGGAGACGACCCCCATGCGCTCCAGCACGTCGACCAGCCGGCCGGCCCGCGCATAGCCGACTCCGAGGCGGCGCTGGAGGAGCGACACCGACGCCGTCCCCTGCTGCACCACCGTCTCGATCGCCCGGTCGACCATGTCGTCGGCGTCGGGGTCGAGCACGTCGTCGGCCACGTCGGGGCGCTCGAGCATCTCCTCGCGCAGGTCCGGCCGGCCCTGCAGCCGCCAGTGGTCGGTGATGGCGAGGATCTCCTCCTCCGACACGAAGGCCCCCTGCAGGCGCTGCAGGCGCGAGGTGCCCACCGGGCGGAAGAGCATGTCGCCGTGGCCGAGCAGGCTCTCGGCGCCCGACGCGTCGAGGACCACGCGTGAGTCGACCTGGCTGGAGACCGCGAAGGCCACCCGCGAGGGCACGTTGGCCTTGATCATCCCGGTGATCACGTCCACCGAGGGCCGCTGGGTGGCCAGGAGCAGGTGGATGCCCACCGCCCGGGACTTCTGGGCCAGGCGGATGATCGCGTCCTCGACCTCGGCCGGGGCGACCATCATCAGGTCGGCCAGCTCGTCGATGACCACCAGGACCATCGGCACCGCCCGCTCCCCGCGGGCCACCCGGGTCGTGTTCCAGTCGCGCAGGTTGCGCGCCCGCGCGGCACCCATGAGCTCATACCGCGACTCCATCTCCCGGACGAGGTTCCCGAGCACCGCCGTCGCGTTCTTCATGTTGGTGACGACCGGGGTGAGCAGGTGCGGGATGCCCTCGTAGTGGTTCAGCTCGACCTTCTTGGGGTCGACCATCACCAGCTTGAGCTCGTCCGGGGTCGCCCGGAGCAGGATCGAGGCGAGCAGCGCGTTCAGGCAGACGCTCTTGCCGGTGCCGGTGGAGCCGGCGATGAGCAGGTGCGGCATCCGGGCGAGGTCGAGGTAGACCGCCTTGCCCCCGATGTCGAGGCCGAGCCACGCCACCAGCGGCCCCGCCTGCTCGGGGAAGTCGCGCCACAGGTCGCCCAGGGTCACCAGGGTCGCCTCGGGGTTGGGGACCTCCACGCCGACCGCCTGCTTGCCGGGGATCGGGGCGATGATCCGCAGCTCGTCGCGGGCGGCGAGCGCGTAGGCCAGGTCGTCGCGCAGCGAGGTGACCCGGCTCACCTTGGTCCCCGGGGCCAGGCGGAGCTCATACCGGGTGACCCGCGGGCCGCTCACGGTGTCGGTGACCTCCGCCGCCACCCCGAACTGCCCGAGCGCCTCCTCGAGGCGCCGGCTGGTGTCGCGGATGGTCGCCTCGGGGAGCGCCGTGGGGCCCGTGGTGCGGCGGAGCACGCCGCGCGGCGGCGGCCGCCACGCCCCCGGGGGCTCGTCGGCCACGGCGGCGGGGGCCGGCGCGGGCTCCGGGTCGGGCGCGGGCTCCGGGGTGATCGAGGCGGCCGGGAGCGGCGGCTCGGGCTCCGGCGCCTCGGCGAAGGCGTCCGGCGCGGGGTCGTCGACCTCGTCGCCGAAGGGCACCAGGTCGTCGTCCTCTGCCCCGGTCTCCGGGGCGGGCGGCTCCGGGGCGGCCGGGGCGGGCGCCTCGTCGAGGACGTCGGCGGGCGCGTCGGGCCCGAGGGCCGGCGAGGGCGGCAGGCCGCCGCGCAGGGCGAAGAGGTCGGGGAAGTCGTCGGCCCCGTCGACCAG
>JALOLS010000075.1 GCA_025455865.1 Thermoleophilia bacterium
CAGGTGCGCACGGTGACCATGAAGACCAAGAGCCAGGAGCTCTCGGTCACCCGCACCGACGGCAAGCGCTACACCACCGGCTACCCCGACAACTACGGGGCGCAGGTCACCAACAAGATCGACCGGGCCGACATCCCCTTCCGGGTCGAGGGCCGCGGCGGCTCGGCCTGGTGGGGGTTCCTGCTCACCCTGGCCCCCTTCGCGCTGTTCTTCATCTTCTGGATCTTCCTGATGAACCAGATGCAGGGCGGCGGGTCCAAGGTCATGAGCTTCGGCAAGTCCAAGGCCAAGCGCCTCTCGGTCGACCAGCCCAAGATCACCTTCCGCGATGTCGCCGGGGCGGATGAGGCGGTCGAGGAGCTCCACGAGATCAAGGAGTTCCTGGAGAACCCCAAGAAGTTCCAGGCCCTGGGCGCGCGCATCCCCAAGGGGGTGCTGCTCTTCGGGCCCCCCGGCACCGGAAAGACGCTGCTGGCCCGGGCGGTGGCCGGCGAGGCCGGGGTGCCGTTCTTCTCGATCTCAGGGTCCGACTTCGTGGAGATGTTCGTCGGGGTGGGCGCCAGCCGGGTGCGCGACCTGTTCGAGCAGGCCAAGCAGAACTCCCCCTGCATCATCTTCATGGACGAGATCGACGCGGTCGGCCGCCACCGCGGGGCGGGCCTGGGCGGTGGGCATGATGAGCGTGAGCAGACGCTCAACCAGCTCCTGGTCGAGATGGACGGCTTCGAGATGAAGGACAACATCATCCTGATCGCCGCGACCAACCGGCCCGACATCCTCGATCCGGCCCTGCTCCGGCCCGGCCGCTTCGACCGCCAGATCGTCGTGGACCGCCCCGACCGGGCCGGCCGCGCGCAGATCCTGCGGGTCCACACCCGCGGCAAGCCGATCGCCAAGGACATCGACCTGGACACCCTGGCCGGCCAGACCCCGGGCTTCACCGGGGCCGATCTGGCCAACCTGGTCAACGAGGCCGCCCTCCTGGCCGCCCGAAAGGGCAAGCGGGTGATCGAGGGATCGGAGCTTGAGGAGGGGATCCTCCGGGTCATCGCGGGTCCGGAGAAGAAGACCCGGCTGCTGTCAGACAAGGAGCGGGTGGTCACCGCCTACCACGAGATGGGCCACGCCCTGGTCGGCCACTTCCTCGCCAACTCCGACCCCGTGCACAAGATCTCCATCGTCAGCCGCGGCCAGGCCCTGGGCTACACCATCTCGATGCCGGCCGAGGACAAGTTCCTGACCACCCGGGCCCAGCTTGAGGACACCATGGCCATGACCCTGGGCGGGCGGGCGGCGGAGGAGATCGTCTTCGATGAGATCACCACCGGGGCGGCCAACGACCTGGAGAAGGTCACCTCGACCGCCAAGCAGATGACCATGCGCTTCGGGATGTCGGAGAAGCTCGGGCCCCGGGTGCTCGGCCACAACCAGGGCGCGCCGTTCCTGGGCCGTGACATGCACTCAGAGCCCGACTACTCCGATGAGCTCGCCCGCCAGATCGACACCGAGATCCGGCGGATCATCGAGGAGGCCTACCAGCGGGCCAAGGACATCCTGATCGAGCACCGGGCCGACCTTGAGTCGCTCACCCAGATTCTGCTGCGGCGCGAGACGATCGAGCGGGAGGAGTTCCTCGGGCTGCTCGACGGCCTCTCGGAGGAGGAGGCCTTCCGGGCCAAGGACGAGAAGGCCCGGCGCCTGGCCGAGGAGCAGGCCGCCGCCCCGCCGCCCCCGCCCCGCGAGCGCCCGAGCCGCATCCCGCTGCCGCCCCCGGCCCCCGAGGCCCCGGCCGGCGCCTGAGCCTGAGGCCGGGCCGGGGGTCGGCCGCGGGTGGGTCCCCGCTGAGCGGCCGCGGCCGCGCGTAGCGTCCGGGGGGTCCGGCGGCCGGCGGGGAGGGTGGGGGTCATGGCGGTGGAGACCGAGGCGGCCACGCGGGCGTCCGCGTGGCCGGTGGCCGACCTGGCGACCACCGCGGTGCCCGTCGCCGCGCCGGGCGACCCGGCCGGCCAGGTGGTGGCCGGGCTCGTGGGCCGGCGCTTCGACGAGGCCGACGTGGTCGCGGTGCTTCGCCCGGACGGGCGCCTGGCCGGCGTGGCCCGCCTGGAGGACCTGCTGGCCGCCCCACCGGACGAGCCGGTCGAGGCGGTCATGGACGCCGATCCCCCGACCGTGACGCCGGGCGCCGACCAGGAGGTCGCGGCATGGCGGGCCGTGCATCACGCGGAGGGGGTCCTCGCCGTGGTCGGCGCCGACGGGCGGTTCGCCGGGCTGGTGCCCGGCCACCGCATGCTCGGGGTGCTCCTGCGCGAGCACGACGAGGACATGGCCCGCCTGGGCGGGTTCCTCGCCCGGGGGCGGAGCGCCCGGACGGCCAGTCGGGAGCCGGTCCTCCGGCGGTTCTGGCACCGCCTTCCCTGGCTCATCCTCGGCCTGGCCGGCGCGGTCGCCGCGGCCGGGATCGTGGGCGGCTTCGAGAGCGAGCTCGACGCCAACACCCTCATCGCGTTCTTCATCCCCGGCGTCGTCTACATGGCCGACGCGGTCGGCACCCAGACCGAGACGATCGTGATCCGCGGCCTGTCGGCCGGCGTGCCGGTGGGCTCGATGGTGCGCCGGGAGCTGGCCACCGGGGTGCTGGTCGGCGTGGTGCTGGCCGCGCTCTTCGCCGCGATCGCGTTCCCCATCTGGGGTGACGCGGAGGTGGTCGGGGCCACCGCGATCGCGATCTTCGCCGCGTGCGCGACGGCGACCCTGGTGGCGATGGCGCTGCCGGCGCTGCTCGCGCGCCTCGGGACCGATCCGGCCTTCGGGAGCGGGCCGCTCGCGACCGTGGTGCAGGACCTGCTCTCGATCCTGATCTACTTCGCGGTGGTGTCCGCCCTGGTCGGCTGAGCCGCGGCGCAGCGGGCGCAGGTCCCGGTGAGCGTGAGCTCGGCCCAGTCCGGGCGGAAGCCCACCCGCTCGGCCGCCCGCAGGGCCGTGCCGGGGTCCAGGGGCGCCTCCAGATCGGCCACGGCGCCGCACTCCCGGCAGTAGATGTGGTGGTGCGGGTCGGTGCGGGTGTCGTAGACCGCGCGGTCGCCGGGGGCGCTCACCCGGCGCACCGCGCCCAGGCGCTCGAGCAGGGCGAGCGTCGCGTAGACGGTGGGCAGCGACACGTTCGGCAGGGCCGGGGCCACCTCGCGGAGCACCTGCTCGGCGGTCGCGTGGCCGGCCCGGTCGCGCAGCACGCGGTGGATGACCAGCCGCTGGGGGGTCACCCGCAGGCCGCGGGCCCGCAGGGCGCCGGCCAGGTCCTCGTCGGTGCGCGCGGAGGGCATGGAACGATCGTACGACGAACCGATGACGGATGCGACCCGGACAGGGTCGCTCTCAAGTCGTTGTTCTTAGGCAGTTGCGATAGCGTCGGGGCCATGAGGTCGGAGCGCATGGTCTTCGTGGCCGACGGGCCGATCGGCCCGGGCGACCTGGCCGCCATCCGCCGGCGCGCCATGGCCCTCCCCGGGGTGCTCGACCTGATCCCCGGCGCCGAGCCCCGCCTGGTGGTCGTCGCCTTCGACCCCGGGGTCACCCGCCGGCCCATCGTGCGGGCCGGGATGGAGTCGGCCGACCTGCGCCTGCTCGGGGCCGGGAGCACCGGCCGCCGGCTGCTGGCCGCCCTGGACCCCCGCCACCTCGCCGCCGGGGCCCGGGCGGCGTGGGCGTCGGAGCAGCGGGTGCCCTTCCTGCTGCTCGCGCTCTGCCTCCTGGCCGGCCTCGTCGGCTTCGCCGTCGAGCGCACCGCCGGCGCGTCCGCGGCCATCCCGGCCTACGCGGTCGCCTACGTCGCGGGCGGGGCGCCGGCCCTGCGCACCACCCTGGGCTCGCTCCGCCGCGGACGCCTCGACGTCGACCTCCTCATGCTGCTCGCCGCCGCCGGCGCGGCCGCGGTCGGGGCGTGGTGGGAGGGCGCGGTGCTGCTCTTCCTCTTCTCCCTCGGCGGGGTCCTCGAGGCCTTCGCCCTGGGGCGCACCCACCGCTCGGTCCGGGCGCTGATGGACCTGCGCCCGGACGTCGTGCAGGTCGTCGAGGCGGGCCCCGAGGGCCGGGTCGAGCGCGAGGTGGCGGCCGACCGCGTCGCGGTGGGCGCGCTCGCGGCGGTGCGGCCCGGGGAGCGCGTGCCGGTGGACGGCGAGGTGGTGGCCGGCACCTCCGCGGTCGACCAGTCGGCGATCACCGGGGAGTCCATCCCGGTCGAGGCGCGCCCGGGCGACCCGGTGTTCGCGGGCACCATCAACCTGACCGGCTACCTCGAGGTCCGGGTGACCCGCCCGGCCCAGGAGACCGTGCTCGCCCGCGTCATCGCCCTGGTGGCCGAGGCCCGCGCGCAGAAGGCGCCCGCCCAGCGGGCCATCGACCGCTACCAGCCGGTGTACGTGGCCGGGGTCCTCGGGGTGGCCGCGGTCGCCTTCGCCCTGTTCCTGGCGATGGGGCGCGACGTGGGCGACGCCTTCCTGCAGGCCATGACCCTGCTCGTGGTCGCCTCGCCCTGCGCGCTGGTCATCTCGGTGCCCGCGAGCCTCCTCTCGGCCCTCGCCCGGGCGGCCCGCGAGGGCATCCTGGTCAAGGGGTCGGGCCCCCTGGAGGACCTCGCCCGCGTGCGGACGGTGGCGTTCGACAAGACCGGGACCCTCACGACCGGCGCCCTGGCGGTGACCGCGGTCACGCCCGCGCCCGGCGTCGACCCCGGCCACGCCCTCGCCCTCGCGGCCGCGGTGGAGGCCGGGAGTGGCCATCCCCTGGCCCAGGCGGTGGCGCAGGCCGCCGAGCGCGCGGGCATCGACGTCCCCGCCTGCACCGCGTTCGCCGCCGTCCACGGCCGCGGGGTGGAGGGGGACGTGGAGGGGCGGCGGATCGTGGTGGGAAGCCCCGCGTTCATGCGTGAGCGGGGGGCCTGGGGGGTCGACGGGGGCCCGCTCGCCGACGCCGTCCGGGCGGCCGACGGCGAGGCGGCGCTGTGGGTCGGCGAGGCCGGCGCCCGGGCCATCGCGGTGGTCGGCGTGCGCGACACCGTGCGGACCGGCGCCCGCCCGGCCCTCACCCGGCTGCGCGGGCTCGGGGTGCGCACGGCCCTGCTCTCCGGCGACCGCGCCGCGGTGGCCGAGCGGGTGGGCCGCGAGGTCGGGGTCGACGCCCTGCGGGCGGACCTCCTGCCCGAGGACAAGGTGGCGGCGATCCGCGACCTGGCCGCCGCGGGCCCGGTGGCGATGGTGGGCGACGGGGTCAACGACGCGCCGGCGCTCGCCGCCGCGACGGTGGGGATCGCGATGGGGGTGCGTGGCACCGACCAGGCGCTCGAGACCGCCGACGTGGTGCTCATGGCCGACCGCCTCGACGGCGTGCCCGACGTGGTCGACCTCGCCCGGCGCACCCGGCGGATCGTCACCCAGAACCTCGTGTTCGCCGGCTCGGTGATCCTCGTGCTCTCGGTGCTCGCGATCGCCGGGGTGGTTCCGCTGCCCCTCGGGGTGGTGGGCCACGAGGGCTCGACGGTCATCGTGACCCTGAACGGCCTGCGCCTGCTGCGCCCCCCGCGCGGGGAGCGCCGGCCCTCCCCGCCGGCCGGCGCCCTGGCCCCGGCGCGCGCATGAGCCGGCCTCCCTGGGCGGCGGAGGTCGAGGTGGGCCCGGCGCTCGCCGCCGCGCTGATCGACGAGGCCTTCCCGTCCCTCGCGCCGGCCCGGGTGGAGCCGCTCGGGGCCGGGTGGGACAACACCGCGCACCGGGTGAACGGTGACCTGGTCTTCCGCTTTCCGCGCCGCGCCGTGGCCGCCGCCCCGATCCGCACCGAGGCCGGGCTCCTGCCGGCCCTGGCCCCCCGGCTCCCGCTGCCGGTCCCGGTGCCCCGGTGGGTCGCGGCGCCCGGCCCGCGCTTTCCGTGGCCCTTCGCGGGATACCGGATGCTCGCCGGCGCCCCGGCGCCGGGCGCGCGCCTCGACGGATCGGGGCGAGCCGCCCTCGCCGCTCCGCTCGGGACGTTCCTGCGCGTCCTGCACGCGGTCCCGGTGGAGGAGGCGCGGGCGCTCGGGGCACCACCGGACACGCTGCGGCGCCTCGACGCCGCCCACCGGTTGCCCGGGCTGCGCGAGCGGGCGGCGGCGGCGCACGCCCTGGGGCTCGTCGACGACCCCGCCGGGCTGATCGCCCTCGCCGAGCGGGCCGCCGCGGTGGCCGGCCCCCGTCCGCTCGCGCCGGTGCACGGCGACCTGCACGCCTCTCACCTCCTGGTGCGCGACGGCGCCCTGGCCGGGATCATCGACTGGGGCGACGTGCACGTGGGCGACCCGGCGGGCGATCTCGGCATCGTGCTCGGGTTCCTGCCGCCGCCGGCCCGGCCGGCGTTCCTCGCCGCCTACGGGCCGGTGGAGCCGGACACCTGGCGCCTGGCCGGCCTGAAGGCCGTGGTCCACGCGCTGGCCCTGGTCATGAGCGCCCGCGACGCCGGTGACGCCGACGTCCTGCGCGAGGCCCGGGCCTCCGCCGCGATGCTCGCGCGGGAGGCCCGGGCCGGGGCCTGACCGAGACCGCGTCCACCGCTCCCGCGGCGCGGATCCGCCGGGTCTCGCGGACCGCCGGTGGATCCGGGCTCAGCGCCAGGTGGCGGTGGCCGTGCAGGTCTCGCCGGCGCGCCGGGCGGTCGCGACCACGCGGTCGGGGCCGGCCCCGTTCGCGATGACCCGCCGCACCTCGAACGACCCGCTCGGGGCCCGGGTGACCGCGCGGGCGGCCGCCACCTGCGTGCCGTTGCGCCGGATCGCCACGGTCCACGGCACGCCGTTGCGGTTCTGGTCGACCTCGAGCTCGACCTCGATGCGCCCGTCCTCGTCGCTCAGCTTGAGCTTGGCCGTCGAGGAGGCCGAGCAGGACCCGCTCACCCGCACGTCGCCGCGCGCGGAGCCGCCGGAGCCGCCGTCGTCGGCGCCGCCGCGGGCCAGGGCGGCCGGCGTGGCCACCAGGGCGGCGGTGGCGAGGATCGCGGTCGCGGTGCGCAGGGGGGTCATCTGGGGTCTCCTCCGGTCACGGGTTCCCGACGTGGCGGAGGGTTTCGCCGCCGCGGTCGTGACCTCAACCGGACTTTGGTCGGGGGACCCCCACGGGAGGGCGGAGCGGGGCCATGATTGGAGGGGTGGGGACCCTGCCGCCCGTCACCGACCCGGATCCGGACCCGGTCCGGGCCCGCGCCCGCCGCCGCATGAAGCCGGTGAGCGTGGGCTGGGCCGTGGCGCGCTTCGCGATCGCGAGCCTCGCCGCCATCGCCGTCGTCGTGGTGGGGGGCTACTTCGCGCTGCGCTCGGTCGCGGTCAGCGAGGCCCAGGGCGACACGCGCCTGCGGGTGCAGGAGCTCGGCCAGCTGGTCGAGTCCTCGCTCGACGACGGCATCCTGCGCGCCGACCCCGAGTCGCTCGCCGCGCTCGACGAGGTGGTGGTGACCCGCATCCTCACCGGCTCGGTCGTGCGGGTGAAGCTCTGGTCGGACGACGGGCGCATCCTGTACTCCGACGAGCCCGCGCTCATCGGCCGCCGCTTCGGGCTCTCGGAGGACCAGCAGGTCATCCTGCGCGAGGGGGGCGCCAACGCCGAGCTCACCGACCTGTCCCGGCCGGAGAACGTGCTCGACCGCGGGCAGGGCGACCTGCTGGAGGCGCACACGGTCATCCGCACCCCCTCCGGGCGGCGGGTGATCTTCGAGATCTACGAGCCGCTCGAGTCGGCCACCTCCTCGGGCGAGGACCTCCTGCGCGCCCTGGCGCCGCCCATCCTGGGCGGCCTGGCGGTCATCCTGCTGGCCCTCGTCCCCCTGGCGTGGTCGATGGCCCGCTCGCTGCGGCGGGGGTATGAGGAGCGCGAGACGCTGCTCGCGAACGCCGTGGCCGCATCGGACCGGGAGCGCCGGCGGATCGCCTCGCACCTGCACGACGGGACCGTGCAGGAGATCGCGGGGGTCGCGTTCGGCCTCGCCCCCCTGGCCGACCGCGCCGCCGCCCGGGGGGCCGAGGAGGAGGCCGCGATCCTGCGGAGCGCCATGGAGCGCCTGCGCCACTCGGTCCGCGACCTCCGGACCCTCCTGGTCGAGCTCTCCCCGCCGCACCTGGAGGCCGCGGGCCTGCGGGCGGCCCTCGACGACCTGGTGAGCCCCCTGCAGGAGGACGGGGTGCAGGCGACGGTCGAGGTGCGCGACGGGGCCCGCCTCGGCCCCGACCAGCAGGCCCTCGTCTACCGGGTGGCGCAGGAGGCGGTGCGCAACGTGGCCGCCCACTCCGGCGCCCGGCACCTCACGGTCGCGGTCGGCGCCGACGGCGAGAACGCGCGCCTGGTGGTCGCCGACGACGGCCGGGGCTTCGCGCCGGCGGCCCGCGCGCGCCGGGGTGAGGAGGGCCACGTGGGCCTCACGCTGCTCGAGGAGCTCGTGGCCCAGGCGGGCGGTAGATTGGACATCCGCTCCGCGCCAGGCGAGGGCACCAGGGTCGAGCTGGAGGTCCCCCCGGGATGATTCGCGTGCTGATCGCCGACGACCACGGGGTCATCCGTGACGGGCTCGGGCGGCTGGTGGCCGAGCAGGAGGACATGGAGCTGGTCGGCGCGGCCACCGACGGCGGCGACGCCGTGGCCCGGGTGCGCGACACCGGCCCCGACGTCGTGCTCATGGACCTCGAGATGCCGGTGCTGGACGGCATCGAGGCCACCCGGCAGATCCTCGCCGAGCGACCCGGCACGGCCATCCTCATCCTCACCTCGTTCTCGGACCGGCGCCGGATCATGGGCGCGCTGGAGGCCGGGGCGGTGGGGTACCTGCTGAAGGACGCCGCCTCGGAGGAGGTCGTGCGCGGGGTGCGCGCGGCGGCGCGGGGCGAGTCGCCGCTCGACCCGCGGGCCGCGCGATCCATCATCGAGGCCCGGGCCGAGCCGGACCCGCTGGAGGGGCTCTCCGAGCGGGAGCGCGAGGTGCTCGGCCTGCTGCTCGAGGGCATGCCGAACAAGCTCATCGCCCGCCGGCTCGAGATCAGCGAGAAGACCGTCAAGTACCACCTGACCAGCGTCTTCCGGCAGATCGGGGTGACCGACCGCACCCAGGCCGCGCTGTGGGCCGAGCGCCGCGGGCTGCGGTAGGCGGCGTGGGTCCGGCCGCCACCCCGACCAAGGTCCGGTTGTGCCCGGTTCCCCGAGACGCCAGGATCTTCCCGTGACCCGCCTCACGCGCATCGCCGCCCTGCTCGCCGCCGCCGTGTCGGCCCTCGCGCTCGCCGCGGCGCCCGCCGCCCTGGCCAGGGGCGGCGCCGACGATCCGCCCGGCGACGACCGCCCCGGCACGACCACCGGATCGAACCCGGGTCCCGGCGGCGGGGGGACGACCACCGACGATGACGACGACGACCCCGAGGTCCCGCCCGGCCGCGCGCCCCGCCGGGGCGAGACGCGCGCCGTCGGCGCGTGCGGCGCCGGCGCCCGGAGTGAGCTCAGGCTCTCGTGGGAGGACGGCGGGCTCGAGGCCGAGTTCGCGATCGAGCAGAGCCGGCGGGGACAGGGCTGGCGGGTGGTGATGGTGCTGGAGCGCCGGGTGGCCTGGTCCGGCCGCCGGGTGACCGGCGGCCGCAGCGCCTCCATCACCGTGCGCCGGGTGCTCTCCGGCTACGACGGGCCGAACGCCGTCTCGGTCCGCGCGTGGGGCCCCCGCGGCCTCACCTGCCGGGCCAGCGCCACGCTCACGGGGTGAGCAGGGCGAGCTCGTCCGGGGCCGCCCCCGGCCGGCGCACCACCACCTGACGGGGGCCCACCCAGACCTCGCACAGGCGCCCGCCGCCCCCGCCGACGTCCTCGCGGGCCGGCCGGAGGCCCACCGCCAGGGCCCCGTCGCGCACCGCGCCCACGTTCCGGGTCCCGATGCCCCCGGCCGCGCCACCCAGCCCGAAGATCTCCGCGCCCCCGGCGAGCGCCAGCGCGATGCGCGACGCGCGGGCCCCGGCGGCCCGCATGGCCGCGAGCAGCGCCGGCACCGCGAGGTCGGCGTACTTGGCCGGCAGCTCCTCCCCGCGGCCCATCCGTGAGTCCGGGAGCATCACGTGGGCCAGGCCGCACACGCCGCTCGTGTGGTCGAGCATCACGACGCCCACGCACGAGCCCAGGATCGCGGTGAGCACGTCGTCCGGCCGGCGCGAGACCGCGAGCGCCCCGATCCCGACGTGGACCCGGCGCGACGGCGCCGGCCGGTGCTCGACGCCCGGGACGCCCCCGGCCCGGACCTTCCCCCTCGTCGTCTCCACCCGCTCCCCCTCGCCGTCCATGGCTTTTCCTCAAGTTCGGCGCGGACGGGCCGGAACACGAGGGGCGGTTACCCTTCCGGCATCGACCCGCTCGCCTGGCTCGCGCCCCCGTGCGTCATGGGGATCCTCAACCTGACCCCCGACTCGTTCTCCGACGGCGGCGCGGTCGGCGGCCCCGCCGACGCCCTGGCCCGGGTCGCGGCGATGGCCGCGGACGGGGCGGCGATCTGCGACCTGGGCGCCGAGAGCACGCGTCCCGGGGCCGCGCCGGTCCCCGAGGCGGAGGAGCTCAGGCGCCTTGCGCCCGTGCTCGACGCGCTCCGCGCCGCGCCGGCGCCGATCGCGCTCTCCATCGACACCTCCAAGGCGCGGGTCGCCGAGGCGGCCCTCGACGCCGGCGCGGTGCTGGTGAACGACGTCACCGCGGGCCGCGACCCGCGCATGCTCCCGCTGGTGGCCGAGCGCGGCGCGGCGCTCTGCCTGCTCCACATGCGCGGCGACCCGGCGACCATGCAGCGGGATCCGCGCTACGGCGACGTGATCGGGGAGGTGCGCGATCACCTGGCCCGGCGCCTGCAGGCCGCGGTCGACGCCGGCGTGCCCGAGGAGCGGGTGCTGCTGGACCCCGGGATCGGCTTCGGGAAGACGCTCGAGCACAACCTGGCCCTGCTGGCGGGACTCCCGGCCCTCGCCGCCCTCGGTCGCCCGCTCGTCGTCGGGGTCTCGCGCAAGGGGATGCTCGGCGCCCTCACCGGGCGGGCGGTCGACGGGCGGCTGGCCGGCTCGCTGGCCGCCGGGCTCGCCGCCGTCGCCCGAGGCGCCGCGGTGCTCCGGGTCCACGACGTCCCCGAGACGGTGGACGCGCTCACGGTCTGGGAGGCGGTCGCATGAGCACGACGGTCCACGTGCGGGGGCTGGAGGCCTTCGGCCGCCACGGGGTGTTCCCGGCCGAGCGCGAGCTGGGTCAGCGCTTCGTGGTCGACCTGGACCTGGACCTCGCCCACGACCGGGCGGCGGACACCGACGACCTGGCCGACACGGTCGACTACGCCGGGCTGGCCGACGCGGTGGCCGCCCTGGTGTCCGGGCCGCCGGTCGCGCTGCTCGAGCACCTGGCCCGCACCATCGCCGCCCGCGCCCTGGCCGAGCCGCACGTCGCCGGGGTGGCGGTCACCGTCCGCAAGCCCCACGTCGCCATCCCGCACACCGTGGCCGAGACCGCGGTCACCCACCGCGCCGGCGGACCGCTCCCCACGCGGTACTGGCTCGGCCTCGGCGCCAACCTGGGCGACCGCGAGGCCGCGCTCGCGGGCGCGGTGGCCGCGCTCACCCACGCCGGCCTCGCGGTGGAGGCGGTCAGCGCCGCCTTCGAGACCGCCCCCCGGGAGGTCACCGACCAGCCCGCGTTCCTGAACGCCGCCTGCCGGGTCCGCACGGCGCTCCCCCCGCCCGAGGTCCTTCGCGTGGCCAAGGCGGTCGAGGCCGAGATGGGCCGCGTGCCCGGGCCCCGGTTCGGGCCCCGGGCGTGCGACGTCGACCTGCTCCTGTGGGAGGCCGGGATCTGGCGCGCGCCCGACCTGGAGGTGCCCCACCCGCGCCTGCACGAGCGCCGCTTCGCGCTGCTGCCGCTGATCGACCTCGACCCCGGCCTCGCGCTCCCCGACGGGCGCACCCTGGAGGCGCTCGCCGCGGCGATCGATCCGGCCGACCAGCCGGCCGAGCGCCGCGGCGAGGTCTCGCCCCGGTAGCTCAGTAGGGCATGCGGTTGTGGGGTGCCGCCGCGATGCCGGTGGCGTCCAGGATGCGGGCCATGCGGTCGGGGCCGGCGAGCAGGACCTCCTCGCCGGGGTCGGCGTCGAAGCGGCCGGCCTGGATCCACGGCCAGGTGACCGCGAGCGTGTTCACGCCGGGGCCGGTCCGCGGCATCTCCGCGCGGCGCAGCGTGCGCCACGGCGTGCGGCCGTCCTTGGACCACTCCACGTCGGCCCGGGTCAGGTTGCGGATGTTCAGGCGGACGACGTCGTCGATGCCGTTGCCGTCGACGTCGGCGATGAGCGCCCGCTCCTGCCCGCCGCCGATGCGGGCGTTCAGCCGCTGCCAGGTGCTCCGGCCGCCCCAGGAGACGGCCCACCGGCCGCCGCTGACCCCGAGCACGTCGGCCCGGCCGTCACCGTCGAAGTCGCCCAGCCGCAGCGCCGAGAGCGGGGCGGAGGAGCTCTGCAGCGCCTCGGGAGCGGCCCCGGGGCGGATGAGCCACCACCCGCCGTCGGGTGCGCGGCGGAAGACGTCGTCGACGCCGTCACCGGTCAGGTCGGCCACGCGGATCTCGGCGACCCGGGCACCCTCCAGGCCGGGCACCGGCCGCTGGTCGGCGGTGCCGCCGCTCGACATCACGACCCCGCCGGGCCCGTCGGCCAGCACGTCGCAGCGGCCGTCTGCGTCCACGTCGCCCAGGACCAGGTCACCGATCCGCCCGGGCGCCGCCCGCAGGAACGACCAGCGACCGGCGCCGCCGCTCGAGTACCACCAGCTCACCCCGGTCGGCAGCACGAGGTCGTCGCGCCGGTCGCCGTCGATGTCGCAGGTGCCGGAGGCGCCGTAGCCGTCGGCCCGGGCCACGCTCGCCGGCCGGCCGGGTCCGTCCAGCGACACCCGCGTGCGGGAGCGCAACTCGACCGCGTCGGACACCGAGCGGTGCGCGAACACGTTCCCGTCGATGTACGCGGCCACCCGCGGGGTCCCCCGCAGCTTGATCGCATCGTCGGAGACGTACTGGAAGGCGTTGCCCTGCATCCAGTACTGATCGCCGGCGTTCCCGCAGTTCCAGGTGTGGCGGTTCCCCGGGATGTCCGGGCAGTTGGCGTCGCCGTGCACGTCGAACTGATGGGTGAATGAGTTGTACCACTTACCGTGCACGCCGCCGCCGCGCAGGACCAGGTTGTGCTCGGCCCGGTAGCCGGTCCCGGCCTTCCCGCTCGACGCGATGGCGTGACGGTTCAGGTCGAAGACGTTGCGGCGGATCGTCGCGTACGCGCCGGCCGAGGTCAGCACGCCGTAGCCGTTGCCGCCGATGTGCTGGTTGTGGTGGAAGACGTTGTCGTGGATGTCCACGTCCTGGGGCCCGAGGATGCGTCCCTCCTTGTCGTTCACCCGGATGCCCTGGCCGCTCCAGCCCGCGACCTCCAGGTCGGCGATCTCGACCCGCACGCGCCCGCTCACGAGGATCCCGTTCTCGAGGTTGTCGTCGCCCTCGCCCGATCCCCAGGTGGGGCCGTGAAGGCGCAGGCCGGTGATGCGCACGTCGTCCCCGGCGATCTCCAGGAGCGGCCGGGGGCGGCTGCGGGTGAACAGCAGCGGCCCCGGGGAGGTGGCCGACCGGCGGACCGGCGGGGCGAGGGGCGCGGGCGCGCCGGGGTCGGCGAGGAGCGGGAGGGGCGCGGTCACCGGTCCGCCGGGGCCGGTCGCGACGGGCCGCACGAGCGGATCGCCGGTGAGGGTGACCCGCTCGGCGATCATGATGCGCTCACGACCGGTCAGGTCCATCCGCACCCCCGGGGCGATCCGCACCAGGGTGCCGGGCGTGCCCAGCGCCTGGACCATCAGCGCCTGCCAGGGCGGGCTCCCCTCGGCGATGTCGACCACCGCGGGCAGGCGCACGGCGACCGCGGCGCGTCCGAGCACCGCCGAGGCGCCGCCGGTCGCCTCCAGCCGGAGCGAGTAGCTGGTCGAGGACATGGGCCGGACCGGCGTCTCGCCCTGGAGGCCAACGACCTGGCCGCTCCCCAGCCGCAGGCGGGCGCCCGCCTCCTCGCAGGCCGGCGGCAGGGTGGCCGACCACCGCACCCGCGTCTCGGCCCCCAGGGCGATCTCGGGCGCATCGGCGGTCAGCGTCGCCCGCGCGTCCCGCAGGCAGGCGGCGGTCGAGGCGGCCGAGGGGTCGGGCCCGGGTCCCCCGGGGTCGTCCCCCGGCGGGGCGGCGAGGGACGCGGCCGGCAGGGCGGCGAGGGCGATGGCGACCAGGGCGGTGCGGCGACGGGACATGCGGGGCTTCTCCTCATCACGGGGTGCGCATTCCTCATGACGCTCGCCGGACCCCTCGCGGACGGCCCGACTGTAAGGGATGTGTGAGGCCGAGCCGCTCCCATCTACAATGCCCCCCTCCGGCCCGCCCGGCACCGCGGCCACACCCAGGGAGCCGTCCGAATGAGCCACACCGACGAGCTCGAGGAGTACGACGCCGAGCTCGAGCTGCGCCTCAAGCGCGAGTACGCCGACGTCTACCCGCTGTTCCGGTACTGCGTCCTCACCCAGGAGGCGACGTACCTGTGCAACCGGTTCGACCGCGACTTCATGCCCCAGGCGTCCTACCCCTTCTTCCACATCGTCATGGAGGAC
>JALOLS010000154.1 GCA_025455865.1 Thermoleophilia bacterium
GTAGCCGATGGCCAGCGTCGCGATCAGCGATGGTCGTCCCGCGCGCCACGTGCCGCCGTAGCCGACGGGTGTCCCCGTGGGGACCTCCGCGAGCCGCACCGCCCGGGCCTTGAGCGCCAGGGCCGGGCGCAGCCGGGCGGCGATGGGTGCGAGCGGGGGGCCGCCTCCCGGCCTGGTGGTGTCGTCACCGCCGTAGAAGGCGTCGCCCACGCGGACCAGGTCGTAGACGGGGCACGTGCCCCGGAACAGCCCTTCGGAGGCGGCCATGTGGCGCAGGGGCACGTCGACGCCGGCACCGGCCAGCGCCGCCAGCACCGCCTCGTAGCGCTGCGCCTGGGTCCTGCTGAGGGCGGCATCCTCGGCGCTGGCCAGGTGCGACCAGGCGCCCCGCAGCTCCACCCCGGCGGCGGCCGCAAGCCGGCGCGCCGCGACGACCGCGGACGCAGCGGGGGCACCGCCCCGGGCCATGCCGGTATCGACCTCGAGCTGGACGCGCAACGGGGCCAGGCCCTGGTAAGCGCGCCGGGCGCCTGCCCCCACGGCCGCCTCGACCGAGGCCTCGTCGCCCACGCTGACGTCCACGTCCAGCAGAGCCGCCTCGTCGAGGGACGCGGCCGGAACCGGGTAGGTGACCAGCACCGGCAGGCCGATCCCGGCGCGCCGGAGAATCCGGGCCTCGTCGAGGGCGCTCACCACCAGCCAGTCGGCGCCGCCGCCAACCGCCGCACTGGCGGCCATCTCCAGGCCGTGGCCGTAGCCGTTGGCCTTGACCACGATCCCGAGCAGCGCGCCATCCGGGAGCATCTCCCGCAGCGCACGTGCGTTCGCCTCGAGCGCCTCCAGGTCCACCTCGACCCAGGCCGAGGCGGAGAGCGGCGCGAACCCCGCGGCCCGCAGGCGCTCTGCCAGGGGGAGATCGGGCGTGAAGCTCTCGATGCCGGGGTGGGTCGCCATCAGCTGCGCCTCTGCTGGCCACGGCTCGGCCGGCCGGGCACGCCGCGAGCCTAGCACCACGGGCCCGCCGCGGCGCCGGTCGTGCCGTCCCCGGTCGCCGCCAGCGTCCGGGGTGTACGGTTTCCCCCGCGCCCGTGCTCCCGCATCAAGGCCGTGGAGCGGCGCTGCGCCGCTCCACGGGCGCGACGACGGATGGTGATGGCAATGGCCGGCAACACCCAGCTCCTCTACCTCTCCCGGGCCGACGTGGAGGCGGCCGGCGTGTCGATGGCCCGCATCCTCGCCGCGCTCGAGGTGGCCTTCCGGGAGAAGGGCGAGGGCAGGACCCAGATGCCGCCCAAGCCCGGCGTCCACCCCGGCAGCCCGGACAACTTCCTCCATGCGATGCCGGCCTGGATCCCGGCCCTCCGCTCGGCCGGGGTCAAGTGGGTGGGTGGGTTCCCCGGCAACACCGCCCGGGGCCTGCCCTACATCACCGGCCTGCTGGTCCTCAACGACCCGGACACGGGCGTCCCGATCGCGGTCATGGACTGCACCTGGATCACGGCGATGCGCACCGGGGCGGCATCGGCGCTCTCGGCCCGTCACCTCGCCCGGCCTGACAGCCGGGTCCTGGGCGTGCTCGGCTGCGGCGTCCAGGGCCGGACCCACGTCCAGGCGCTGGCGCTCGTCCTGCCGGAGCTGGCCGAGCTGCGGGCGTACGACATCGACCCCGCCCGGGCGCAGGCGTTCGCCGGCGAGATGGCCGCCGCCCACGGGCTGGCGGCGGTGGCGGTGGCCACCCCCCGCGAGGCAGTCGGCGGCTGCGACGTCGTGGTCACGGCCGGGCCGATCCTGAAGACCCCGCACGCGACGATCAAGGCCGGCTGGCTGGAGCCCGGCGCCTTCGCGGCCGCCGTCGACTACGACTCGCACTGGGACCCGGCCGCGCTGGCCGAGCTCGACAAGTTCACCACCGACGACACGCCCCAGCTGCTGAAGGTCCAGGAGGGCGGCTACTTCGCCGGCATCCCGCCCATCCACGCCGACCTGGGCGAGCTGGTGACCGGGCGGAAGCCCGGCCGGGAGGGAGCGGCAGAGCGGACGATGGCCTGCAACCTCGGCCTGGCCATCGACGACATGGCGGTCGCGCCGCTGGTGGTCGAGGCCGCGGCCGAGCGCGGCCTCGGGGTCCTCCTGCCGCTCTGATTCGATCGGGCCACGGGCAGGCCCGTGGTGCCCGGCCTGCTATCGTGACGACCGTGGAGGAGACGTTCCCGAACGGTCGTGGCCAGGCGCCCGGACCGATCGTCGCCCGCTGGCTCGGGCGCATCGCGTACCGCGACGCCTGGGCGCTCCAGCGCGCCGCCGTGGCGGACCGCCAGGCGGGGGCGATCCCGGACCAGCTGCTCCTCCTCGAGCATGACCCGGTGATCACGCTGGGGCACAACGCCACGGGGGAGCACGTGATCGCGCCGCCCGCCGCGCTGGCGGAGCGGGGCATCGAGGTCATCCGCGTCGAGCGCGGCGGCGAGGTCACCTATCACGGGCCGGGCCAGCTGGTCGCCTACCCGGTGGTGAGCCTGGGCGCCCGCCGCGTCGGGGTCCGGGCCTTCGTGGGGGCCCTGGAGGGGGCCATGGCCGACGCCTGCGCCGCCGCGGGCGTCAGCGCCGGTCCGCGAGCCGGTCATCCGGGCTGCTGGTGCGACGCGGCCGGCCCCCAGCCGCGCAAGATCGGCGCCCTCGGCATCCGGGTGAGTCGCGGCGTGACCTTTCACGGCATCGCCCTCAACGTGAGCACGGACCTGGCCGACTTCGACCTCATCGAGCCGTGCGGGATGCCGGGCCTGGCCTCCACCTCGATCGCCCGCGAGCTCGGCGAGCGCGAGTCGCGGCCGCCGACCCCCTCGGTGGCGTTCGTCGCCGCCGCCTTCGCCGCCGCCCTGGCTCGCCGCCTCGGGGCCGTGCTCGCCGGCACCCTCCCGCCGGACGCCGATCCGGTGGGGGAGCGGCCCTGATGTCCGCCGGCCTGTTCGAGCTGCGCAAGGACGCGATCACCGGCTGGTGGGTCGCCACGGTGGTGGACCGCGAGTTCCTGCGCCACCGCTTCGCCCTCGCTGCGGAGCTGGTCGGCGATGGCGGCCAGTGCCGCAACTGCGTCGAGCCCCCCGGCGACGGGGTCCGTGTCCGGACGCTCAAGGACTACGCCTTCAACCCGCTGGGCACGGAGGCCGAGGCCCGCGAGCTCGAGCGCTCGGTCGCCCAGGTCGCCCTCGCCCAGGCGCGCGCGTCGGGCGCCTGGCGGACGGTGGTGGCGCCGCCCGGCGAGCATCGTCCGCTGCACTCGGTGGGGACCGAGCTGATCACCGGCCTGCTGCGGGCGGCCCAGGGCATCGTGGCCGCTGCGGCCCGGTCCGGCCAGACCGAGTACGTCCAGGTCGTCCAGAACTGGGGCCGCCAGGCGGGGGCGATGTCCAACCACCTCTGCCTGGACGTGTACGACCTGCCCCAGGTCCCGCACCGGGTCGCCGAGGAGATCGGCGGTGCCGCGCGCTTCGTCATCCGCGAGGGCGAGTGCCCGTTCTGCCGCCTGGTCCGGGTCGAGGTGGAGCGCGGGACACGCCTCGTGTGGCAGGACGACCACAGCGTGGCCTTCGCCCCGTACGCCTCGCGCTCGCCGTTCGAGACCTGGATCATCCCGCGCCGCCACCAGGCGGACTTTGGTCGTGCCGACGAGGCCGATCTCGCCTCGACCGCCGAGGCGCTGCGCCAGGTGCTGGGGCGGCTTGCGGTGCTCGACGGCCCGCCGTACAACCTCGTGCTCCACGCGGCCCCCCTGCGCAGCCAGGTGGACGCCACCTATCACTGGCACTGGGAGGTGCACCCCCGGCTGCGCGAGATCGCCGGCCTGGAGCTCGGCAGCGGGCTGCCGGTCAACCCGGTGAGCCCGGAGGAGGCGGTGGACCGCCTGCTGGGTCGCAGCCTGCCCGGCGACGACGGCCCCGACCCGCGCCCGGGAGCACGCCCGGAGCCGCGCCGGTGAGCGCCCCTCGGCGCCGGCCGCGTCACATCACCCCGGGCCACCTCGTCAACGGGTCGTTCCGATCCATCGCCGGTGCCCTGCCCAGGTGGCGCCGGTCTCGCGCGGAGGTGCAGTGGCCCTCGGTATCGCCATCCGCTGGGACGGCCACGTGAGCGATCCCGGCCGCCCTCGGCCAGAGGACCCGGCCGCGATCGCGGCCGCGGACTCGGCGCCCGGGCTGCTGGCCGCCGCCGACCCGCTGGCTGCCCGGACCTTCGTGGAGGGCCTCTTCGCCCGGCACCAGGGTGAGATCTACGCCTTCCTGCTGCGGATGGTCCGCGACCCCGAGCTGGCCGCCGACCTGGCCCAGGACGCGTTCATCCG
>JALOLS010000155.1 GCA_025455865.1 Thermoleophilia bacterium
GCCCGGGCCGGTCCCGGTCGCCCCGCCCCCGCCGCCGCCGCAGCCGGCGGCGACCGCGCCGAGGGTGGCGGCGCCCGCGACCAGGGCCCACCGCGCGCCGCGCCGTCCGCCCGTCGAGGTCATCGCCGCCCTCCCACCCGCGCCGGGGCCGGGCGCCCCGGGTCTCCCGGCCGAGCGTAGTCCGCCGATCCGGCGCATCCGGCGGCCCGCGCGGGCCTGAGGGCCGTTCAGACCACGCCGAAGGTGAGGCCCGCCCCCTCGACCGCACGGCCGAGGTGACGGGCCATCGCGTCCTCGGCGGCCGCGGGATCGCCCCGGCCGATCGCGTCGGCGATCTCGCCGTGGTCGGCCAGGAACCGCTCGGCCAGCGCGGGGTCACGGGCGACGCTCGCCGCGCCCATCCGGCGCTGGCGGTCGCGCAGTGAGTCGTAGAGCCGGGTCAGGATCGCGTTCCCGGCGGCGGCGACGATGGCCCGGTGGAACTCGCGGTCGGCCTCCGCGAAGCCGGCGTGGTCGCGGCGGGCGACCAGGCGCGCCTGACGGCGGATGAGCGGCGCGAGGGACCGGGCGAGCGCCGGCTCGGTCGCGGCCACCCGGGCCACCGCGTGCCGCTCGACCAGCATCCGGGTCTCCATCACGTCGCGGACCTCCTCGGGCGAGACGGCGACCACCAGGGCGCCCCGCTTGGGGTAGAGGCGCATGAGGCCCTCCGCCTCCAGGAGCAGGAACGCCTCCCGCACCGGCGTGCGGCTCATCCCGGTGGCCTGGGCCACCTCGCCCTCGGCCAGGAGCCCGCCCCCGGGATAGGTCCCGTCGAGGATCCGCTCCTTGACGAACCGATACGCGCGGTCCTTGCCCGCACGCGGCTCCGCGCTGCCCATGTCGCCCCCGCCCATCGACGCCTCGCCGCGGGGACAGTACCGGCCCGGGCGCCTTGCGTGGGCCTCTTGGGTCGGTTAGAAACGCATGATGCATCTAACTCGCACGCTTCTCCGGCACCGTCGCCCCCTCCCGGCGGCGGCGGTCTGGGGGCTCGCCGCCGGCTTCTACCTCGTCGCGCTCTTCCACCGGATGAGCCTCGGGGTCGCGGCGCCGGACGCCGAGGCGCGCTTCCGGCTGGCGCCGGGCACCATCGCGGCGCTGACCGCCCTGCAGCTCGGGCTCTACCTGGTCATGCAGATCCCGGCGGGCCTCGCCGCCGACCGGCTGGGGCCCCGCAGGGTGCTCGCCATCGGGCTGGCGCTGATGGCCGCGGGCGAGGTCACCTTCGGCCTGGCCACGACCCTGCCGGTCGCCCTGGCCGGTCGCGGCCTGGTCGGCATCGGAGACGCGTGCATCTTCCTGAACGTGCTCCGCCTGGCCCAGTCGCTCTTCCCGGCCGGCCGCTACGCGCTCCTGGCCTCGCTCGCCGGCCTGGCCGGGGCGCTGGGGCAGGTCTTCACCACCGTGCCGCTGGGGATCGCCCTCGACGGCGCGGGCTGGACCGCCACGTTCGTCCTGACCGGTGCGCTCACCGGGCTGCTGGCCGTCCTGTGCCTGGCCCTGGTCCGCGACGGCGGCCCCGCCGACCTCGCCGCTCCGGGGCGGGAGCCGATGCGCCGCGCGCTCCGCCTGGCCTGGGCGGCCCCCGCGACCCGCCACGGGCTCTGGGCCCACCTGGCCCTGATGGGCCCGTTCGTCACGGTCACCGCACTCTGGGGCTACCCGTATCTGATCGGGCCCCAGGGCCACTCGCCGGAGGCGGCCCGCGCGCACCTGCTGGCGTGCGTCGTGGCGTTCGGGGTCGCCGCCCCGGTGCTCGGCACGATCGCCGCCGGCCGGCCGGGGTCCCGTCCGGCCCTGCTGGCCGGGGCGGCCGCAGCGCTCGCGGGGCTCTGGTCCCTCACCCTGGCCTGGCCCGGCCCGGCTCCCGAGGTCGTGCTCCTGGCGACCCTGCTCCTCACCGGGGCGTCCGGAGCCGCCGGGCTGCTCGCCTTCGACGTCGCCCGCCAGGGCAACCCGGCCGCCCGCGGCGGAGCGGTCTCGGGCCTGGTCAACCTGGGCGGGTTCTCGGCGGCGGTGCTCGCCAACCTGGCGATCGGGCGGCTGGTCGCAGCGTCGGGCGGCGACCTCAGCCTGGCGATGTGGCCGCTCGTCCTGGTCGCGGGCGCGGGCGCCCTCATGCTCCTGCGCCGCGCCGTCCGCCCGGCGGCGGTGATCTCCCTGACCCCCCGGCCCGTCGAGGGGTGGCCGGGCCGATAGGGTCGCGCCCGTCGGCCCCTCGATCCGGAGGACCCGCATGCGCCTGAATCCCCGGGGGATCGGGGAGGTCGTGGTGAGCTCGCGTCCGTATGAGGAGTACCTGGCCATGTTCGGCCTCACCGAGGCCGACGTGCTGTCCGGGCCGGTGCTCGACTGCCCCGGCGGCGCCGGCGGGTTCGCCGCCGGGGTACGGACCCGCGGGGGCACGGTGGTCAGCGCCGACCCGGTCTACGCCCAGGACGCGCCGGCCATCGTCGGCGCGGCGCGGGCGGGGCTGGAGCGCGGCCTGGCCTACCTGGAGCGCAACCGCGACTCCTACGTGTGGACCTGGTTCCGCGACGTGGAGGATCTCGTCGCGCGCCGGCGCGAGGGCCTCGAGGCGTTCGCCGCGGACTTCCGGGGGGCGGACGCACGCCATGTGGCGGCGAGCCTGCCGCACCTGCCGTTCGCCGAGGGGGCGTTCCGCCTCGCCCTCTCGGGCTACCTGCTCTTCACCTACCCCGATCACTTCGACCTGGCCTGGCACCGCGACGCGCTGGACGAGCTCACCCGGGTGGCCGGTGAGGTGCGGGTCTACCCGCTGATCGACACCGCGTATGAGCGGTACCCCGCGCTGGACGAGCTGCGGCGGGGGCTCGACGCCCGGGGTCACCCGAGCGAGGTGCGCCGCGTGGAGTATGCGTTCCAGCGAGGCGCCGACGAGGTGCTGGTGGTCGCCGCGCGCGGCTGACAGTCTGACCTGGACGAGCACGAGGAGGCGGGGATGGGCGACTGGGGCACCGGGCCGTTCACGAGCGAGGGGGGCGGCGAATGGGCCGCCGCCCTGCGGGAGACCGGCGACCTCGCGCTGCTGGTCGAGGACGCCCTCGACCTGCCCGAGGGCGAGGACGACGTGCTCGACGCCGAGGACGCCCAGCGGGCGGTGGCCGCCGCCGCGGCCGTCGCGGCCCTGCGCGACGGGGACCGCACGGGCGTCCCGGACGGGCTGCTGCCGGCACCCGAGGACAGCGGCCCGCCGGCCGAGGACGTGGTGGAGCAGGCGCGGGCCGCACTCGCTCGGGTCGTGGGCCAGGTGCCCGACGCGGCCTGGCGTGCGGTGGTCGAGCGCCTGACGGCCCGGCTCGCCCCGCGCTGAGCGGTGGCGCCCTTCGCGGTGATGAACCGGGTGGTGAACCCGGTCGTGCGCGCGCTGCTCGCCTCCCCCCTGCACCCGCTGCTGGACCGCCGGCTCCTGGTCATCGCGCTCACCGGGCGTCGCAGCGGCCGTCCGGTGGTCCTGCCGGTGGGCTACCGCGGCGAGGCCGGGGCGCTCTGGATCCGGGTGGGCTGGCCGGATCGCAAGCGCTGGTGGCGCAACCTGCAGGGCGAGGGGGCCCCGGTGCGGGTGCTCCTGCGCGGCCGCTGGCGGGCCGGGCACGGCGTGGTGGTCCGCGAGGGAGGCGAGGTCAGGGTGCGGGTCCGCCCCGCACCCTGACGCCGGCTCACCGGGTGCGGACCGGCGGGCGGCAGACCGGGACGCCGATGATCTCGCAGCGGGTGCGGTACGGCGGGGAGGTCGCCCGCGTCGCGCCGCCGGTCGTGAAGCGGACGCGGAACGCGCCCGCCCCGGGGCTCTGGTCGGCGAAGCAGCGGTCCTGGTCCGGGCCCCCGCTCACGATGAAGAAGCCGCCGCGCAGGAGCCGGGCGGTGCCCACCGGCACGAAGCGGCCCTCCAGCCGCACCTCCAGGGTGACCCGGCCCGACGTGGCCGCGGTCAGGACCCGCCCGACCGCCTCGTACTCACAGCTCTGGCTGCCGGCCGCGACGACCGCGATCGTCGGGGCGGGCGCCGCGGCCGCCGGGGCCGCCACGCACGCCGACAGCAGGAGCCCGGCCAGCATGGTGCGTCGCATCGTCGATGCCTCCTCCGTGTCCAGTGTGATCAACCCCGCGTCCGGAGCCGCCCGCCGCGATCAGAAGAACCGCCACGCGGTGCGGCTGGTCCAGAAGCCGTGGCCGGTGACGAGGCTGCGGCAGGTCATCCCGTCGGTGCGGCTCACGCAGCGGA
>JALOLS010000076.1 GCA_025455865.1 Thermoleophilia bacterium
TCGCGCCCGGTCACCGCGCCGGCGGGCAGGTAGCGCAGGCGCGCCAGGGTCCGCTGCACGTCGGCCGTGGTGGCCGGGCCCGGGGTGAGGGTGCCGGTGGGCGCCGCGGGCTCGCCGGGGTCGGCCCCGCCCGGCCGGAGGTCGCCGGGGTCGAAGGCCGCGCCCTCGACCGGCTGCTCGGCGCCGCCCGCGCCCGCCACCGCGACGCGCACCGACCGCACCCCGGGCACGCCCTCGACCGTGCGCACGACCTGGGTGAGGCGCCCGAGCAGGGCGTCGGTGCTGGCCGCGCCCTGGGTGAAGCGATCCGAGAGCACCACCTCGGCCACGCCGCCGGCGATCGTGAGCCGCCGCAGGGTGACCCCGGTCGGCACCAGCGTGCGCACGTTGACCGCGCGCTCCAGCACGCTCGGGCCGGCCAGGAGCTGGGTCGTGGCGAACCGCGCGGGCGCGACCCCGGCGGGCACGGTGCGCGACACCGGCGCGAGCTGCTCGCCCCGGGTGAAGTAGACCTGCACCGTGGCGGCCTGGGCGGACGCGGCGGCCGAGAGGCCGGCCAGGGCGGCGGCGAGCACGGCGAGGCGGATGCGGGGCCTGGGGGCGATGGCGGGTCCGGGGTCGGGGAGCCTGGCGGGCGGGCGGAGACGATACCCCGGGGGCCGGGCGCCCGGGCGGGGCGGGGTCCGGCTCGAACCCGCCGCCGACCCCGCGAGGAGCCCGCCGCCGCGGGGCGAAGTACCATCGCACCCACCGTGGCGACCACCCCGACCAGGCCCCCGCGGCCGTCCCGCGACCTCGCCGCCCGCCGGGAGGCCCGGCGGACCCAGATCCGCCGGCGGCGCCGGAACGCCCTGCTCGCGATCGGCGCGCTGGTGCTCCTGGTGGGCGGGGCGGCGGTCTGGGTCACGCGCGACGACGGCGGCGGCGGCGGCCCGGCCTCCGCCGGCGGGGGCGGCGGGCAGCCCGCCGCCGAGCCCGCGCCGCCTCCCGAGGTCGGCGTGATCGCGCCCGAGGTCACCCTCCCGATGCCCCGGCGGCCGGTCCTGCGCGTGCGCGCGCAGGGCGGCGACGGCCTGGAGGTGCGGGTGCGCGCCCAGACCACCGACGGCCTGCGCCGCGCCGTCGGCCCGTGGGTCCCGGCCGCCGCGCGGGTGGCCGTGCCGCCCACCGTCCTGCGCATGGGCGCGGGCCGCGGCCCGCTCAAGGCCTGGGTCGAGGTCCGCGACACCGAGGGCCGGGTGGCCCGGTCGGGCGCCGTGCCGGTGACCGTCCCGCCCGCGCCGGGCAGCCCCCTGCAGGTCGTGGGCTCGGTCCAGACCCGCCGGCCCTTCGTGGCCCTGGTCTTCGACGACGGGCTGGAGCCCGAGGCCATGCGGCGCATCATCACCATCCTGCGGGCCCGCAACGCCGGCGGCACCTACTGCTTCAACGGCGCCAACATGGAGCGCTGGGACGCCCGCACGGTGCGCGCCATGCGGGCGGCGGTCATGGACGGCACGCTCGACCTGTGCAGCCACGGCTGGTCGCACCGGACCTCGACCACGACGCCGTACGAGACCGCCCTCACCGACCTGCGCGACAACGCCGCGATGGACCGGCGCATCGGCGTCTCGAGCGTCCCGTTCTACCGGCCCCCCTACGGCGCGCTCAGCCCCGGCATCCGCGATGCGGCGGCCGCGCTCGGCTACCGCACCGTGCTGATGTGGAACGTCGACCCCTCCGACTACACCCGGCCCTCGGCGTCGGTGCTGACCGAGCGGGTGGTCGGGCCCTCCGGCCGCGGGTCGATCGCGGTCCTGCACGCCATCGGCACCACGGCCGACGCGCTGCCCGCCATCCTCGACGGGCTCGAGGCCAAGGGCCTGCGCGCGGTGACCGCGTCGCGCCTCATGGCCGCCGGGCGCCCGGTGGGCTGGGGCGGCGGCCCGGCCTACTAGGGGACTGTCCATGAACCAAGACCCGCCTCCCGGGGAGCGAATCGCCAGCAGATCGGTGACCTCGGGACGTCGCATGTACTGGTGGTACATGTGATCCCGAGGGTGCCGAGGTGCGCCGCGGCCCCTAGCCCATGTCGCTGCTGACCTTCATCGCGGTCACCGCGGTGATCGCGGCGGTGTTCGCCGCGATCGGGCTGCTGGTCGTCGCGCTCCTGCGCCGGCGCGACATCCGGCGCCTCAAGGCGCAGCTCGCCCGCCCCGACGGCGTCGCCGCGCCGGTCGAGCCCGAGCGCCAGAGCCAGTTGCAGGGCCGGGACGACGCCTCGCAGGGGGACCTGCTGCTGCCCGGCCGCGGCCGGCGGTGGCTCGAGGCCGCCGGGGTGCTCGCGCTGGTGCTCCTGGTGGCGGGCGCGGGCTGGTGGATCTGGCGGGGCCGCGGGTCCGGGTCGGGCGGCGGGACCGACGACCCGCCCCCGGCCACGACGCGGGCGCGCACCGTCGCGCTCCCGCCCGACCGCCAGGTGCTGGTGCCGCCCATCCCGCCGGCGATCGGCAACAAGGCCGCCTTCACCGTCGCGGTGCTGAACGCGAGCGGCATCCCCGGGGCCGCCCGCGGACGGGTGGCCCCGCTGGTCGAGCAGGCCGGGTACACGCTGGGCGAGGTGGGCGACGGCAACCGCGACGACGTCCGCCAGTCGGTCGTCATGTGGGCGCGGGGCAAGAAGGACGTGGCCCTGAACGTCGCGCACGACCTCGGGGTGCGTTACGCCCCGCCGCTCGACGGCGTGACGCCGGCCCAGGTCGGGGGCGCCGACGCGGTGGTGGTGGTGGGTCGCGATCTCGCCCGGGGCTGACGCGCGGCTCGGGCCGCGCCTCGCGCGGCCGATGATCCGCCCGGTGGCCCGTGACGACCTCCTGCGCCTGGCCGGCACCCCGCTCGTCGTGGCGGCGGTGGGCGGCGGCCTGCTGCTCCAGGGGGCGCCGGGGGCGGTCGCGCTGGCCGGGGGCGCGATCGCGGGCGTGCTGCCCCTGGCCGCCATGCGCCGCCGGCGCCCCGGGGCGCCCGACGCCGACGATCCGACCGCGATCGAGGAGATCGACCGCCTGCGCCGGCGCGGCTGGCGGGTGGTCCACGCCGCCCCGACGCCCCAGGGCACGGTGCGCCACGCGCTCATCGGCCCGGGCGGGGCGCTCGCCGCGGTCACCCACGGCCAGTCCGGGCGGGTCTCGGGCCGCAGCCTCCCCCGGCGCCGCCTGGCCGCCGTCGAGGCCGACCGGGTGCGGCTGGAGTCGGCGGTCGGGCCGCCGGCGGGCGCGATCGTGGTCGTGGGGCGGGGGTTCATGCCCGGGCCGGAGCGGGTGGCCGGCGTGGACGTCGTGCCGGTGCGCTCGCTGGCCGACCACCTGGCCGCGCGCGGCGAGGTCATGGGCGCCGACGAGGTCGAGGAGGCGTGGCGGGCGGTCGCCGGGGCGGGCTGATCCTGGCGGTGGCGGTGGGCGGGGCCCTCGGCGCGCTCGCCCGCGCCCTGCTCGCCCGGCTGGCCGAGCCCGGGGCGCTCCCCTGGCCCACGCTGGTCGCCAACCTGGCCGGCACCGCGCTCCTCGCCGTCGGGGCGACCCGCCTGGGCGAGCGCCTGGCCCCCCGGCCGCGGGGACGGGCGTTCCTCACCACCGGGGCCTGCGGGGCCCTCACCACCTTCGCGACCATGCAGGTGGAGGTCATCCGCCTGTGGCGCGACGGCCGCCCCGCGGTCGCCGCCGGCTACACGCTGCTCTCGATCGGCCTCGGCCTGGTCGTGGTGTGGCTGGCGAGCGGCCTGGTGCGCCGGGCCCGGGTGCTCGGGTGAGCGGCCTCGTGGCCTGGGCCCTGGTGGCGCCGGCCGGGGCGGCCGGGGCGGTGCTGCGCCTCGTGGTCGACACCCGGGTCCGCCGGGCCGCGGGCGGCGCGTTCCCGTGGGGGACGCTGGCGGTGAACGTGAGCGGGTCGCTCCTGCTCGGGCTCCTCACCGGCCTGGGGGTCGCCGGAGGCGGGCTGCTGGTCGCCGGGACGGCCCTGCTCGGCTCCTACACGACGTTCTCGACCTGGATGCTCGAGACCGGGCGGCTGGCCGAGACCGGCGAGGGGCGCCTGGCCGCGCTGAACGTCGTCGTGCCGATGAGCGCGGGCCTCGCCGCGGCCGGGCTGGGCTGGGCCCTCGGGGCGGCGCTCGGGTGAGCCGCGCGCGCCTGCGCCTGGGGGTGCTCATGGAGGAGGGCGCCGGGGCGCTCGACCCGCTGCTCGGGCTGCTCGCGGCCGGCGGCGTGCGGTCGGCGGTGGTGCTGCGCGCCGAGCAGGGCTTCTCGCCCGCCGGGCCCATCCGGACCGCCGACCTCGAGACCGCCGCGCTCGACCTGCCGCTGCAGGTGGTCGCGGTGGACCGCCCGGAGGTGGTGGGCCCGCTCGTCGGCCCGGCGCGGGCGCTGGTCCCCCGCGGGCTGGTCACCCGGGAGCCGGCGGTGGCGCTCGGGGCCGGCGACCCGCTCCCCGGCCACGACGACGACGTGCGGCTGAGCCTGCTGGTGCCCCGGCGGGCCCGTCACCGGGGCGCGCCGGCCGCGGTGGCCGCCATCGACGCCGCGCGGGCGGCCGGCGCCCGGGCCGCGGTGGCCCTGCTCGGCGTCGACGGCCTGGACGGGGGACGGCGCACCACCGCGCGGTTCTGGTCGCGCAACGCCTCGCCCCCGGTGTCGGTGGTGGCCGTGGTCCCGGCCGCCGGCGCCCGGGCCGCGCTCGACGCCCTCGCCGCGGTGGCGGGGGACGTGCTGGTGGAGCGGGTCCGCGCCCTCGGCCCCGCCGACCCGGCGCCCGAGCACCCCGGCCACGGCCGGCTGACCGCCTACCTCGCGCCGGACCGGGGGCTGCTGGCCGCGCTCCGGGCCGGGGGCGCGGCCGGGGGGACGCTGCTCCGCGCCGTGCGGGGCAGCGGCCCGGACGGTGCCGTCCGGGCCGACCGCCTGCTCGCCGTGCGGCGGCGGGCCCCGGCGGTCTGCGTGGTCATCGACCGCGCGCCGGCGCTCGCCCGCGCCCGCCGGGCGGTGGAGTCGCTGGGGGGCGCCGCGGCGGTCACCTGGGAGCCGGTCGAGGTGGTCGAGGCCGGGGCGGCGGCCCCGGTGGCGGCTACGCGACCGCCTGGATGACCCAGATCAGCCCCGCCACGACGAAGACCAGGATGAGCAGCGTCCAGAGCAGCGTCAGGCGGAAGTCGGGCATCGGGGGGGTCTTGGGCAGGTTGTCGGCCACGCGGGCTCCTCCTCGGGGGTCGGGGGACGGCGGCATTCTGGCCCGCCGCGGCCGGGATCGCCACCCCGGGCACGGCCCCCGAGCCGGTAGGGTGGCCGCGCCGTGCCGGTCCTCCTCCGCCGCATCCGTCCCGCCCAGGCCGTCGCGCTCGGCTTCCTGGCGGCGATCCTGGTCGGCACCCTGCTGCTCACGATCCCGGTCTGCCGGGCCGGGCCGGGCGGCGCCCCCCTCGACACCGCCCTCTTCACGGCCACCTCCGCGGTCACCGTGACCGGCCTGGCCGTGGTCGACACCGCCACCTACTGGACCACCGGCGGGCAGGTGGTGATCATGCTGCTGGTCCAGCTCGGGGGGCTCGGCATCATGAGCGCGACGACGCTCCTGGTGATGCTGGTGGGCCGGCGGATCGGCCTGCGCGCCCGGATGCTCGCCCAGACCGAGACCGCGGTGCAGCAGCCCGGCGAGGTGCGCCGGGTGCTGGTCGCGGTCGCCCTGCTGACCCTGGTGGTGGAGGCGGTCTGCGCGGTGGGCATCACCATCCGCCTGTGGGCGGGCGGCGACGACCTGGGCACGTCGGCCTGGTACGGGATGTTCCACGCGGTGACGGCGTTCAACAACGCCGGGTTCGCCCTGTGGCCGGACAACCTGGTGCAGTTCGCCGGGGACCTCTGGATGAGCGGGATCATGTGCGTCGCGATCATCGCCGGCGGCCTCGGCGTGCCGGTGTTCGCCGACCTCGTGCGCCGGCCGCGCACGCCGCGGCGCTGGAGCCTGCACACCAGGCTCACCCTGATCGTCTCGGCCGTGCTGATCGTGTTCGGGACCGCCGCCGTGATCGCCTTCGAGTGGGGCAACCCGGGCACCCTCGGGGCGCTCTCGCCGGGGGACCGGCTCATCGCCGGGGCCTTCCAGGGCATCAGCCCGCGCACCGCGGGGTTCAACACCGTGGACTACGCGCAGATGAACGACTCCACCCTGCTGGTCACCGACTTCCTCATGCTGGTCGGGGCCGGGAGCGTGTCCACCGGCGGGGGCATCAAGGTGACCACCCTCTGCGTGCTCGCCCTGGCCGCGGCGGCCGCCGTGCGCGGGACCCCCTCGGTCAACGCGCTCGGCCGGCGGATCCCCGACATCGCCCAGCGCCAGGCCCTGGCCATCACGGTCATCGCCACCGGCGCCATCGCCATCGGGACCTTCGTGCTGGTGGCCGCGTCGGGCGTCGAGGTGGGCGCGGCGCTCTTCGAGACCACCTCGGCCCTGGGGACCGTGGGGCTGTCCACCGGCATCACCGGGGACCTCGGCATCCACGGGGACGCCGTGCTCATCGCCCTGATGATCCTGGGGCGGGTGGGGCCCCAGGTGCTCGGGGCCGCGCTCGTGATGCGCGAGCGCGAGCCCAGATATCGCTATCCAGAGGAGCGGCCGATCGTTGGGTAGGGGACGCGGCGAGATCCTGGTGGTGGGGCTGGGGCGGTTCGGATCGGCGCTGGCCGAGACCCTGGCGACCCTGGGGCACGAGGTGATGGGCGTGGACCTGAGCGCCGACCTGGTCCAGCGCTCGGCGGCGGCGGTCTCCCAGACCGTGCAGGCCGACGCCACCGACGTCGGGGTCATGCGCCAGCTCGGGGCGGATGAGTTCGAGACCGGCGTCGTCGCCATCGGCGACGACATGGAGGCGAGCATCCTGGCCTCCTCGGTGCTGCTCGAGCTCGGCATCCAGCGGGTCTGGGCCAAGGCCATCACCGCCCGCCACGGGCAGATCCTGCAGCGGCTCGGGGTGCACCGGGTGGTCTTCCCCGAGCACGACATGGGCGTGCGGGTGGGCCACGCGCTCACCGGGCGCACGCTCGACTACATCAGCCTGGACCCGGACTTCGTGCTGGCCGAGACCACCGTGCCGCGCGAGCTCGACGGCAAGGCGCTGGGCCAGGCCCAGGTCCGCTCCCGGCACGACGTGACCGTCGTCTGCGTGAAGCCGCCCGGCGGGCGCTTCCAGGCCGCGACCCCCGAGACGGTGGTCAACGAGGGGGACCTGCTCCTCGTGGTGGGCGAGGTGCGCCCGGTCGACGCGTTCTGCCGGCTGGCGTAGCGGAGGCCCGGCCGAGCTCCCACAGGGCGAGGGCCGCGGTCCAGGCCAGGGTGCGGGCGCCCAGGCGCTCCTCGCCGTCCGGGGACAGGTACTCATACGCCCCGTGGCGGGCCACGCCGGCGAGCAGCCGGGCGCGCAGCCCGGCGGCGGCGGCCGGGTCGGCGCGCTCCAGGCCGAGGGCGGCGAGCCAGGTGACCGGCGCCCAGACCGGCCCGCGCCAGTAGCGGCGGGGCTCGGCGCCGGGGACGCCGGCCGCGAGCGACCGCACCCCGACCGGCGAGGCCAGGTCGCCGGTGGTGCACCGGCGCGCGATGCGCCGGATCGCCGCCATCGGCACGGCGGGACGAAGCGCCTGCAGCGCCAGCCCGGCGCCGGGAAGCGCCGCGGGGCGGCCGGTGACCAGGTCGAGCACCGGGGCGAGGCCCCCCGGGCCGGACCGCCGGGCCACGGCGGCGTCCACCCGGTCCGCGATGGCGCGCTGCTCGGCCGCGAGGGCCCGGTCCCCCAGGCGCTCGGCCAGGCCGGCCAGGTCGTGGGCGGAGCGGGCGAGGATGCCCGAGAACGCCGGGTCGAGCACGCGGAAGGGTCCGGTCCGGGCCCGCTCGGGCTCATCGCGATGGGCGCCCAGCCACTCCACCAGGCCCATGTAGGCGCGGTAGTCGGCGTCGGTGGGCCGCTCCGCCCCGGGGATCCGGTCGGTGTCGCGGCGCACGTAGGCCCGCCCCGGGACCGGGGCGGCGGCGAGCGGCGCGTCCCACTCGGGCGCGTCGTCGCGGCCGGACTCCCACGGGTGCACCAGCACCGGCTCGCCGCCGGTGTCCGCGCCGCGCTCCCGGGCGAGCGCCCGGTGCCAGGCCGCGGCCGGCTCCAGCAGGCGCCGCGCCCGCGCCGGGTCGGGGTGGCGGGCGCTGATGAGCGCCAGGCAGGTGCCGGCCAGCGGGGGCTGGGTGATGCCCGACACCGCCCGGCCGTCCGCGCCGGTGCGCCCCCACCACTCCGGGCCGGGCATGTAGCCGTCGCGTGCCGGGGTGTAGGCGATGTGGGGGACCATGCCGCCGGGGAGCGCGGCGCCGAGGAGCGACTCGATCTCGGCGTAGCCCCGCGCGGGGTCGAGGGTGGCCCAGCCGAGGGCGGTCAGGCACGAGTCCCAGGCCCACTGGTGGGGGTAGGTGTCGGGCGACGGGCAGGTGTGGGCGCCCTGGTCGCTCGCGGCGAGCACGGCGGCGAGCGCCCGGGCGTCGGGCCGGGGGTCGCTCGTGCGGGCGGGCCGGGCGTCCACGTCCCCGGGATCGGCCACCGGCGCCCCCGGATGAGGCGGGCGTCCGGGCGGCGGATCAGCCCGCGTCGCGCTCCGCGGCCCGGGCCTCGAGGAAGGCATGGATGGCCTCGCGCCCCCCGAGCGTGGCGATCTCGGCGAAGCGGGCGGCCAGGTGGGTGCCCCCGCCCTCCCCCGCCTGGGTCCGGACCACCTCGGCGTCGATCGCGTGCCAGCCCATCTCGGCGAGCTCGATCTCGATGCGGACCTGGGTCCCGCTCGGGAAGTCGTCCCCGCCCAGCAGCACGCCGCCGGCCGAGAGGTCGAGCGTGGAGGCCTCGGCGGTCTCCTCGCCGGCCACCACGCGGGCGGGCAGGCTGACCCGGTGGCGGGGGTGCGCCCGGCGCTCGGTGCCCTCCGGCGTCTCGCTCATGTGGCGCTCCTGGTGGTGAGGGCGTCGGCGATCTGGGTGAGCTCCCGCAGGGGGACCCGGTAGGCCGCGATGCCGTAGGTCTGGCCCTGCTCCCGCCAGAGGTACAGGGTGTGGTGGGCGTTGATGCGCACGACCTGACGCCGGCCCAGGCGCATCCGCACCGCGGGGACCCGGGCCTGGCGGGCCTCGGCCAGGGTCGTGCGGAGCTGCGACGCCGGCGACCGGGTGATGGCCAGATCGCGCGGCCCGGCCACCAGGTGCACCGAGTACCCGGTGCGGTCGACCTGCCACTCGGCCCGTGCGGCGCGGAAGGCCGCGGGCAGGGACGCGGGAAGGAGCGGCGCGGGGCGCAGCTTCGCCTCGCGGACGGCCCGCAGCGCCTCGGCCGGCGTGGCCGGGGCGGCGAGGGCGGGCGCGGCGAGCGCCGCGGCCACGACGGCCGCGGCGGCCCGCGCGAGCGCCCGCCCCCTCACCGTGGTCCGGCTAGATCGCGTTCACGTTCACGGCCTGGGGGCCCTTGGGGCCCTCCTGGGTCTCATAGGAGACCCGCTGGCCGTCCTCCAGGTTGCGGTAGCCGCTCCCCTGGATGGCGGAGAAGTGCACGAACAGGTCCCGCGACCCGTCGGCCGGCGTGATGAAGCCGTACCCCTTCTCGGACGAGAACCACTTGACGGTGCCTTCGGGCATGCTCGTTCTGCTCCTGTGCGGTGACGTCGCAGGCGGACGCCCGGGGGGGCGCGCCGCAGGCATCGTAGCCCGGAGGCCGATCGGGCGACGCCCATCCTCCTCGGACCCCGGCGCCGCGTGGGCCGGCGGCGCGATGCGGGGGGTGATCAGCGCAGGCGCACGCGGGTGGAGGACACGAGCCGGCCCCCCATGGTGACGTTGGCCCACACCCGCGCCCGCGGGGTGCGGCGCACCAGGCTCCGGCCGGCCGACGAGAGGCGGGATCGCACCCGCCCGGTCGCCCCGGGCGCGATCCGGAACCGGCCGGTGGCGTAGGTCACCACCCGCGCGCCGGCCACCTGCGCCCCCTGCCGGGCGCCGGGCGCCGACTGCAGCCGCACCAGCCCGACGCAGGGCGCGGCCGGCCCGCAGGTGAGGCCGAGGGTCGCCACCGGGCCGGCCACCGACACCGCGGGCTGCACCAGCCGCACCGCGGCGGGGCTCACCCCGCCGGGGCCGCCGAGCGCGGGGTCGACCCCCTGGGTCCCCTCCGGGGCCGGCACCCACTCGCCGCTCACCAGGAGCTGGTAGCCGCCGAGCCCGGCGGGCCCCACCCGCTCCTCGCCGATCCGGGTGAGCGCCGGGTAGAAGCCCAGGCCGCCCTGCGCGGTGGACGGGTCGTAGTTCCCGGTGTCGTGGGCCGGGATGGGCACGCCCGGGGCCAGCACCGAGAGCGCGAGGGTGTCGAAGCGCAGCGCCTCGAGGCCCGGCTCGACCACCCGGTCGTTCACGACCGGGAAGGCGACCTGCACGGTGGTCACCGCGTTCGGCGCCGGCGTGAAGACCGGCGAGAGGCCGACGACCTGGCAGCAGACCGGCGGGGTCGTGCTCAGCGGGTTGCGCAGCGACCGGAACACGACGGCCTGCATGGGGCCGGTGACCGGGCCCACCCGCACCCGGACGGCGGTGATCGTGCCGCGCCCGGCCGGCACGTTCAGCCCCTCGGAGAAGTCCCCGAGGCGGCCGATGGCGGTCCAGGTGCAGGTGGTGACGTTGGTCGGGCTCGCGAAGAACCCGAACGGCAGCAGCGTGCAGTCGACGCGGCTGTTGGCGGGACGGTCCAGGTTGGCCCCGAAGGGGATGGCCGCGGCGCCGGCGGGCAGGGCCAGCCCGGCCAGGGCGCTCAGGGCGGCGGCGGCTCGGCGCATGGGCCGACCCTATTGCGGACGGGCGGGCGCGGGCAACCCCGCGCGCGCCGGCGGAACCGGCCGCAGGCGCGAGGAGCCTGTCCAAGCACCAGGCCCGGCGCTCGGGAGTGAGAATTCCCTCGGCAGATCCGTGCCCACGGACACTTCTCTGACAGGCCCCTACCCCGCGACCGCCGCCCCCATGACCTCCAGGTCGCTCAGCACGCACCCCGGGTCGGAGGCGTCCAGGTCGCCGGCCGCCGCCAGCGACCGCGAGCCCAGGCCGCCGCCGCAGTAGTCCAGGAACCGGCACTCGCTGCAGCGCCCGTGCAGGCGCTCCCGCCGGGTCCGCAGGGCCTCGAGGTCCGCGCCCGGGTCGGTCCAGATCTCCGAGAGCGGCCGGTCGCAGACGTTGCCCATGTACGGCCCGCCCCAGAACTGGTCGGGGCGCACGCGGCCCTCCCAGTCCACCGCGGCCAGGCCGCGGCCGGACGCGTTCCCGGCCCCGCCGTTCCAGGAGAGCGCGTCGTGGATGCGCTCGGCCAGGTCGGCGTCCTCGCGCAGCGCGCGCAGGTAGAGCGCCGCGCCGTCGGAGTAGTTGTCGACGGTCAAGACCTCCACCGGCACGTCGCGCTCGATCAGGTCCTCGGCCCAGTCGAAGATGCGCTCCAGCGCCGCCCGCTCGGTCTCGCGGTCGAGGGCCACCTCCTGCACCCCGCGGCCGGCCGGGACCAGGTGGTAGAAGCAGGCCCGGTCGATGCGCTCCTCCTCGACCAGGTCGAAGAGCGCGCCGAGCGACGGGATCGAGGTCGGGGTGAGCGTCACGCGGATCCCCACCCGGACGCCGGCCTCCTTGAGGAAGCGGATGCCCGCGATGGTGCGCCGGAAGGCCCCCCGGCGGCCGCGGAAGGCGTCGTGGACCGCGCCGATGCCGTCGATGCTCACGCCGACGTAGCGGACCCCGAGGTCGGCGATCCGCCGGGCCGACTCCTCGCCGATCAGCGTGCCGTTGCTCGAGATGGTCACCGCGAGGCCCCGGTCCCGGGCGTGGCCCATCAGGTCGAACACGTCGGGCCGGATGAGCGGCTCGCCGCCCGAGAGCAGGAGCGCCGGGCAGCCGAACGCCGCGATGTCCTCGATGAACGCCATGGCCTGCTCGGTGGTCATCTCCGGGTGGCGATGGGCGTCGGAGTCCGAGTAGCAGTGGCGGCAGGCGAGGTTGCAGCGGCGGGTGCAGTTCCACACCACCACCGGCCGGCGCTCGGCGCCGGAGCGCAGGCGGCTGCCGCGGCCGTAGCGGAGCGAGTCGGTCTCGGAGGGGCGCCCGAGGAGCGCGGTCACGTTCAGCACGGTTGCTCCGGTCGGAAGATGCAGGTCGGGTCGGCGGCGAGCGGGTCGCCGGTGAGCGCGAAGGCGCGGGCGCGGCTGCCGCCGCACACCCGCCGGAAGCCGCAGGCGCGGCACTTGCCCCGCAGGGCGTCGGGGTCGCGCAGCGAGCGGAAGAGCTCCGAGTCGCGGTAGAGCGCGACCGGGGACGTCTCGCGCACGTTGCCGGCGGCGAGGGGAAGGAAGCCGCTCGGGCAGACGTCGCCCGAGTGGGAGATGAACATGAAGCCCTTGGCGTCGTTGGCCAGGCCCACCGGGTCCGGGGTGGGCGCCCCGCGCTGGGCCATCACCCGCCGGAAGGGGGGCGCCGCGGTGACCTTGATCCGGAAGGGCACGCTCGCGTGCAGGCGCGCCAGGTGCCTGAGCGCCCGCTCGTGGGCGTGGGGGTCGAGCATGTCGCGCCGGCTCCCGCGCCCGGTCGGGACCAGGAAGAACACGCTCCAGACCGCGGCGTCGACCCCGGCCACCAGGTCGGCCATCCGGTCGATGTCGGCCACGTTGCGCCGGGTGATCGTGGTGTTGACCTGCACCGGGAACCCCAGGCCGCGGGCCCGGGTGAGGATGCGCAGGGTGCGCCGGAACGAGCCCGGGATGCCGCGCAGGCCGTCGTGGGACGCGGCACTGGCCCCGTCCAGCGAGATCGCGACCTGCCCCAGGCCGGCATCCCGCAGGGTGGCGAGGCGCTCCTCGGTCACCCGGGGCGTCGCGCTCGGGGTGAGCGCCACCCGCAGCCCCCGGGAGCGGGCGCGGCGCACGATGTCCTCCAGGTCGTCGCGCAGCAGCGGGTCGCCGCCGGTCAGCACCAGGATCGATCCGGCGAACGGCACCAGCGCGTCGACCAGGGCGAGCGACTCGTCGTGGTCGAGCTGCCCGGGGAGCGGTCGCGGCTGCGCGTCGGCCCGGCAGTGCAGGCAGCGGTAGCCGCAGGCGCGGGTGACCTCCCAGGCGACCACGATGGGCTGGCGGGCCAGGTCCCAGGCCACCGGGCCGGGCGCGCCCATCGGTCGCGGGTTCGTCGGGACGGGGACGGCCAGGGTCGCCACGGACCGGACGGTCGCACGCCGCGGCCCTGCTGCTCATCCGGGGATCTTCTGGGCCGATATACGGACAAACCCGGATGCCCCGGCGGTCTGGCCTGGGTACTTGCCCGCACACCTGATGCGGGCATAGGCTCAGTCCCGCTGATCGTGCCCCGTCCCACCCGGGACCGATGAAAGGACACCCCCACCGTGACCAAGCGCTCGCGCGCCCTCGTGCTCACCGCCGTCTGCGTCGGCGGCCTCGCCGCCGCCGCCAGCCCGGCGATGGCGCGCACGTACAACATCACCGCCGGCGACCTGTTCTTCCGCGGCGTCCCGAAGACGGTGCCCGCGGGCACGCACACGTTCGTGATGCGCAACACCGGCCAGGCCCCCCACAACTTCGCGATGGCCGGCAAGCGCTTCGCCCCGGTCCTGAACGGCGGCGTGGGCCGGATCACCGTCACGCTGAGGAAGGGCAAGAGCTACAACTACCTGTGCACCGTGCCCGGCCACGCGCAGGCCGGCATGAAGGGGACCATCCGCGCCAGGTAGCGCGGGACCGGCCCGGCGGTACCCTGAGCCCTCGTGCCGCCGGGCCTCCTCATCCGTCTCGCCGCGCCGGCCGCGGCGATCGCCGTCGTCCTCGCGGGCTGCGGCGGGTCCGACCAGGCGCCGCCTGAGCGGCCCGCCCCGCCGCCGGACCGGACCGCGCCGGCCCCGCCGCCCGCGCCACGGCCGGCGCCCGGCCCGGTGCGCCTGGACGATCGCGGCGGGACCGTGAGCTGGACGGCCGGCCTGCCCCGGGCGGTCCGCGGGCGGTCGGCCCCGAGCGTCTCGGCGCCGGCCTGGGCGTGGATCGAGCCCCGCACCCCCTACTCGCGCCGCCGCGCGGGGCTGATGGTGACCGGGGCCTACCGCGACGCCCAGGGCCGCGGCTGGGTGCGCGTGCAGCTCGCGATGCGCCCCAACGGCACCGCGGTCTGGGTGCCCCGCCGCAGCGTGCGCCTGAGCGCGACACCGCTGCGGGTCAAGGTGAGCCTGGCCGCCCGCCGCCTGGAGGTCTGGCGCGGCGGGGAGCGCGTGGGCACCTGGAGCGCGGCCATCGGCCGCCCGGGCACGCCGACGCCGGTCGGGCGCTTCGCGATCGAGGACCTCGTCCCCTCGCCCCCGGACCGGCTGGGCGCCTACGGCCGGTACGTGCTGACCCTCACCGCCTACTCCCCCACCCTCACCGACTTCGACGGCGGCCAGGGCCAGAGCGCCATCCACGGGGCGGCCGACGCCGACGCCCGGCTCGGCCGGGAGGCCAGCTTCGGCTGCGTGGTGGTGGGCGATGAGGTGCTCGAGTCGCTCTACCGCACGCTGCGGCCCGGCACCCCGGTCGAGATCACCGCGTGATCGCGCCGCTGATCGCCGCGGCGCTCGCCGCGGTGCCCGGACCCGCGCCGGCCGACCTGACCGCCCGCCAGCTCGCCGGGCAGCGGGTGGTCACGCCCTTCGCCGGGACCACGCCGCCGGGGTCCCTGCTCGCCCGGGTGCGCCGGGGCGAGATCGGCGGGGTCATCCTGTTCGGCGCCAACGTGCGGAGCGTGGCCCAGACCCGCCGGATGGTCCGCCGCCTGCAGGCCGAGCCCCGGCCCCGCGGCCTGCCGCCCCTCCTGGTCATGGTCGACCAGGAGGGGGGCCTGGTGAAGCGCCTGCCCGGGCCGCCGACGCGCTCGGCCGCCGCGATGGGCCGCACCGGCCGGCGCGCGCTCGCCGCCGGGGAGGGCCGGGCCACCGGACGCCTGCTGCGGGCCGCCGGCGCCAACGTGAACCTGGCCCCGGTCCTGGACGTGGCCCGCCCGGGGACCACCATGGACCGCACCGGCCGGGCCTTCGGCGGCCGACCGGCGCTGGTCACCCGCATGGGCGTGGCGTTCGCCCAGGGGCTCGAGGCGACCGGGGTCGCGGCCACCGCCAAGCACTTCCCCGGCCTCGGCGCCGCCCCGGTGAACACCGACGACGCCGCGGTGCGGATCGGCGTGTCGCTCGCGACGCTCCGCCGGGTGGACGAGGCCCCCTTCCGGGCGGCCATCCAGCGGCGCGCGGTGCGGCTGGTGATGCTGAGCAGCGCCGTCTACCCGGCGCTCGACCCGGTCCGGCCGGCCACCCTCTCACCGCGCATCGCGCGCTCCGAGCTGCGCGGGCGCCTGGGCTTCGGCGGGGTCACGATCACCGACGCCCTCGACACCCCCGCCATCGCCCCCTACGGGAACACCGCCCGGGTGGCGCGCCGCGCGGCCGGCGCCGGTGCGGACCTGCTGCTGTACGCGGGCACCGAGACGACCGCCGGCCAGGCGGTCGACGCCCTCGCGCGCGCCTACGGGTCCGGCGCCCTGCCGCGGGCGGACTTCCGCGCCGCGGTGGCCCGGGTGCTCGCGCTGCGCCGGTCGATCGGATAGGGGAGGACGGGATGGGCGAGACGTTCGCGGTGGAGGTCCGGATCGAGGCCCCGGCGGCGGCGGTGTGGGCGGTCATCGGCGATCCGGAGGCCGTGCCGCGCTGGTACCCGACCTACGTGCGCAGCACCGTCGCCGGCGATGTGCGCACGCTGGAGCGGGCCGACGGGGTGGTGCTGCAGGAGCGCCTGCTGGAGCGCGACGACGCCGGGATGAGCTACGCGTACACCGTCACCGGCGGGCTCCCCCTGCGTGAGCACCGCGCGAGCTTCACCGTGGTCCCCGACGGCGACGGCGCCCGGGTGGTCTGGCGCACCCACGCCGTCCACCGGGACCCCGGGGTGGACATGGAGGCGCGCCTGGCCGACCGCCAGCGCGAGGCGCTCGCCGGCCTCAAGGCCCTGGTGGAGGGCTCAGCCCAGGGTTGAGCGCAGCCACCGCGCGGCGGCCAGGGTCTCGGCCGCCGTGCGCACGGGGCGGGCCGGGGCCGGGGCCCGCCAGCCCGGGGCGCGGGTCACCGCGTTCCCGCCGATCAGGATCGCCACGCCGGGCAGGGCGCCGGCGAGCGCGGGCACCTGCGCCTCGATGAGATCGAGGTCGGCGCCGCTCCCGCACGAGACGCCGACCAGCCGCGGGTGTCGGCGCCGAGCACCAGGGGCCGCCAGCCCGCCGCGGCGAGGATCTCGGCGGTGGCGGCGAGGCCCACCCGGTGGGCGTTCCCGGTGGCGCAGGCGATCAGCGCGGGCGGGGCCTGGGCGTCCGGGCGGGGCCGGCGTTCGGCCACCAGCCGCTCGGAGAGGCCGGTCACCAGGTGCTCCTGGCCCACCGAGATGCGCCCGGCCTCCCATCCGTCGCCGACCTCGGTCATCACCGGGACGAGCAGGCGGTCATAGAGCGCCACCGGCCCGGCGGCGCCCGCCTCGTCGGCCACCGCCCGGAGCGCCGTCTCGTCGGTGGCGAGCGCGGCGCGCAGGTAGCGGTGCCCGAGCGGCCCGATGCCCCCGCCGCGCCGGGGCGCCCGAGCCGGCGGGCTGCCGGACTCCGCCGCGCGCACCTGATCGCGGCCCCCCTCCTTGGCGGCGTAGAGCGCGGCGTCGGCCGCCGCCAGCAGGTCGGCGGCGGACCGGCCGGGCACCAGCGAGGCCACGCCGGCCGAGATCGTGACCCGCCCGGCGGGCGGGACCTCGGCCGCGGCGACCGCCGCGCGGGCGCGCTCGGCCGCGGCGAAGGCGGCCGCGAGATCGGCCTCGGGCAGGATCCAGGCGAACTCCTCGCCCCCGAAGCGGGCCACCACCTCCCCCACCCGGGCCCGGGCGGCCAGGATGGCGGCCGCCCCGCGCAGCACCGCGTCGCCGCCCAGGTGGCCGAAGCGGTCGTTGACCGCCTTGAAGCGGTCCAGGTCGAGCAGGGCCAGCGAGAGCGCCCGCCCGTAGCGGCCGGCGCGGGCCACCTCGGCCTCCAGCCGCTCGTCGAAGGCGCGGCGGTTCGGCAGGCCGGTGAGGGCATCGGTGGTGGCCCGCTCGCGGCTCGCGATGGCGGCGACGGCCATGGCCGCGGCCTCGGCCAGGTCCGCCAGGGTCGCCTCGGCGCCCGGCGGCGGGGGCCCGGGGCCGGCGGCCTGGAGCACCCCCCACGCGCCCGCCTCGCCGCGGATGCCGGCCGCGCCCTGCCAGCGCCCGCCGGCCGGCACCAGGCGCACCCCGCCGGCCGCCGCGACGGCCTGGGCGGCCGGGCCGAGCGCGGTGGCGCCCACCGCCCGGGCGGCGCCGGCCACGGCCTGGGTCACGGGGCGGCCGCCCTCCACCCGCACGAGGCTCGCGCGGTCCGCCCCCAGGCGCTCGGCCGCGGTCTGGGCGACCAGCGCCAGCACCCGGGGCGGGGGGGCGCCCTCGACCACGGCGGTGGCGATCCGGGCGAGGCCCGCCTGGGCGGGCACGGAGGTGGCGTGCCGGTGCATCAGGGGCCTTCTCGTCCGCTGGCGGCCCCGGCTTGACGTCCAGCGTCAATCATCGCTCAGGGCAGGGGCAGGACGCGGACGACGCTCACCCGCCCGTCGGTGACCTCCAGCACGATCCCCGGCGCCCGGCACACGCTCGCGGTGCAGGTCGCGCCGGGCAGCAGGCGCACGACGTCGGCCGCGGGGGTCCCCACGCCGATGCCCCGGGCGGTGCGGATGGCCGGGTCCGCGCTCCTCACCTCGGCCACCCGGCCGTCGGCGCCGACCCGCACCCCGACGCCCGCGGGGCGGGCGAGGCCGGCGGCGGGCGCCCCCAGCGTGACCGCGCCGATGCCCCGCCCGGGCTCGACGGTGGGCGGGCCGGTGGCCGGGAGGGGCGCGGCCTCGGGCGCCGCCGCGGCGGCGGGCGGGGACGCGGCGCGGTCGGCGACCCCGGCCTCCCCGGCGGGGGGCGGCGCGGCCGGCGGGGCGCCGCCGTCGCCGCCGGTCACCGCGACGACCACCAGCACCGTGGCCGCGGCCACCACGGCGACCGGGGCCAGGGTGAAGGCCAGGCGCCGGCGCCGGCGCGCGGGGCGGACCGTCTCGCGCACCTGCGCGCGCAGCGACGGCGACGGCGCGACCACGGCGGCATCGGCGCGGATGGCCTCGGCCATCGCGAGCAGCGCGCGCTCCTCCTCATCCTGCGGCCCGTCGCGGCCGTCGACCAGGTCATCGGTGCGGCGGGGGTCCACGGCGTCATCCTCGCGCATCGCCCACCTCCCGGCGGAGCTTGGTGAGCGCCCGGTGCAGCAGGCTGGAGCAGGCGGTCGGGCTGATGTCGAGCACCTGCGCGGCCTCGGCGGTGTCCAGGCCGAGGATCACGCGCAGGGCCACGGCCTCGCGCTCGGCGTCGCTCAGGCGGGCGAGCGCCGCGCGCATGGGCGCCGAGAGGCCGCCGGGCTCGGCCGGGCCGGGGTCGTGGAGCGGCGTCTCGCTCGCGTAGCGGGTCTCCCGGGCGCGCCGGCGCCCCTCCCGGCGGAAGTGGTCCAGCGCGCGGCTGCGGGCCACCTGGCAGAGCCAGACCGCCGGGCTCGCCCGCTCGGGGTCATACCGGGACCAGGTGCGCACCGCGGTCTCGAAGGTCGCCGCCGCCAGGTCCTCCGCGAGCACCGGGTCGCCGACCATGCCGGTCAGGTAGCGCACGACGGTGCCCAGGTGCTGCTCGGCCACCACGGCCAGGTCGGGCCGGGCGGCGCGGGCGCGACCGGGCATGGGGAGCCTGAGAGCCATCTCGGCCCCCATCATCGTCGTTGGCCTGGACGCGTCGCCATCACCCGGTCATCCGCCGCCGCCGGGACGCCCGTCACGTGCCCCGTCGCTCGGCTCGGCCCCCGGCGCGCCGATACGCCCATCGTGCGCGTGACGCTGAAGAGCCGGGTCCGCCTGGGGCCCGCCGCCGCCGGGTCCGGCGACCCCGACGTGGCCGCGGTCCGGGCCTACCTGGAGCGGGTGGTCGACGCCCGGGTGGCCGACGTCATGCACCGCTGCCACCTGCCCGCGCCCCGGGTGGGCGAGATGGTGCGCCAGGGGGTGCTGCGCCTCTCGGTCGGCCTGCGCCGGTGCGAGGCGTGCCGGGCCCCGGTCGCCACCGGGACGCTCTGCCCCGCCTGCCGCGCGCGCCTGGCCGCGCCGCTGGTGGGGATCGCGGCGCCCGACGCCGAGCCCGAGACCCCGATGAGTCCCGACGAGGCGGCCGCGCAGCGCGCGATCGCCGTGGTGCGGGCGCTCCGCCACTCGGGCGTGGGCCGGCCCCGCGCGGGCCGCGCGGTGGACGACCCCGACCTCTCCGAGCAGCCCACCGGGCCGATCCCGGTCATCGCCGTGCGCGCCGAGCCGCCCGCCGACGACCCCGACGCCCCGCCCGACGTGCTCGCCCGATCGCGCATGTGGTCGCGCCTCCGGCGGTCCGGCGCGGGCCGGCGCGGGCCGGGGATGTGACGAAAGCGTTTACCGGGGATTCACGCACCGTCAGGAATCCCGCGCTAGCGTCGAAGAGGAAGAGACACGACGGGACCGAACACCCCCGGCGCGGCACCCGGCCGCGCAGCAGGAAGGACGAGACGCTGAGCATGAGCCACCATCACCCCGCCCCGCACCGCGACCCCGAGTCCGAGGGCGTCGTCGCCCACTACAGCCGCGGCGGCTTCGGCCACTACCACCGGCTGGGCTGCCCCGAGGCCCCCCGGCGCGGCCAGGCGGGCATCCGCGACACCATCCACGGCCCCTGGCGCTATCTGGCCTCCCACTGGTCGCCGTGCCCCCGCTGCCGGCCCCCGGCTCCGGCCGGCGCCGGCCGGCGCCCCGTCGCCGCCTGACGGCGCGCCACCACCGGGCCGCTATCGTGGGCGCCGCCCGTCCGGGCGGGCCCGCCCTCATCGTCTAGCGGCCTAGGACTCCGCCCTTTCAAGGCGGCAGCACGGGTTCGAATCCCGTTGAGGGCATGGCGAGCGCCGGTGCCCGCGTCGTCGGCTCACCCGGGAGCCTGCGCCGATGCGCGGGCCGGGTCGGGCCGACCCAGGGCCGCCCTCAGGGCGGGCCGGGCCGGTCGCCCGCAGATGACGACTCCCGCAGGATCTGGCGCCGCAGGATCTCCGCGCCGGTCAGGGCGAGGGCGGCGAGGAGCAGTACGGCGAACAGGCGCCGGCCTCCGGCGTCGGGCCCCCAGAGCAGGAGCAGCAGGACGACGCCGGCGACCACCGCGTGGATCAGCGGCGGGTGGGCCCGGACCGCCGGTGCGACGCCGCGGCGCAGGGCGGTGGCCCAGCGGGTGGGGCCGGCCAGCACGACGCCGGCGAGCAGCACGAGCCCGAGGACGACGAGCCCGAGGGCGAGATCCCCCAGCAGGCTCGTGCCGATGGCCCACACGGCGGAGCCGGACTCGCGCGTCGAGGCCGTGGTGAGGCTGTCGACGACGACCTCACCGACGAGGCGGCGCACGACCAGCAGGACGATCCCGATCCCGGTCACGCCGAGCGCCAGGGCGCGCAGGGCCTCACGCCGGAAGCCCCGTGCCAGTGCCACCGCCAGCACGAGCAGGACGAGCACGGCGAGGAAGGTCAGGACCGAGAGGATCTCGAGCGCCTGGACCGCGGTCTGGGCGGCGGCGAGCTGGTCGGACTGCACGATCGTGATCTGGCCGGCCTCGGAGTCGGAGGGGGTCACCTCGACGCCGAGCTGCTCGGCCAGGCGCACCACGAGCTCCTGGAGGTCGAGCACGACGCCGCCGTCGTCGGCCTGGACCGCCCCGTCCTCGTCGCCCTCGAGGATCGCGACGAGGCGCTCGTGGGCCCGGCGGTTGGCCTCCTCCCAGAGGGCCTGGGTCGCCGGCAGCTGCAGCAGCTCCTCCGCCGCCGTCAGGGCGGCCGAGTACACCAGGCCGGCGGCGGGTCCGGCCAGCGCCTCGAGCTCCGACGGCAGCGCCTCCTGAAGCTGGGCCTCCACGTCGGTCGCGGAGAAGAGGGCATCGACCAGCTCGACCGCGACCGCCTCACGCACCTCGTCGTTCTGGAGGAGCTGGGTGGAGGCCTCCACCCAGTTGTCCGTCTCGAGGGCCTGGCGCTTGACCCAGACGCTGAGCGACGAGGCCAGCAGGAGCGCGAGGGCGACGCCGAGGACGGTCCACACGATCCAGCGCCGTCCCATGATGCGGGCCGCAGCGCCGTGCGACGCGCCGGTCACGCCGGCCCCCCCGGATCGGGCCCGCCGGGCGCGGAGGCGAGGGGGGCCGCGAACGCGTCCACCGCCGCGCTCACCGTCGGGTACAGGTGCTCGGGGCCGATCGCCGCGAGGACGCCGGCGGCCGCGAGGCGTTCCTCCATCCGCGTCCGCAGCCGGGCGACGACGAGGGTGATCCCCCCCTGGCGCAGCCCCTCGGCCAGCGCGGAGAGCGCCTCGAGGCCGGTCGCATCGACGTGCACGATCGCCTCCGCGTCGAGGACGAGGCAGGCGACCGGATCCCTCGCCCCCCGGATCGCCTCGTGCACGCGTGCGGTGACGTAGCGCGCGTTGGCGAAGAAGAGCCGGTCGTCGAGGCGGTAGACGACCACGCCCGGGGTCACCCGCGCGGACGGATGCAGCGCGACGTCGGCGTAGCGCCCGAGGCGCTCGACCCAGCCCAGCACCGCGTCGTGGGGCCGGGCGCTGCGGCGGACCGTGTCGATCACCGAGAGGCCCACCGCGACCACCAGGGCCTCCAGGACGCCGAAGACGACGACGCACGCCGCCGTGACGGCGGCGATCGCCACCTCGACCGGGTCGACGGCGGCGAGGGCCCTCCACGCCGCCGGTGCGACGAGCCCCAGCGCGGCGAAGACGATGACCGAGCCCAGCACCGCCTTCGGCAGGTACTGGACCGGCGCGGTGAGGAACAGCAGGATCGCGGCCACCGACCCGGCGGCGACGAGGCCGGCGATCTGGCTGTGGACCCGCATGTCGTCGCTCACCGCCGTACGCGAGCCGCTCGCACCGACCGGGAATCCCTGCGTGAACCCGGCCGCCGCGCTGGCAGCACCCATCGCGAGCAGCTCCTGCGAGCCGCGCACGCTCTGGCCGTGCCGGCCGGCGAAGGAGCGGGCGGTGAGGATCTCGTCCGCGAAGCAGACGAGGAAGATGCCGAGCGCCGCGGGCACGAGCCGCACGGCGTCGGCCAGCCCCGGCCCCGGCACCGCGACGCTCGGCAGCCCGGAGGGGATCGGCCCCACGATCGCGACCCCGCGCGCGGCGAGGTCGACGGCCCATGAGATGCCGATCGCCACGACGACCACGATCAGCGCCGCCGGCACCCTGGGCACGACCCGCCGGAGGCCGAGGAGGGCCGCCAGCGACGCCGCGCTGACCGCGAGGGTCGCGCCGCTGACGCCTCCGAGCTCGGTGGCGGCCTCCCACAGCTGGCCGAGGGGCTGGTCGGCGTCGATGGAGAGGCCGAGGAGCTTCCCGAGCTGCCCGGCGATCAGCACCACCGCGACCCCGTGGATGTAGCCGACCAGCACGGGCCGCGAGAAGTAGTCCGCGACCCACCCCAGGCGCAGCACCCAGGCGGCCACGAAGCAGATCGCGACGAGGATGGCGAGCATGGCCGCCTGCTCGGCGGCGTCCGCGGAGCCCGCGGCGGCGACCGGGAGGACGGCCGCGGCGACGAGGGTGGCGATCGAGCCCTCGGGGCCGACGACGAGCTGTCGCGACGACCCGAGCAACGCATAGGCGACGGCCGGGAGCAGCAGGGCGTAGAGGCCGTTCACCGGCGGCACACCCGCCACCTCGGCATAGGCCATCCCCGAGGGGACCGAGAGGGCCGCGACCGTCACCCCCGCCACGACGTCCCGCCGGGCGCGCGGGAGGCGGTAGCCCGGGAGCAGCGCCGCGACGGGGAGCACACGGGTCAGGAGCGGCCCCCGCCGCGCCGGCAGGAACGGCGCCGGGCGCCCGTCGCCGGCCGCCGCGGGCGTGGGGCGGCCCTCGCCGCCGTCCCCTCGGATGGCCGGGCCCAGGACCGCCCTCCTCCTCGACGTGCCTCGAACGACACGCTATGGGCGTCCGGAGCGGTCGAGAAGGCGGAGCGACGACGTTCATCCGGGATGATTCCCGCGGCGGTGGGGACCTGGGCGGAAGGCCCACGCTCTTCATGAACACCTGTCTGGGTGACCGCGGCCCCGACCCCGCGCAACTGCCCGTGGAGACCGTCGGGCGAGCGGGAGCAGGCCATCCTCGCCGCGAGGGAGCGGACCAACCTGGGCCCGGCCCGCCCGGCCGGCCGGCCTGGTCGGGCATCGGCGGTCGACCATCTGCAAGGCCCTTCGCCGTCACGGGGCCTCCCGCCGCCGGCGCGGCCCGGCCTGGATACCTGCACCTTCCGCCTGCCCTCCAGGCGGCAGCGCGGGTTCCGCATGCCGTTGAGGGCACTGGCCGCGTCCCGCTCAGCCCTGGCGTGGCGGGAGGGCGGCTGGAGCGGGCTCACTCTGCCCGCACAGCCCGCTCGCCCCTCGCCCCGGTCAAGCTCGCCTCACGCCGGCGCGGCGTGGCGGATGGTGAAGCTCGAGGCCTCGGTGATCGTGCCCTGCCAGTGGGTCCCGATCCTGTGGGTGTGTCCGCCGCTCCCGAGCGACGACGCGTACGTCGTGGAGGTTCCGACGGTCGTCGTCCAGACCGCGTCGTCGGATCCGGGGAGCCAGCCGGCGATGAGATAGACGTCCTGGTCACCCTGCCGCTCGGCGGCGTGGCCCATCCGCCAGCCGTCACGGTAGAGGCTGGGTTCATCGGGGGCCGCCACGGGGAACGTCGTCCCCTCTACCCGCCACGTCGCGGTCGAGTCGCCGGGCGTGAGGATGACCGAGACCAGCTCGGGCGCGGGCGCGGTCGTCGCGAGCGGCGGGAGACCGCCCGCCGGTTGCTGCTCGGGGATGCGGATCGTCACCTGGGCGCGGACCTGGCCGGGGAACGTCCGGTCCTTGACCAGGGTCCCCGGGTCCGGCCAGCAGTCGGAGGGCATGTCGCGGGTCCACGAGAGGTCGCCGAAGGTCGACCCTGCGGTGCCCTCGAGCGTGACGACGCGGCCCTTCCAGGATTCCTCCACGGCGGTGAGTGGGATCAGGGTCTCGACCCTCATCGACTTGTGCTCGGTCGTCGGCGCGCGACAGGACTCGAGGTTCATGCCGAGATCCGTCCACTCGTCGTCGAAGCGCGTCACCGCCTCCAGGCGAAACGTCATGCACGCAGCCAGGTCCCGCAGCCCGCGGCTCTCGCCGCCGAGCAACTGGCGCCAGCGGTCGATGGTCAGCATTCGCGCGAGCTTCGTGAGGTCGTGCGCGGCGCAGGCGGCGACCGATCGGTCGTAGGCAGTGTCGAGCGCCCGGTACCTCACCGAGGCGGCGATCTGGTCGCGGAAGGCGCCCAGTGCCTTCTCGAGCGCCTTCGAGCGGGTCTTGGGCGGCACCCATTCGAAGGCGCGCCGCTCCACGGGGTTGATGAAGCCCAGCTCGCGGTCGAGCGTCAGCGCGTCGCGAAGCGCGGGCTCGAGCAGCGCATCGTCGCTCTCGGCGAGCTTCATGTTGCGCGCCACGGCACGGAAGACCGGCAGGTAGATGCGGGCGAGCGTGTCCTGCACACCGGGGTCGGAGAGGTTCGGCCTGCCCTTCATGAGGCTGCTGAGCGCCGCGACGGCCGCCCGGGCCTCGGCGTTCTCGAGGGCGTCGGAGGGCGGGTGG
>JALOLS010000077.1 GCA_025455865.1 Thermoleophilia bacterium
CGGCACGCTCCAGAAGTCGGGGCTCTGCATGCGCGGGGCGCCGCCGGGGATCGTGCCCGGGCCGTCGGGGCACACGATGCGAAGCCCCCAGCCCCCCGGGGGGCGGGAGTTGAACAGGGTGAGGGCCAGGCTGTTCTGCCGGCGGCAGAGCTCGGTGCCGAGCGCGGCCAGGGGCGGATCGCGAAGCACGATCTCCAGATGCACGAGCGCGAGCAGCGCGTGCAGCAGGGCCTCCTCGTCGTGCCCCCGGGGCTCGGGGCCGGCGAGCAGCGCGTGCACCAGGGAGGGGGCGACCAGCGCGGGGTGCTCGGCGCCGTAGCGCTCGTTCACCCACCGCTCGCCGGCCGGGCCGGGGCCGATCACCCGCCCGGGGCTCGCGAGCGGCCCGCGGCCGAGCGGCGGTGCCCCGCCCGCGGCCGCGAGCCCGACCAGGGCCGCTCCCGAGGTGCCGGTGAGGCTGAGCAGCGCGGCGCGGACCCCGGGGTCGGGGGCGCAGGCGACGAGCGCCGGCTCGTCGAACCGGTCCGCGGCGTCGCGGGGGAGCACGGCACGGGCGCGGACCGCGTCCCAGGCCGGGCCCCGGGCCGGCCGCATGGGCGGCCCCTGCGGGTAGACACCCGGGCCGGCGACGGGCGAGTCGGCGCTGAAGCGGCCCGGCTCGCGCGGTGGGCGCGGGGGCCGGGCCAGGAGCGTCCGGGCGGCCTCGTCGCTCAGCGGCGCCGGCCGCGCACGGCCCGCTCACCCAGGGCCTGCAGCCCGATCGCGACCGCGATGGCCGCACAGGCCAGCCCGGTCAGCGCCCGCACCACCCCGATCCCGTCCATCCCGCCTCCCGGTCGGCTGCCGCGCAGGGCAGGGTACCCGGGCGGCTACCCCGGGCCGGTGAGAACCGCCCCGGGCGGCGGGGCGGAGTTGACCCTGCCGGGATAGCCGAGGCCGATCAGCACCTCGCGCTCGGCGCGCGCCTCCCCGAGCAGCGCGTAGTAGCCGGTGACCACGTGGGCCACGCGCTGCCCGAGCCGCGCCGAGTGCCGCATCCGGGTCACCGCCACCACGCCGCGGCTCCTGAGCTCCGCGCGCCGGCGCTCGGCCGCCGCGCGGTCGGCGAACACCCCGGCGGTGACCCAGTAGCGGCCCACGATGGGCGCGGCGGCGCGCCGGGACTCCGGGTCGGGCCCCGGCGGGGTGGCCGATCCGTCGAGGTAGCGCTCCACCCCGGCGCCGACGGCCTCGGCCATGCGCTGGCGGTTGACCGGGTCGGCCATGAGCGCGGCCTCGGCCGGGTTGGACAGGAACGCCCCCTCCACCAGCACCGCCGGCATGAGGGTGTGCTTGAGCACGTAGAAGCCCGCGGTCTTGACCCCGCGATCGGGCAGGCCCAGCCGGAGCACCACCTCCTGCTGCACGGCCAGGGCCAGCGCCCGGGATCGGGGGCTGGCCAGGGTGAAGTGATAGGTCTCGGTGCCGGTGGCGGTGGGCCCGAGGCTGTTCTGGTGGATCGACACGAAGAGCTCGGCGCCCTCGCGGTTCGCCACGTCCACCCGCGCCCGCAGGTCGGCGAGCACGTTGGTGAACGGCCGGTCGCCGCCGGCGAGATCCCCGGTGCGGGTCATGACCGTGGTGTGGCCACGCAGGCGCAGCCAGGCGTCGAGCCGCCGCGCGACGTCGAGGGTGACGTCCTTCTCCAGGATGACCGGCCGGCCCTGGTCGTCGGCGCGATCGGGCAGCCCGGTGGCCACCACCCCGGCGGCGAGCGGGCCCACCGCGCCCGAGTCGCGGTCGCCGTGGCCGGGGTCGATGGCCACGAACGCGGCGTGGGCCGGCGCGGCCAGGGCGCAGAGCAGCGCCAACGAGACCACGGGTCCCGCCCGTCGCGACGTCGAGGGCATGGTGGGCATTCTTCGCCATGACCCCGCCGACTCCTCACCGGCCGGTCCCGCCGCCACCACGAGGCCCGCGCATGGGCGGGTTCTGGCGGTGGGTCCCGGGGTCAGGCCGAGCGCACCACCAGCACGGAGCACTCGGCCCGGTGGGCCACCCGTTCGGACACGCTGCCGAGGGCCCGCGCGCCGGCCAGGCCCCGGGCCCCCACCACCACCAGGTCGACCCCGTGGGAGGCCTCGACCAGCGCGTCGGCGGGGCGGCGCGAGGTGCGCACGACCGGCAGCCCCGCCGCCTCGGCCGCCTCGACGGCGCCGTCGCCCGCGTGGGCGTGCGCCACCAGCGCCCGCGCGCCCGGGCCGGCCAGGTCCCGCGCGACCTCCGCGGCGGTGAGCGACGCCCCGGAGCCGTCCACCCCGGCCGCCGCGGAGGCCGGGAAGCGGCCGGGGTCGAACGGCAGGCGGGCGACCAGCACCGAGCAGGGCGCCTCGTGCAGCAGCTCGGTGGCGGTGGATCCCGTCGCGATGCCGTGCATCCGGCCGGTGCCGTGGCTCCCGACCGCCAGGAGGTCGGCGCCCTCGGCCACGGCGAGGTCGCGCAGCGCCTCCCACGGGCGGCCGTGCAGCACGCGGGGCTCGGCCTGCGCTGCGCCGGCCACCTGGGCGCACGCCAGGTCGACCGCCTCCCGGGCGGCGGCCGCGAGACGCTCCCGGGTGTCCTCCACCGTGACCTCGGCCGGGTCCGGGTGCTCCACGAGCCGGCGGGCGCCCCAGCGGTTGAAGAGCGCAAGGTACGGGTCGGCCACCGCAGCGAGCACCAGGCGCCCGCCCGGAGCCACCAGGCGCGCGGCCTGGCGGGCGGCCTGGTAGCCCGCCCGGGTCCCGTCGACCCCGGCGACCACGACGCCGAAGACGCCCATCAGCCCTGCCCCGGCGGGGTGTTGATGAGCCACCGCCCGTCGCGCAGCTCCAGGGTGACCGGCGTGCTCACCCCGGCCACGGTGAACGTCGTGGTCGCGGTCGCGCCGTCGATCTGGGCCGGGGCCACCTCGCCCGCGCCGAGGGCCGCACGCTGGTCGGGCGTGAGCTCGTTGGCCGCGAGCTCGAAGGCCGACGGGCAGGCCCCCTCGTCGGCGGTCCCGCTCACCCGCTCGGCCAGCGCCACCCGCACCTCCGGGGTCAGGTAGCCGCAGGCGGTCGCCCCGTCGGCGTCCACGAACGCCTGCAGGTAGGCGCGCACCGAGTCCTCGGGGCTGCCGTCGGCCGCCGCGGTGGCGGTCGTGTCCGCCGCGGTGGTCGCCTCGGTGGTCGCCTCGGTGAGCGTGGTCGGGGTCTCCTCGGTGGTGGCCTCGGTGGTGGCCTCGGTGGTCGCCTCGGTCGTCGGCGGCGCCGCGGTGGTGGCCTGGGTGGTGACGGTCTGGGTCACCACCTCATCGGAGCCGCCGCAGCCGGCGGCCCCGGCCGCAAGCGCGGCGGCGGCCAGGGCCAGGGCGATCACGCGTGGACGGGGCATGGGCCTCCTCATTCGATCGGCGCGGAGCGGGTGGGGTCCGGCGGCCAGGTGGTGGTCCAGCGGCGGAAGGGGCGGTCGAGCTCGTAGTGCGCCTCGCCCAGGGCGAGGTGCCGGTCCTCGCAGTGCCGTGGGTTCTCGAGGGTCTCGAAGAAGTCGACGCTCCAGTGGAACCAGCGCATGCAGAACAGCCGCATCCAGAGGCCGTGGGTCACCAGCAGGGCCACCCGGGGATAGTCGGGGCGCTGGAAGTCGCGGTGCATGGTCTCCAGGAACGAGCTCACCCGGTCGTACACGTCGGCCCCGGACTCGCCGCCGGAGAAGCGGTAGTAGAAGTGGCCGAACCGGTCGCGCTCCTCGCGCTGGCGCTGCATGGCCTCGCGCACCTGCAGGTTGCCCCAGTCCTGCTCGCGCAGCCGGGGCTCCTCGTGCACGAAGGCGGTCTGGGCGCCCAGGCCGAGCGCCTCGAGCGTCTGCCGGGAGCGGATGTAGGGGCTCACGTAGACCCACACCGGCGCCTCGCCGATGAGCGACCGCAGGCGCCCCCCCGCCTCCCGCGCCTGGTCGAGCCCCCGGGCGGTCAGCCGGTGACGGTGGTCGGGGAGCCGCTCGAAGAGCGTCGGGTCGACGTTGCCCTCGGTCTCGCCGTGGCGGATGAGGACGATCCGGTCCGGGCGCACGCCGCGAACGCTAGCCCGCGGCGGGGGCGTTCCAGCGGCGAAGGGCCCGGTACTCGTGCTCGTGCCCGATGACCGAGACGGTGGCGACATCGAGCGCGAACCGGCGGCCCTCCGCGGGCGCGAGGCCGAGGGCGACCGCCGTGAGCACCCGCAGCGAATGACCGTGGGCCACCAGCAGCACGTCGCCGGCGGCCGCCTCGGCGCGGGCCACCACCCGGGCCAGGCGCGCGGCCACCTCCCCGGCCGACTCGCCCCCGGGGCACGGGTGGCTCCACACCGTCCAGCCGGGGACCTCCTCGCGGATCTGGGCCGTCGTGCGGCCCTCATAGGCCCCGTAGTCCCACTCGCGCAGGTCGGGATCCACCTCGGCGTCGGGAAAGCCCGCCAGGGCGGCGGTGTCCCGGGCCCGGGTGAGCGGGCTCACCAGCACCAGCGCGAAGGCGCGCCCGGCGAGCGCGGGGGCCACGTCGGCCGCGCGACGGCGGCCCTCGGGGGTCAGCGGCAGGTCGGTGGTGCCCGTGTGCCGGCCCGTGCGCGACCACTCGGTCTCGCCGTGGCGCACCAGCCAGATGTCGCCCATCCGCCCCCTCCCGCTCGCCCGGGGCCGGAGCGTACCCGGGGTGGCGGGGTCCACCCCGCCGGGGTGGTGGCAACGGCGGCCGGGACGGGCAGGATGCCCTCACACCGTCACCCCGCACCGAGGAGAACGAAGATGAGCACCTGGGACGAGTACACCGCCGACACCTCCGCCGCCGACACCTCCGCCGTCGAGGTCCCCGCCGTCGAGACCCCTGCGGTCGAGGTCCCCGCCGTCGAGACCCCCGTCGCCGACACCTCCGCCGTCGAGGTCCCCGCCGTCGACACCAACGCCCTCGAGGACGCCCAGCTCGCCGCCGACCAGTCCGCCTACGTGGCCGACTCCGCCGCGGCCGACCTCGACTGGGCCAGCTGGAACGCCGAGGGCGCGGCCGAGTGGACCCAGTCGGCCAACGAGTACATCGAGTACGGCAACCGCATGGCCGAGCAGGGCTCCCCCGAGCTCGCCGAGAGCGCCTACGCCACCGCCGAGAACTACGCCGGCACCGCCGCCGACTACGCCTCGAGCGCCGCCGACTTCACCGACTCCGCCGCCTACGACGCCGCGAGCGCCGCCGACTCCGCCGCGAGCGCCGCCGACTCCTACTCCGACTACACCGCCTCGGTCGACGCCGCGACCTACGCCGCGGACTCGGCCACCGACTACTCGGCCACCGACTACTCGGCCACGGACTACTCGGCCACCGACACCTCGGCGACCGATTACTCTTCCTACGACTCCGGCGCCGAGTCCTGACGGCGCTCGTCCCCGCGACCGCCACCCGCATCATGTCCGCCGGGATCACCTTCGACCTCGACCGCCACGTGCCCGCCCCGGCCGGGGCGGTGCGCGCCGAGGTCGGGAGGACGCTCACCCGCCTCGGCTTCCGGATGGAGGCCGAGGGGGTCACGCTCCTCGAGGCCACCCGCGGCTCGCAGATCGCCGCCGCCTCCATGCGCTCCAAGGCCCTGCCGGTCGTGGTACGCGTGCGCGTCGAGGGGGCGGACGGCGCCGGCACCCGGATCGCCGTCGCGCTCGCCGATCGCTGGCGCACCCCCCTGGGCCGCACGTGGGGCATCAACAGCCGCTACCGCCAGGTGTTCACCGAGGTCACCGACGCCCTCGACGCCGCCCTGGAGCGCCTGGGCGGCGACCGTGCCGCCTTCACGCCGGGCCGCTTCGCGTCCCGCACCGGCGACGTGGCGCCGCTGGAGAACGCCAACGCGGCCGGAGGCCGGGCCGGCGAGGCCATCGCCGGGGCCGCCGACCGGGCGCTCGCCGGGCCGCGCAAGAACGTGCCGAAGGCCCTGCGCGGGCTGGATCTCCTGGAGCTCCGGGCCCCGGCCGGCCGGGCCGGGATCGACGCGTCGCTCACCCACGGCATGCTCACCGCCGGGGCGATGGTCGCCGCCCAGCCCGGCGGCATGCCGCCCAACCTGGCCGCCGACGTCGAGCGGCTCACCGCCCGGCTCGAGGACGCGGTCAACCAGCGCGGCGACCGGGTGGTGCGGGTGGACCTGGCCCAGGCCGAGGTGCCGGTGGCCGAGTTCCTGCACCAGCAGGCCCGCATCCGCGCCTCGCTCCCCCTGCGCGTGCGGCAGGTGTGCGGCGACTGCCGGTTCGAGCGGGTCGTCAACCCCGACTTCCAGCGCCTGGCCGAGCGCAACCGCAAGCTGCGCGCGGTGATGGGCGGGGTCGGGATCATGGTGACCCCGTCCGGGGCGAGCCCCTTCGCCCTCGCGGGGTCGCTCTTCCGGGCCAAGAAGCTCGACCCCGACTTCGTCTGCCCCCGCTGCCAGGGCATGCACCACACCACCGGCCTGGTCACCTTCTGCCCGGGGTGCGGCGAGCGGCGTGACGAGTCGGTCTTGCGAAGCTGCGGCAAGTGCGGCCACGACTTCCGCCGGGCGCTCGAGCCCGGGCCCATCTGGAGCGCCGAGCCGGAGCCCGTCGCCGAGGCCGAGATCCCGCCGCCCCCGCCGGCCCTGGCCGGGCCGCCGCCCGGCTGGCACCGCGACCCCTACGGCCGTCACGAGCTCCGCTGGTGGGACGGGTCGGCGTGGACCGCCGACGTCGCCGACGGCGGCGTGGCCGCGCGGGACCCGGTCCCCATCCCGTAGAAGCGCCCGATCGCCGCGAGGGTCTCCTCGATCGCCGCCGCGGACCCCTCGGCGGCGCGCCGGTCGCGGTCCGGGTCGGGCGCCGGCCCGGGATCCTCGGTCCACCCGCGGGCCGGGGACGGGCAGCCGTCGGCCAGCGCGCGCGCCCGCCACGCATCGGGGACCGGATCGGCCACCGCGACGCCGGCCATCTCGGCCGCGAGCAGCGCCCAGGCCCGGGGCGGGGCGGTGCACGGGTCGTAGCCCCCGCCCCCGAGCGCGACCCAGCGCCCGCCGGCCACCGCGTCGGCCACCTCCCGCAGGCCGCGCCAGAGATCCGGGTAGAGCGGCATGGTGGTGAGCAGGTGCGAGAGCGGGTCGGCGTGGTGGTGGTCGACGCCGTTCTGGCTCACGATCACCTCGGGCCGGAACGCGGTGAGCACGGGGACCACCACCCGGGCCAGGGCCATGCGGTAGGCGTCGTCGCCCGCGAAGGGCGGCAGCGCCACGTTCACCGCGCTCCCCGGGGCGCCGGTCCCGCCGGTCTCGCCGGCGAAGCCGGACCCCGGGAACAGGTGCCGGCCGGTCTCGTGCACGCTCAGGGTGAGCACGCGGGGGTCCTCGTAGAACATCCACTGGGTGCCGTTGCCGTGGTGGACGTCCAGGTCCACGTAGGCCACCCGCTCCGCCCCCGCGTCGAGCAGCGCCCGCACGGCGACCGCGGTCTCGTTGTAGACCGCGAACCCCCAGGCCCGGTTGGCCAGCCCGTGGTGGGAGCCGGCGGCCGGCACGAACGCCCGGCGTGCCCGGCCCTCGCCCACCGCCCGGGCGGCCGCGGCCGCCGCCGCGCACCCGCGCGCGGAGTCCTCGTGCATCCCGGCGTACGCCGGCAGGTCCTGGTCGAAGCCCCACTGGCGGGCCTCCCACTCGGCCGCCAGCGCCGGGTCGGCGCTGTAGCGGCGGGCGGCCCGGACGAACGCCGGCGCGAAGACCCGGGTGAGCGCGTCGTCGTCCAGGGGCCCGGGGGCGTCCTCGACGACGACGCCCGGCGCGTCCAGGATGCCGGCCTCGCGGCAGAGCGCGACGGCCAGGCGGTGGCGGCGCAGGTCCAGCGGATGCCCGCCGCCGAAGCGCATGCCGAGGTCATCGGCGTGGACCACGAGCAGCGCCGGGGGCGAGGTCGGCATCGGGCGATGCTATCCGGGGGCAACCGGTAGCGTTTCGTCCATGATGCGCGCCCCGGGACAGCAGCGGTCGGGCGGCGGCCTTCGGGTCGCCGGCCTCGTCCTCATGCTCGCCGGCGGCGCCGGGCTGGCGTACGGCATCTACCAGGTCATGCAGATCGGGACCTGCGCGAGCGGCGGACCGTTCCAGTCCGCGCGCGAGTGCCCATCGGGCACCGGCTGGTACATCCTGCTCATCGGCCTCGGGGTGGTCCTTCCGATGGCCGGGGGGTTCATGGCCCGCATGCCGGGGCTCACCCTCATGGTCGTGTTCGGCGGAGTGGGCGTCGGCGCGCTCGCGGCCGCGCTGTTCGGGGACGTCCCCGGCGGGGACATCTGGTTCCCGCTCATCTTCGGCGCGGGATTCCTGCTCTTCGCCCTCCTGCCCCTCGGCCTGCTCCTGATGGGGCGGCGGCGGCAGGCAGCCGCCACCACCCTGGTCGCCACCGGGCGCAAGGCCGTCGGGACCCTGATCGCGGTCGAGGACACCGGGGTCACGGTCAACAACAACCCGCGCGTGCGCATGCGCTTCCTGCTCGAGCCCCAGGACGGCGGGCCGGCCTACGAGGCCGAGAAGACGACCACGGTCTCCCGGGTGTCCATCCCCCGCGCGGGCGACCGGTACCCGGTGTGGATCGACCCCGCCGACCCCAACCGCTTCGCGTTCGGCATCCCCGAGACGGCCGAGGCCCGCCAGCAGGTGCGCGACGAGTTCGGGTTCGACGCGAGCACGCCGGGCGGGAGCTCCGGCGGCGGCGCCGCGGGCGGGGGGCCCGCCGGCGACCCGGTCGCGCGCATCGCCAAGCTGGATGAGCTGCGCCGGAGCGGGGCGATCGACCAGGAGGAGTACGAGCGCCTGAAGGACCGGGTGCTGAACGAGGGGTAGCCCCGGCGGGGTCGGCGCGATGCGACCTGCCCCGGGCGCCCGCGGGGGGCGCCCGGGGCACCCAGGCTAGGCCGAGGCGGCCTGGAGCAGCGCCGCGTCGACACCCATCTTGCGGGCCTGCTCGGCGAACATGCCGGCGAGCTTCTGGGCCTTGGTGTCGTAGTAGTCCTTGTCGTCCCAGGTCGAGCGCGGGTCGAGCAGCCCGGCGAGCTCGGGGTCCATCCCCGGCACGCTCACCGGCACCTCGAACCCGAAGACCGGGTCGGTGCGGAACTCCGCCTTGTCCAGCGTGCCGTCGAGCGCCGCGGCGAGCATGGCCCGGGTGGCGGCGATCGGCATGCGGTGACCGGTGCCGTAGGGGCCCCCGGTCCAGCCGGTGTTGATGAGCCACACCACCGCGCCGTGCTTCTCGAGCTTCTCGCCCAGCAGCCCGGCGTAGACCGACGGGGGCTGGGGCAGGAACGGCGCCCCGAAGCAGGCCGAGAACGTGGTCGAGGGCTCGGTCACCCCGATCTCGGTGCCCGCGAGCTTGCTGGTGTACCCGACCACGAACATCGCCTTGGCCTGCTCGGGGGTCAGGCGCGAGATGGGCGGCAGGACCCCGAAGGCGTCGGCGGTCAGCATGACCACCGCGTTCGGGTGGCCGGCCATCGCCTCCGGCAGGTGGTTCGGGATGTAGGAGAGCGGGTACGCGCCGCGGGTGTTCTCGGTCTTGGAGGAGTCGTCGAACTGCACCTCGCCGAACTCATCCAGCACCACGTTCTCGAGCACCGCGGCGAAGCGGTGCACCGCGTCCCAGATCTCCGGCTCCGACGAGCGCTTCAGGTGGATCATCTTGGCGTAGCAGCCGCCCTCGACGTTGAAGATCCCCTGGTCGGACCAGCCGTGCTCGTCGTCGCCGATGAGGTGGCGGTCCGGGTCGGCCGACAGCGTGGTCTTGCCGGTCCCGGAGAGCCCGAAGAAGACCGCCGACCGGCCGTCGTCGTCCACGTTGGCCGAGCAGTGCATGCTGAACACGCCCGACTGCGGCAGGTGGTCGTTCATCAGGGTGAAGATCGACTTCTTGATCTCGCCGGCGTACTCGGTGCCCGCCACCAGCACCTCGCGGCGCGAGAGGTGGAGCGCGATGGCGGTGGAGGTGCGGGTGCCGTCCTCGGCCGGGTCGGCCACGAAGTTGGGCGCGTGCAGCACCAGCCCCTGCGGCGCGCCGGCCGGGAGCCCCGCCACCGGCGCCCGGAAGAGCGTGCGCGCGAAGAGCGCATGCCACGGGCTCGGGGTGACCACGCGGACCCGCATGGCGTACTCGGGGTCGGCGCCGGCCTGGGCGTCGACCACCCAGATCTCGCGGCCCTGGTACCACGCGGTGAGCTTGTCGCGCAGGCCGAAGTACTTGGCCTCGGGCAGCGGCACGTTGGCGTCCCACCAGACCCGGTCCTCGGAACCCGGCTCCTTGACGATGTACTTGTCCTTGGCGGAGCGGCCGGTGTGCACGCCGGTCGACACCGAGAGCGCGCCGTAGTCGGTCAGGCGGCCCAGGCCCTGGGCGAGCGACTGCTCGACCAGCGCGGCCGGTCCGACGTCATGGTGGATGGTCCCGAGGTTCACCAGCCCGATCGCGGCCAGTCCATCGCGGAGGTTCTCGCTCATCGGCTCCTCGCCCGTCGGTTGTCCGAAGACTGCTCGCCCCTTCAGGGCGAGAGAGTAAGGATCCGCGCGGTGCGGGGCCGGGGCACCGACGCGGGAACGCGCCGCTCACCGGCAAGTTCGGGGTTTCCCCCCGACCCCCGTGCGGGAAACCCGGGAGGGGCGATCCGGGGACGACCGGATGCGGTCCGCGGTGGGTGGGCTGCCACACGCGCGCCGGTCGCCTTGAGCCGCGGCCCGGCGGGGGGGAGGATGCCGGGGCGCCCCGAACCGAGAGGAGCTTCGCCACATGCCCGCGACCGCGGACCTGCACGCGATCGGCCAGAGCCTCTGGCTGGACAACATCACCCGGACCATGCTGGACGAGGGCCGCATCCAGCGGTACGCGGACGACTACTCGGTGACCGGCCTGACCTCCAACCCGTCGATCTTCGACCACGCGATCGGGTCCGGCGCGTACGACGACGCGGTGCGGGCCGCCACGGCGGCCGGGCTGGAGGGGGAGGACCTGTTCTTCTCGCTGGCGATCGAGGACCTGCGCCGGGCCGCCGACGTCTTCCTGCCCGCCCACGAGCGCACCGACGGCGTCGACGGCTGGGTGTCGCTCGAGGTCTCCCCCGAGCTCGCCTACGACACCGAGGCCACGGTGCGGGCGGCGGCCGACCTGCACGCCCGGGCGGCCCGGCGCAACCTGTTCATCAAGATCCCGGGCACCACCGAGGGCCTGCCGGCGATCGAGGCGTCCATCGCGGCCGGCATCCCGGTCAACGTGACCCTGCTCTTCGACGCGGCGCACTACGTCGCCGCCGCCGAGGCCTACATGCGGGGCGTGGAGCGACGGGTGGACCAGGGGCTGGACCCGGCGGTCGGATCGGTCGCGTCGGTCTTCATGTCCCGCTGGGACCGGGCCGTGGCCGACCGGGTGCCCGACGACCTGCGCAACCGCCTGGGCATCGCCGTCGGCGGCCGGATCTACCGGGCCTACCGCCGGCTCCTCGACTCCGAGCGCTGGCAGCGGCTGGAGGGCCTGGGCGCCCGGCCGCAGCGGCTGCTGTGGGCGTCCACCTCGACCAAGGACCCCTCGGCCCCGGACACCCTCTACGTCGAGGGGCTCGCGGCGCCGAACACCGTGAACACGATGCCCGACTCGACCCTGGAGGCCTTCCACGACCACGGCCGGGTCGGCGCGGTGCTCCCGGCCGACGGCGGCGACGCCGATGCGGTGCTCGCGCGCTTCGAGCAGGCCGGCGTGGACGTGGACGACCTGGCCGCCACGCTGCAGCGCGACGGCGCCGAGGCGTTCGTGGCCTCCTGGCGTCACCTCATGGAGCGGATCACCGCCCACACCCGGGCGGTGGCGTGACCCCGCCGGTGCCGGGGCTGCGCCGGCGGGAGACGTGGCGGGCGCTCGAGGCCCACCACGAGCGGATCGCCCACGCCCACCTGCGCGACCTGTTCGCCGAGGACCCGGGCCGCGGCGAGCGGATGACCGCCGAGGCCTGCGGCCTGTACCTGGACTACTCCAAGAACCGCGTCACCGACGGCACGCTGAAGCTGCTGGTCGCGCTCGCCGAGGACTGCGGCCTGCGCGAGCGGATCGACGCGATGTTCCGGGGCGATCGCATCAACGTCTCGGAGGACCGCTCGGTCCTGCACGTCGCGCTCCGGATGCCCCGGGGAACACGCCTGGTGGTCGACGGCGAGGACGTGGTCGCGCAGGTGCACGAGGTGCTCGACCGCATGGGCGACCTCGCCGCGCGCGTGCGGAGCGGCGAGTGGCGGGGCCACACCGGGAAGCGCATCCGGAACGTCGTGAACATCGGGATCGGCGGGTCGGACCTCGGCCCGGTGATGGCGTATGAGGCCCTTCGCCACCACGCCGACCGCGACCTGGTCATGCGGTTCGTCTCCAACATCGACTCGACCGACCTGGTCGAGGCCACCCGCGACCTGGACCCGGCCGAGACGCTGGTGATCGTCTCCTCCAAGACCTTCACCACGCTCGAGACCATGACCAACGCGCACTCGGCGCGGGCCTGGCTCGTCGGCGCGCTGGGCGAGGACGCGGTCTCGCGCCACTTCGTGGCGGTGTCCACCAACGCCGCGAAGGTGGCCGAGTTCGGCATCGACACCGACGCCATGTTCGGCTTCTGGAGCTGGGTGGGCGGGCGCTACTCGATGGACTCGGCCATCGGCCTGTCCACGATGATCGCCGTGGGGCCCGAGGCCTTCGGCGAGATGCTGGCCGGCTTCCACGACATGGACGAGCACTTCCGCACGGCGCCCCTGGCCGGGAACCTGCCCGTGCTGATGGGCCTTCTGGCCGTCTGGTACCGCAACTTCTTCGGTGCCCAGACCGTCGGCGTCATGCCGTATGAGCAGTACCTCAAGCGTTTCCCGGCGTACCTGCAGCAGCTCACGATGGAGAGCAACGGCAAGCACGTGACGCTCGCCGGCGCGCACGTCGACTACGACACCGGCGCCGTCTACTGGGGCGAGCCCGGCACCAACGGCCAGCACTCCTTCTACCAGCTCATCCACCAGGGCACGACGCTGATCCCGGTGGACCTCATCGGCTTCGCCCGGACGCCGAACCCGCTCGGCGACCACCACGACCTGCTCACCGCCAACGTGTTCGCCCAGGCCAAGGCGCTGGCCTTCGGCAAGACCGCCGAGGAGGTGCGCGCGGAGGGCACGCCCGAGGCCGTCGTCCCCCACCGGGTCATGGAGGGCAACCGGCCGACCAACGTGATCCTGGCCGACGTCCTGACCCCCCGGCTGCTGGGCTCGCTGGTGGCGTTGTACGAGCACAGCGTGTTCACCCAGGGCACGATCTGGGGCATCGACTCGTTCGACCAGTGGGGCGTGGAGCTCGGGAAGGTCCTGGCCGCCGAGATCGCCCCGCAGCTCATGGCCGCCGAGGAGCCCGAGCTGGACCACGACTCCTCGACCGTCGCGCTCATCCGGCGCTACCGGGCGATGAAGGACGGCCCCGGGGATGGGAGGCCCGCCGAGCGGGGCTAGCCTCGGGGGCAGAGGCGGCCCGTCCGCCGGCCGGGTCGCGTCACCCTGGGGGGAGGGGACGCCATGAGCGGGACGCGGGCAGGTCATCCATGGGCGGCCCGAGCCCGCGTCGTCCTCGCCGCGGTCCTTCTCGCCCTCCTCGTCGCCGGGGCGCAGGGCACGACTCCGCTCGGCACCCAGACGCGGGTGTCCGTCATGGGCCCGGACGGCAACCCGGCGCTCGACGGCGACTACGCCGCCGTGGCCCACAACCCGCGCGCGGACCAGTACCTGGTGGTGTGGGAGGGGACGCCCGACGCCGGCGGGCGTGAGATCTGGGGCCGGCTGGTCGCCGCGGACGGAACGCCGATCGGGGCGCAGCTCCGGATCTCCGACATGGGCCCGGACGGGGACCCGGCCTTCGACGCGAACGACCCGGCGGTGGCCTACAACCCGCGGGCGGACGAGTACCTGGTCGTCTGGGAGGGCGACGACGACACCGGCGCGCTGGTCCACGAGGAGTACGAGATCTACGCCCAGCGGGTGAGCGCCGCCGGGGCCGAGGTGGGCCCGAACGACATCCGCATCTCGGACATGGGACCGGACGGGAGCCCGTTCTTCACCGCCCTCCCCCCCGACGTGGTCGCCAACCCGGACACGAATGAGTACCTGGTGGCCTGGACCGGTGACGACGACACCCCGCCGCTGGTCGACAACGAGCGCGAGGTGTTCGTGCAGCGCCTGAGCGCGGCCGGGGCGGAGGTCGGGCCGAACGACGCCCGCGTCTCCGACCTGGGGCCGGCCGGGGACCCGGGCTTCGACGCCTCGGG
>JALOLS010000156.1 GCA_025455865.1 Thermoleophilia bacterium
GTGGATGACCCGCCGACCGGTCTCGCGCTCAAGCGCCTCGGCCTTGCGCATGGAGGCCCACTGCTTGGGCAGGACGAAATGGCTGGTGCGGCTCGAGAGGCGCAGGCCGCGGGCGGCGAGGGCGGGATCGGGCGCGGTGGTGGTCATCGGGGAGCCCCCTGGAGCTTGTGAGTTTCCTCACAATACGTCGGGCCGGCGCCAGGGTCCAAGACCGATTCCCCCGGGTATTGATAGCCTCGTCATATGAGTACGACGCTCCGAAGGCTGGAGTGCCTGGTCGCCGTCGGCGAGGAGCTGAGCTTCACGCGCGCGGCCGAGCGGCTGTATGTGTCCCAGCCGTCCCTGAGCGCCCAGGTGCGGGCGCTGGAGCGGGATGTCGGCGCCGAGCTGCTCGAGCGCACCACCCGCCGCGTCCGGCTGACCGAGGCGGGCGCCTCCCTGCTCGAGGACGCCCGGCGCCTGCTGGCCGGCCTGGACGAGGCCATGGCCCGCGCCCGCCGCGTGGCCGACCGCGCGGCGGGCACGCTTCGCGTGGCCTACACCGCGAGCGTCGGCTATCAGGCGCTCCCGCTCATCCTCGATGAGCTCGAGGCGCAGGCGCCGGAGCTCACGGCGAGCGCCAGCCGCAGCTGGAGCACGCGCGTGCTCGACGCCGTGCGCACCGGGGAGGCGGATCTCGGCCTCGTGCGGGAGTTCGCCCCCTCGGGGGCGCTCAGGGGCGAGCTCATCCGCCGCGAGCCGCTGGCGGTCTTCGCGAGCACGCGCAGCCCGCTGGCCCGGCAGGAGGTCCTGTCGTTCGCCGACCTCGAGGGGCAGGCCTTCCTCGTGGTGCCGCATCGCCTGGCACCCGGCTTCCACGACCTGATCATCCGCCTGTGCCGCCGCGCGGGATACCTGCCCGAGATCATCGAGCTTGCCACCCCCGACACCCGCGAGCCGCTCCTGGCCCACCTGAGCCGCCACGCCGACCGCGTGTTCGTGGGCCCGGTCTCGGCGTCCACCACGTCGTGGGAGGGGGTGGTCCACATCCCGATGCGCGAGCCCGACGCCGAGATCGGGCTGAGCATGGTGTGGTCGGCCGGCGCGCTGACCCCGGCCGTCCTGGCCGCGCAGGAGGCGGCGCGGGAGGTCGCGCGGCGCGAGGGGTGGCTGACCCCCGCTCATGATCCCGCCGCCGCCGGCCCGGATTCGCCTGCGCGCCGGTGAGGGTGGAGCACCACCGGGCCCGGGGCGGGCCGTTCCGGCGGCGGCGCGGCGACCGGCTGGAGATGACCCTGCCCCTGCAGCGGATCGAGGACCTGTTCGCGCCCACCGGGCTCGGGCCGTTCGACCCGGGGTTCGAGCGCTCACGCGACCAGCCGGGGATCGAGCGGGTGTCCGGGGTGATCGAGCTGGAGCGGCCGAAGGGGACCGTCGGGCTGACCATCGAGCTCGACGAGGGCGCCGACGCGGACGGCGTCCAGGAGCGCGCGGGGACGGCGGTGCGCCGGTGGTGCGCGCGGAAGGGATCGGCCAGCCGGGACGACCTGCGCCGGACCCGCCGCGACGGGCTCCGGGTGCTCGCCTGGGGCTTCCTCGCGGTGCTCGTGCTGAACGGCCTCGCCAACCAGCTCGATGAGAGCTCAGACGACGTGCTGCAGGCGCTGAGCGCCGGGCTGCAGGTGGCCGCCTGGGTCACGCTCTGGGTGCCGGTCAACCTGCTGGTCTACGACCGCTGGTACCTGCGCCGTGACCGGGACGCGGCCGACCGGATGCTCGGGATGGAGGTGCGGGTGGTGCCCGCCCCGCCGGTCAGCCCCGGCGCGAGCGCCGGCGGTGACGCGCCCCGCTGAGCATCCGGCTCACCAGCCACGCGCTCGCGAGCCCCCCGGCGAGCGCCGCCATGACCTGGAGCGTCTGCGGCCCGCCCATGATGCCCCTCCGGATCCGGGTGCCGATGGCACTCCATCGGCCGTCCGGGGACGGGGTCGAGCGATGCGGCGGCCCGGCGGCGGTCAGGCGGTAGCCTCTCGGTCGTGACCGGATCGCTGCGCTACGTCGAGTTCCCCGCCGACGACCCCGATCGCGCCCGGGCGTTCTGGTCCGGCGTGCTCGGTGTCGACCTCGCGCCGCGATCCGGTGAGGAGGGCCAGGGGTGGCAGACCCGCGACGGGGCGTCCCGGATCGGGCTCCACCCCCGCGCGGCCGGGCCGGGCGACCGCGTCTCGCTCCCCTACTTCGAGGTCGACGACCTCGCCCCGGCCCTGGATCGGGTGGCCGCGCTGGGCGGCTCGGTGGTGCACGCCGGAGCTCGATATGCGGTCTGCCGCGACTCCGAGGGCAGTCCGTTCGCCATCGCCCAGGCGGGCTGATCGGTTCCGCATCCGGAGGAGATCCCGATCCGCGGGGACGTGATCCGGCTGGGCCAGCTGCTCAAGCTCGCCGGCCTGGTGGGATCGGGCGGCGATGTGCGCGAGCTGCTCGCGATGGAGCGGGTCCTGGTCAACGGCGAGCCCGAGTCCCGCCGCGGCCGCCAGCTCCACCCCGGCGACGAGGTGGAGGTGGCCGGCCAGGTGATCCGGCTCAGCGCCGGCTGAAGGGATCCGAGAGCGCCGGATCGGTCAGCAGGCGGCGGTCGGTGAGGGCCCCCAGGAAGGCGACCAGGTCCGCCCGGTCCTGGGCGGAGAGGTCGATGGCGGCGATGAGGTCGGATCGGAACGGGCTCTGGCGCCCGTCGCCCGCCTCGGGGCCGTCGGCGATGACCCGCCCGCCCGCGGCGTAGAAGTCGACGACCTCCTGGAGGGTCGCGATGGATCCGTCGTGCATGTAGGGGGCGGTGACCGCGATGTTGCGCAGGGTGGGCGCGCGGAAGGCGCCCATGTCCCGCGGGCGGCCGGTGAGCTCGAACACCCCGCGGTTGGGCTCCGGGAACGCCCCGGTCCCCGCGATGTTGAACAGCCCGGTGTTGTGGAAGAGCGCGGGCTCGCGCCGGCTGCCCCGGAAGACGGTCTGGTCGGCGAAGTTGAAGCCGCCGTGGCAGTGATGGCACTCGGCGCGCTCACCGAAGAACAGGTCGGCGCCGCGCTGCTCGGACGCGGTCAGGGTCGCCCGCCCGGCGAGGTACCGGTCGTAGCGGCTCTGGCCGGAGATGATGGTCCGCTGGAAGCTCGCGATGGCCTTCACGATGGACGCCCAGCTCACCGGGTCGCGCTCGGTCGGGAAGGCGGCGCGGAACATGCGCCGGTAGCGGGCGTCCTTCCGCAGGCGGGCGAGCACCACCGGCTTGGTGCGGTCGGTCACCCCCATCTCCACCGGGTTGTCCCCGAACAGCGGCACCTCCATCTGCCGCTCCAGGGTGACCAGGGACGGGTTCGCCCAGGTCAGGGTCGCGTTGTAGACGACGTTGGCGAGGCTCTGGGCGCTGCGCGGGTGGAGCTCGCCGGTGGAGCCGACCGCCCGCGCGCGGCCGTCGGTGAAGGCCAGCGACTGCAGGTGGCAGCTCCCGCATGACTGGGTGCCGTTGCCCGACAGGCGCGGGTCGTAGAACAGGTGACGGCCGAGGGCCACCTTCGGCCGGCTCATGGGGTTGGCGCGGGGCACCCGGGGCTCGGGCAGGTTGGGCGGCAGGTCCCACTGCCATGCGCCCGCCCGCGCCGGCGCCGGCGCCGGCGCCGGCGCGCCGGCCGCCGCCCGGATCCCCCAGGCGGCGGCCAGCATCGCGGCGAGCGCGAGCACCCCGGCCCGCCACCGCGCGCGGCGGCGGGTGGCGGGGGCGGCGCTCACCGGCTCACGGCACGGAACACGGTCTGGCGCGCCCCGCGGTCGACGACCTGGCCGGTGCCGGTGCCGTCGGGCCGCCAGTCCAGGCCGAACGCCGCGAACACGCCCGCGCACTCGGGATCGGTGGGGCCCGCCATGCAGCCCGGCGCGCCGGCGCGGTTCACCGTGACGTCGTTGCCGGCGAGCAGCGCCTGCAGGTCGACCGCCACCCGCTGGGTGCGGGCGTCGAACCGGTCCATGCGGACCGTGACGCGGTTGGACGCCAGGCAGGAGGCCGTGCCCCCGGTGGCCGGGTTGCCGGTGCACCCGGTGCTCCCCAGGTGCACGTTGAAGGTGCGGGCCCGCCAGGTCCCGCCCGGGCCGGCGGGGTCGGTGACCTCGATCTTGGTGAACTTGCGCCCGGCCTGCCAGGACCAGTTCATGGCGACGCTGTCGAGCGGGCTCGCGGCGGTGGTCGTGTCGGAGTGGTTGAGCACGAAGGGCACG
>JALOLS010000006.1 GCA_025455865.1 Thermoleophilia bacterium
GCGGTGGACGATCGCCACCCGGGCGCCGAACCGGGCCTCGGCGTCATCCGCCACCCGGGCCAGCTCGGCCGGCGCCATCTCCTCGTAGGCCTCGTAGTCGAGCGCGGCCACCGATCCCGCGTCCGCGTCGGGGCGGGTGGTGCCGAGGAAGAGGCACGTCCCGCCGTGGCCGGGGTCGGCCACCAGGGCGAGGAGCGCCCCCGGGTCCAGGGGCGCTCGGGTGAGGGCGACCCGCTCCGGGGCGCCCGCGTCAGCCACCGGACACCGGGGGGACGATGGCCACCTCGTCGCCGTCGGCCAGCGGCGCCCCGGGGAGGGTGAAGGCCCGGTTGACCGCCCAGCGCACGCCGGCCGGCGGCTCCACCGCCCCGATCCCGGGCAGGAGCGCCCACACCGCGCCCACCGGCGTGGCCGAGGGGACCTCCAGCGCCACCGTCCCCGTCCCGGCCCGCTCGCGCAGGGAGGCGAACAGGCGCACGGTGACACGGATCCGGTCGGGCACAGGGCGGATCGTACCCCCCCGCCGCCGGGCGCCCGCCGGTCGGTCGGCGGGCCCCGACCTTCTGGTAGCGTCGTCCGCGGCTCCGACGGGGGGCAACCCGGAGCCCGCACACCGAGGACCGCGACCGGGGGACCCGTGAGCGAACAGCCGTCCCAAGCCCACGCCGACGTCAGGACGACCGACTCCGGCGTCCTCATCGAGCCGGTCTACGACGCCGGGTCCGTCGCCGGGCTCGACCTGGCCGCGCGCCTGGGCGAGCCGGGCCGCTTCCCGTTCGCCCGCGGCGTCCACCCGGACATGTACCGCCGCAAGCCCTGGACCATGCGCCAGTACGCCGGCTTCGCCACGGCCGAGGAGACCAACGAGCGCTTCCGCTACCTGCTGGCCAACGGCGCGCCCGGGCTCTCGGTGGCCTTCGACCTGCCGACCCAGCTCGGCATGGACTCCGACGACCCGCTCGCCCTCGGGGAGGTCGGCCGGGTGGGGGTCGCGATCGACTCGGTCGAGGACATGGCCCGGGTGTTCGACGGCATCCCGCTCGACCAGGTCTCGACCAGCATGACCATCAACGCGCCGGCGTCGGTCCTGCTGTTGCTCTACCAGCTCGTCGGCGAGGAGCAGGGGGTCGACACCTCGGCGCTCCGGGGCACGATCCAGAACGACGTGCTCAAGGAGTACATCGCGCGGGGCAACTACATCTACCCGCCGCAGGCCTCCATGCGGCTCACCACCGACACCTTCGCCTACTGCGCGAAGGAGCTGCCGCGCTGGAACACGATCTCCATCTCGGGCTACCACATCCGCGAGGCCGGCTCGACCGCGGTGCAGGAGATCGCGTTCACGCTGGCCGACGGCATGGCCTACGTACGCGGGGCGCTGGAGGCGGGCCTCGATGTGGACCGCTTCGCGCCGCGCCTGTCGTTCTTCTTCAACGCCCACTCCAACTTCATGGAGGAGGTCGCCAAGTTCCGCGCGGCCCGGCGGCTGTGGGCCCGGATCATGCGCGACCGGTTCGGAGCCTCCGACGAGCGGTCCATGACCCTGCGCTTCCACGCCCAGACCGGGGGCAGCACGCTCACCGCCCAGCAGCCCGACAACAACGTGGTCCGGGTGGCCCTGCAGGTGCTCTCGGCCGCGCTCGGCGGCGCCCAGTCGGTGCATGCCAACGGCTTCGACGAGGCGCTCGCGCTGCCCACCGAGCACTCGGCCAAGCTGGCGCTCCGCACCCAGCAGGTCATCGCCACCGAGACCGGCATCTGCGACACCGTCGACCCGCTGGGCGGCGCCTGGTTCCTGGAGTCGCTCACCGCCGAGCTCGAGACCCGGGCCGAGGCGCTCATCGACGAGATCGAGGAGCGCGGCGGGGCGGTCGAGTGCATCGAGTTCATGCGCGAGGCCATCGCCGACTCGGCCTACCGCTGGCACGAGGCCCTGCGCACGGGCGAGCGGGCGGTCGTGGGGCTCAACACCCTGGTCGAGGAGGGCGAGGCCGACGTCGAGATCCTCAAGATCGACCCGGAGGTCGAGCGGGCCCAGGTGGCGCGCACCCAGGCGCTCCGGGCCCGGCGCGACCCGGATGCGGTCCGGGCGCGCCTCGAGGACGTGCGGACCGCCGCCCGGGGCACCGCCAACCTGCTCTACCCCATGCGGGACGCCCTGCGCGCCCGCGCCACCGTCGGCGAGGTGTGCAACGTGCTGCGCGAGGAGTACGGCGAGTACGACAAGCTCCTCGCGGCCCGCGGATAGGAGGCCGGATTGAGCGTCGAGGAGGCCCGGGAGCGGCTGCAGTCGCTGCGCGACGAGGCCCTGCACGCGGGGAGCGAGAAGGCGGTCGAGCGCCAGCACGCCAAGGGCAAGCTGACCGCGCGGGAGCGCATCGACCTGCTGCTCGACCCCGGCTCGTTCACCGAGCTCGGCATGTTCACCCGGCACCGCTTCCACGGGTTCGGGCTGGAGGACAACCGCCCCTGGGGCGACGGGGTCATCACCGGCCACGGCACCATCGAGGGCCGGCGGGTGTTCGTCTTCAGCCAGGACTTCACGGTCTTCGGCGGCAGCCTGGGCGAGGTCTTCGCCGAGAAGATCGTGAAGGTCATGGACCTGGCCGTGCGGATGGGCTGTCCCATCGTCGGCCTGAACGACTCGGGGGGCGCCCGCATCCAGGAGGGCGTGGTGAGCCTGGGCGGCTACGCCGACATCTTCCTGCGCAACGTCCAGTCGAGCGGCGTCATCCCCCAGATCAGCGTGATCATGGGCCCGTGCGCCGGCGGCGCGGTCTACAGCCCGGCCATCACCGACTTCATCCTGATGGTCAAGGGCACCAGCCACATGTTCATCACCGGCCCCGAGGTCATCAAGACCGTGACCGGCGAGGACGTGACCATGGAGGAGCTCGGGGGGGCGCTCTCGCACGCCACCCGCTCCGGGGTCGCCTCGTTCGCCTGCGAGGACGAGCCCGACGCGCTGGAGACGGTGCGTCAGCTCGTGTCCTACATGCCCCAGAACAACCTGGAGCTGCCGCCCTACGAGGCGCCGTCGGATGACCCCGAGCGGCGCGACCCGGAGCTTCGCACGATCGTCCCCGACGCCCCCACCAAGCCCTACGACATCCGGAAGGTCGTGGAGCACGTGGTCGACGACGGGGAGTTCCTCGAGGTCGCCCCGCTGTACGCCTCCAACATCGTGGTGGGCTTCGCGCGGGTGAACGGCCACGCGGTCGGGGTGGTCGGCAACCAGCCCAAGGCCCTCGCCGGCGTGCTGGACATCAACGCCTCCATCAAGGGCGCCCGGTTCGTGCGCTTCTGCGACGCGTTCAACATCCCGCTGGTGACCCTGGTGGACGTGCCCGGCTTCCTGCCCGGCACCGCCCAGGAGTACGGCGGGATCATCCTGCACGGCGCCAAGCTGCTCTACGCCTTCGCCGAGGCCACCGTGCCCAAGATCACGGTCATCACCCGCAAGGCCTACGGCGGGGCCTACGACGTCATGAACTCCAAGCACATCGGGGCCGACTTCAACGCGGCCTGGCCGACCGCCGAGGTGGCGGTGATGGGCCCCGACGGCGCGGTCAACATCATCTTCCGCCACGAGCTGGCGGCGGTGGCGGCCGACGGCGGCGACGTGGCCGAGCGCCGCGCCGAGCTCATCGCCGAGTACAAGGAGCGCTTCGCCAACCCCTACACGGCGGCCGAGCGCGGCTATGTCGATGAGGTGATCCAGCCCGAGGACACGCGCCCCTGGCTGATCGCCGCGCTGGAGACCGCGCTCACCAAGCGCGTCCAGCGGCCCCAGCGCAAGCACGGGAACATCCCGCTGTGAGCGCGTCCCACGCCGTCGCGGGCGGGGTCCCCACCCCGGAGGAGGCCGCCGTCATCGCGGCCGCCGTCGAGCAGGTCCTGGCCGAGGCCCGCGCCGCCGCGGCCGCCGGCGCAGGCGACGCGCGGCCCGCGCCCTACCGGTCCAACTGGCGGCGCACCGCCATCCTGGAGGCCTCGATCGCCATGCACGTCACCGAGCACTCGCCGATGTGGAGGGTGAGCTGATGTTCCGCAAGGTGCTGGTCGCCAACCGCGGCGAGATCGCCATCCGGGTGTTCCGGGCGCTGCGGGAGCTGGGCATCCCGTCGGTGGCCGTCTACTCCGAGGCCGACCGCGACGCGCTCTTCCTGCGCTTCGCCGACGAGGCGTTCCTCATCGGTCCCGGCCCGGCCACCGAGAGCTACCTGCACATCCCGCGCATCCTCGAGACCGCCACGAAGGCCGGCGTGGACGCGGTGCACCCCGGCTACGGCTTCCTGGCCGAGAACGCCGCGTTCGGGCGCGCCTGCGCGGCGGTGGGCATCACGTTCATCGGCCCGCCGCCCGAGGCCATCGAGGCGATGGGCTCCAAGACCGCGGCCCGCCAGCTCATGCAGGACGCCGGGGTGCCGATCGTGCCCGGGGTCACCGAGGGCATCGCGACGGTGGAGGACGCCGCGCCCATCGCCGACCAGATCGGCTACCCGGTGGCGGTCAAGGCCGCCGCGGGCGGCGGCGGCAAGGGCTTCCGGGTCGCCCTGGACGCCTCCCAGCTGCGCGACGCCTTCGAGGGCGCCCGGCGCGAGAGCGAGAAGTTCTTCGCCGACTCCACCGTGTACCTGGAGCGGTACCTGCCCAACCCGCGGCACGTCGAGATCCAGATCCTCGCCGACCGCCACGGCAACGCCATCTGGCTGGGCGAGCGCGACTGCTCGGTGCAGCGGCGCCACCAGAAGCTCATCGAGGAGACCCCGAGCCCGGTGGTCAGCCCGGACCTGCGCCGGCGCATGGGCGAGGCCTCGGTGCGGGCCGCCCAGGCGGTGGGCTACTTCTCGGCCGGCACGTGTGAGTACCTGGTGTCGGGCGAGGAGTTCTTCTTCCTGGAGATGAACACCCGCATCCAGGTCGAGCACACCGTGACCGAGATGGTCTGCGGCGTGGACCTGGTGCGCGAGCAGATCCACATCGCGGCCGGCGAGCCCATGTCGCTCGCCCAGGACGACGTCCACCCGCGCGGCCACGCCTTCGAGTGCCGGATCAACGCGGAGGACGCAAGCCGCCGCTTCCTCCCGGCCCCCGCGCCCATCACCGCCTACCGCGAGCCGACCGGCCCGGGCATCCGGGTGGACTCGGGCGTGCAGGCGGGCTCCAGCGTGCCCGACATCTACGACCCGATGATCGCCAAGCTGATCGTCTGGGACACCGACCGCGAGGCGGCCCGGCGGCGCATGATCCGCGCGCTGGACGAGTACGTGATCGAGGGCCCGGTCACGCTCATCCCGTTCCACCGCTGGCTGTTCGAGCAGCAGGAGTTCATCGACGGCGGCGCCTGCCACGCGACGCTCGCCGCCATGGCCGACGCCCCGACGCCCATCCCGGTGCCCGAGGGCCGTCCCGAGCCGCCGCCGGCCCCGGAGGCCCCCGACGCCGAGCCCCTCGCCGAGCGGAGCTTCACCGCCGAGGTCGAGGGCAAGCGCTTCCAGGTCCGGCTGTTCGTGCCGGAGGGCTCGCTGGCGGCGGCCGGCGACGGCCACCGTGCGGCCCGCCCGAAGCGCAAGCGCGAGAAGCGGGCGGGCGCGCCGGTGGGCGCCAGCGGGGCCAGCGGAGCCGTGCCGAGCCCCATGCAGGGCACCGTCCTGAAGGTGCTGGTGGAGCTCGGCCAACAGGTGGCCGCCGGCGACGTCATCTGCATCGTCGAGGCGATGAAGATGGAGAACGAGGTCGCCGCCCACGCCCCGGGCACGGTCAAGGAGCTCAACGTGGCCGAGGGCCAGGCGGTGCAGGCCGACGAGGTGATCGCCGTCCTGGCATGAGCTGGCTGGCGGTGGCGGCGGGGGTGGCGCTCGTCGCCTACCAGTCCGTCGCCATCGCCATCCGCTGGCGGGCCATGTCGCTGGCCCCGCCCGGCCCGGAGCGCACCGCCGCCCGCGTCGCGGTGCTGGTGGTCCGGGGCGGGGGCCTGGTGCTCGGCCTCGCCCTGATCGCCTGGGGCCTCACCCGGTGAGCCGCCCGGTTGGACGCGTCGACAGGCGGTCGTCACACTCACGTGTATGAGGAGCCGCCGGCCGTGATCCGCGCCCGCCTGGTGGTCGGCCCCCTCGGGCCCGGCCGCGCCGGCGTGGGCGTGGACTGGTCGCCGGGCACCGCCTCCCGCGAGGAGGTGCGGCGGGGGGTGCTCACCGCCGGGCTGGCCGCGCTCGCCGAGCTCATCCCCCGGGTGCCGGAGCCCGCGCGGTCCGAGCTGGTCAAGGAGCTCTCGGACACCGGGCCGGGCGAGGTGGTGGACCTGCTCGCCGCGCGCCGGCGCGAGGGCCTCGCCGTGGACGCCGCCCCCCTGGACCCGGAGGAGCCGAGCACGGCCTGGCTGCGCGCCACGCTGGTGAGCGACCCCGAGGAGGAGGTCGAGGACGCCCCGGTGCGGGTGCGCCCCGGCGACGGCCCGGCCGCGCTCGACCCGGCCACCTGCGCCCGGCTGGTCCCGGTGGCCCTGGCCCGGGCCATGCCGCGCGACCTGGTCTTCCTGGCCCGCCTCGGGGCGGCGCTGCGGGCGCTCGCGCGCGAGGCCGGGGCCTACCCGGACACCGTGGGTGAGATGGTGCCCGGCATCGCCGCGACCGTGCGCGACCCGGAGGTGGTCCGCGACTTCGGCCGGCTCTCGGTGGACTCCGACGACGGGCGGGTGCACATCCCCCTGCCGCGCCGGCCGGCGAACGTGCGCCGGGCCGTGGCCGCCGTGGCCGCCACGCTGCTCCTGGCCGTCGCCGGCGGGCTCGCCGCCGAGGCCGTCTGGCGGGCCCTGGACCCCGGGAGGGCCCAGCACGCGACCGTGCTCATCGCCGGGGTGGTCGTCGGTCTGCTCGTGGGGCTCCTGGTCGGGCGCGCGATCGTGCGCCGGCCGGTGGTGCGCTCCGGGCCGCCGGCCCGCATCTGACTGCCTCGCCCCCGCGACGCCCGCGAGCCCGCGGCGTGCGGCGCGATGTTCACGGATGACGGCGTGCGCGAGTGGATGGTGAAGCCGCTGAGCCCCGTCATCCCCGCCCGGTACGAGGGCCGCGCCGCGGTCGTGGAGGGAATCGCCGGGTTCATGGGCGCCCTGCCCGACATCCGCGTCGAGGGCGGGGACGCCTGGGAGATCGAGGGCGGCGCGGTCCTGGAGTGGCGGGTGACCGGGACGCACACCGCGGACTGGGACGGCTGGGACGCCCAGGGGGAGGCGGTCGACTTCCCGGGCTGCTCGGTCTACCGGATCGAGGACGGCATGATCCGCCGGGAGCGGATGTACTGGGACACCGCCCAGATGGTCGCCGGCTGGCGGCCGCCGGGCGCCTGAGGCCGGAGCGCCCCCGGCCCGGCACCGGGCCGGGCCGGGGGCCACACGAACCGGGCTACCGGACCAGGTCGAAGCGCCCGCCGCCCTCCAGGAAGCGCGCGGGGGTCCGCAGGTCGACGACCCGCACCCGGTAGGCGCCGGTCGGCAGGAGCCGGGTGGAGAGGTTGACGACGTACTGGCCCGCGCGGGCGTCGAAGCGCATCAGCGGGACGACCCCGCCCGGCGCCGCGGCGGAGCCCTCGTTCTGCCGCCCGCTCGCCGGCCCGGTGCGCTCCAGCAGGACGAGGGGGAGCAGGCCGGGCACCGGCGCGCCGGCGCAGTCGGTGATCCGGACCTTCAGCGGGATCGTGCTCCCCCGGCGGAAGTTGCTGCTGCCGTCGGCGTTGACCGGCGCCAGCAGCGGGCTCGTGGCGTAGCGGCGGTCCACCACGGCGGTGGCCTCGGCCCCGGCGATGCCGGCGGCGTCGCTCACCTGGACCCGCACGGTGTACCGGCCGGGGGCGGAGTCGTGGGTGCGCCGGGGCTGGGCGCCGAGCGCGGCACCGGCGAAGGTCTCCACGGTGCCGTCACCCCAGTCCACCCGGACGCGCCACGGGCCGTCCTGCACCCCGGGGTCGACCACCGACAGGTCGAGGGTCACCGCGTTGGCTCCCCGGCAGGCGGTGCCGGTGGCCCCGCCCAGGGTGAGCCCGGCGACGGTGGGCGCGACGTCGGTGACCGTGACGAGGACCTGGCCGATGGCCGAGCCGCCGTCCCCGTCGCTCACGTGCACCCGCACGGCCCGCGCGCCATCCTGGGGGAACCCACACGCCGCGCTCGCCCCCGGCTGCGGGCCGGTCTCGAAGACGCCGTCGTCGTTGCAGTCGAACCGATAGGCGAGCGGGTCGGCCGCCCCGGCCGGATCGGACGCGTCCACCGCCACCGTGGCCGACCCGCCCTCGGACACCGGCCCGGCGGCGGTCACCCGTGCGATGACCGGGTCGGCGTTGGCCACCTCGACCGTCGCCTGATCGGTCACACAGCGCCCGCCGGGGTCGCAGGCCCGCGCCACCACGGTGCGGGTCGCGGGCCCGTCGATCGCGGCGGCCGAGAAGGACGGGGTGGCCCCCGTGGTCTCGAAGGTGCCGTCGCCGTCGAGGTCCCAGCCGATGGCGGGAGTCAGCGAGCCGAACCCGGCCGCGGTGGCGCCGAGCGGCACCGACCCGCCCTCGGCCACGACGTACGGGCCGGCGGCGTCCACCGACGGGGCGGCGAGGTCGAGCCCCACCAGCACCGGGTCGTGGTCGGATGAGCGGAACTGGTCCGGCGCATAGAGCGACGTCTGCTGCCCGGCGCTCTTGAAGTTCGTGTTGTAGTCGAGCGCCAGGGGCTCGTCGGCGTTGATGTGCCACTCCGCGACGCCGGTCACCTGGGGCGCGAGGGTCGGCGAGGCCAGGGCGTGGTCGAGATGGCCCCACTGCCCGTCGAACACGTAGCTGTAGGCGTCGGGGCCGCCGAACCGGACGACGAGGTTCTCATAGCCCGCGGTCTCGAGGGCCCGGATCGGGTCCTCCTTGGCGTAGCTGTTGAGGTCGCCGGCGATCAGCACGTCGGCGTCGCCCGAGCCGGTCGGGTCGGTGGCCAGCCAGGCCGCCAGCTCGCGCGCGGCCGCCGTGCGGGTCAGGTTGCAGTTGCCCTGCCCGTCGCCGGCGTCGGGGTCGGGCCCGGCCGGGGCGGTGGGGTCGTTGTCGGCGCAGGCCGACCCCTTGCTCTTCAGGTGGTTGGCCACCACGACGACCCGGCCGCCGGTGGCGACCTCGTCGAACGCCTGCGCCAGCGCGGGCCGGTTGCGCTGGATCGGCGCGCCGCCGGTGCGCGCGAACGGCCCGAAGGCGCCGGTGTCGAGCACGGCAGGGGCGCCGGCCGGGGTCACCCGCGCGGGCCGGTAGAGCATCCCGACCGTGATCGCATCGGTGCCGAGCGGGCCGCCGGCGTCGACGAAGGCCCAGGTGCCGGGCGCGGTCGCGGCGTTCAGGCGGCCCACCAGGTCCTGGATCGCGCTCTGCGGGCCGAACCCGTCGTTCTCGAGCTCGTTGACCGCGACCACGTCGGCGCCGAGGCCGAGGATGGCCGCGACGGTCTTCGGCGCCTGCCGCTCGAGCTCGGCCACGCTCTCGGCCCCGCGGCAGTCGGTGGCCGTGCCCGTGGTCCCGCACTGGCCGCTCGTGAAGTCATTGAAGTAGTTGAGCAGGTTGAAGCTCGCGACCCGCACGTCGCCGCCCACGGCCGGCGGCGCCGCCGGGCGCGGGTTGGCGGGCTGGAAGTCGGCCGGCCCGGCGACCTGCAGCCGGTAGGCGCTGAAGCCGAAGCCGAGCACCCCGCTCACGCCGGTGATCGTGTCGCCGCCACGCAGGGTGTTGGCGGCCGAGAGCGGCTGCCCGCCCCGGGCGAAGCGGATCGGGTCAGGGTTCTGCCGGTTGGATCCGTCGTCCAGGAGGATCTGGTCGAGGTCGTTCGCGGCCTGCAGGGCGTTCGCCGCCGCCCCCGGCGCCACCACGTCGGTGGGCTGGGCCAGGCGGGCGCCCGAGGAGAGCAGCACCTCGCCGAAGCGGCCGAGCCCGAAGTGCTCGGTCACCACGAGCCCCTGCGGGAGGGTCACCCGCATGCCCTCGAGGCGCTCGGGCGACGAGGCGGTGCCGAGGGGGAGCGTCAGCTCGGCGGCGCCGGGCAGGGGGTTGCCCCCCGAGCAGACCTCGATCACCGGGCTGGTGCCGGCGAGCTGGGTCTGGCCCGAGAACTCGCCGGCCGTCCCGGTGACCCGGACGCGGTCCCCGACCTCGACGGCGGGCGCGGAGGGCGCGAAGACGAAGACGCCCTCGGAGGTCGACGGATCGGCGTCGGCGTCGGCCTCCTCCTCCTGGACGAAGACGCCGTTGAGCCCGCCCGAGCCCTGGAAGTCACCGACGACGATGCCCTCGACCGTCGTGACCTGGCCGGCGAGCGGCGTCGTGGCCCCGCTTCCCTGGACCTGGCTGATCGGGGTCGCGGGCGCGCCGCAGGCGTCGGCCCGGTCGTCGTCGGTGACCGAGACGGTGACGGATGGCACCGTCAGGCCGGCGAAGGCCGGATCGGCGCTGGAGACCGCGTGGGTGATCGTGCCCGTGTGCGGCCCCTCGACGGCGGCGTCATCGACGGCGCTCACGGTGACCGTCTGCGGCGTGGTGTCGGTCAGGGTGAGCACGCCGGGAGCGGCGGAGACCTGCGCGTCCGGGCTGAGGGTGACGACGACCGGCGCCGCGGGCGTGCTCGCGAGGGCGACGGTGTAGGTGTCGGTCGCGCCCCCCTCGGTCACGGCGGTGGTCCCACCGGACTGCGTGAGGGTGATGCCGGCGGGCACCACCGCGCAGGGGGTCGGTGCGCCCGCGCTGTTCCGGGGGTTCGGTGCGCCCGTCGCGAAGTCGGCGCCGTTCTGGTCGGTGTCGGTGCAGCCGCCGGCCGCCCGCAGCGCGGCGGTCGTGGTGCTCAGTCCCGGCGCGGCGGAGCCCTCGAAGAAGTTGGCGGTGCCGTAGCCGACGAGGTCGCGGATCAGGGCGAGCTGGTCGGGTGAGCAGACCGTCGAGCCGCCGTTGCAGGCCAGCCCGGCGGCCGAGTCGACCAGGGCGACCTTGCCCGCCGAGCCGGACATGTTGATCGTGCCGGTGACGTCGGGGGCCGGCAGCGGCACGCCGGTCGCCCCGCCGGCGAGCTGCACGAGGAAGCGCTGCCCGGGCGCGAGCGAGCCGGTGAGGGCGACGACCGGGTTCGCGCCGAAGTTGCCGGTGCCGGTCGCGCTCGCGTACTGGATCGACCTCCCGGCGAGCGACACGGGCGCCGGCCCCCGGTTGAACAGCTCGACGAAGTCGTTGCTGAAGGGCGCGCCGCTGTTGCCGCCCGCGCCGTAGACCTGGCTGATCACCACATCGGGCGACACGGCGGCCGCGGGTCCCGCGAGCCCGAGCGCGAGCCCGAGCACACCCACCAGCGCACGCCGCACCACGCGGCCCACCTGCCTCATGTCCGATCCCCTCGTCCGATGGCCGCGGGCGACCGTAAGGGAGGCGGTCGCCGCCCGGGTTACAGGGCGGGGAACGGGCGCGGGTGGTTACAGCGGCGCAACGCGAGGCCCGGCAGGGAGGCGCGGGTAGAGTGCCAGGCGTGATCCACCACGCACACGACCTGCTCAAGATGCACGTCACCGTCGACGGCGATCGCGCCGGCACGGTCGACGACGTGCTGATCGACGACGCGACCTGGGCGGTGCGCCACCTGGTGGTCCGCGTGGGCGAGCGGGACGTGCTGCTGCCCCCGGCCGAGGCCCGCGGCGGCGGGCACGGCATCGCGACCACCCAGGCCGCGCTCGACGCCGCCCCGGGGGCCGAGACGGACCTGCCGGTCAGCGCTCGCATGCGCCCCGACCCGGGCCTCGCGCTCGGCTGGACCGACGAGGGAACCGGGGGCCCGAGCCCCTGGGGCCCGGGCATGGTGCCGACCGCGCCCGAGCGCCTGGCCGCCGAGGCCGAGGCCGAGGCGGTCGGCGGCGTGCCGCCCGGGCCGCCGGAGGAGGTGCCGGGTGACCCGCACCTGCGATCGCTGCGCGAGGTGCTGGGCTACGCCGTCCAGGCGTCCGACGGCCACGCGGGCCGCCTGTCGGACCTCACCGTCGACGACGACGGCTGGCGGGTGACCGATCTGGTGGTCGACACCAAGGAGTGGTGGCCGGGCGGCAAGGTGCACCTGCCGGCGTCGGCCGCGTTCTCGGTGGACTGGGCCGAGCGGAGCGTCACCGTCGACGCCACCCGCGACGAGGTCCGCCACCGTCACGGCCGGCCCGACTGACCGGGCGGCCGCCGCGGCCGCCATCCGGGACCTTCTCGCCGCACGCCGCCCGGGCGCGTCGATCTGCCCATCGGAGGCCGCCCGGTGCCTCGATCCGGAGCGCTGGCGCGACCTCATGCCCGTGGTGCGCGAGGCCGCCGGCCGGCTTCAGGCACGCGGCGAGGTCGAGGTCACCCGTCGCGGCGAACCGGCGGACCCCCTCGCCCCCGGCGGTCCCATCCGCATCCGGCGGGTGGCGGCTCAGCCGGAGACGAGGCGGACGGCCGGCGAGTAGCGGGGCCAGGAGGCGTCGGCGGTCATCGCCTCGCCCCCGGCGTCGATCGCGGCGCCCAGGATGAGTGCGTCCGGAAGACGGAGCGCCCGGTGCGCCGCGCGCAGGCGGGCCGCCTCCGCGGCCGCCCCCCGGCTCAGCGGCAGCACGCGCAGCGAGGCGAAGAACGCCTCGGCGGCCTCGGCGGTGGGCCCGCCGATCGCGACGGGGCGCACCATCGCCTCGGCGTACGCCACCACCGGCACGACGACCTCCTCGCCCTCGGTCCACGCGGCGGCGAGCGCCGCCACCGCCGCGGCGTGGAGCGGATCGTCCCCGTCGAGGGTCGCGATCAGGATGCTCGCGTCGGCGAGGATCAGCGCCACTCGTCACGGAGCGCGTCGAGATACCCCGGCGGATAGACGCCGGTCAGCGTGCCGGCGAACCGCAGGAACGGGTTCTCCACCCGCCGCATGACGATGCGCTCGCCGTCGGCCTCGACACGGAGCACGTCCCCGGGCTCAAGGCCTGCCTGCCGCAGGGCCTCGACCGGGATGGTGACCTGATGCTTCGCGGAGATCCGGGTGGTTCCCCGGACGCGTTTCCGTACTTCCTCGCCCATGAGTAAAGGTTAGCGCGCGAAGACGACCGCTCCCCTGGCCGGGTCGGCGGCGGCCAGACGCACCGTGACCGGCTCCCCCAGCGCGAGGCCGTCGGCCGGCATGGTCGCGACCACCGCAGGGTCGGCGATCTGGACCGTCGCCTCGTCATCGTCCAGGTCCACCACCACCGCGGGGAAGCGCTCGCCCACCCGGCCGGCGAGGAGGGCGGCCTCGACGTGGTCGAGCGCGGCGCGCTCGGCGGCGCGGGCCCGGCGGGCGGCGCCCTGCATGAGCCCGGGCAGGTCGGGGAGGGCCTCGCGCACCCAGTCCGGGACCTCCCGGCCGGCGCCGGCGGCCAGGGCGACCTCGGCCGCGAAGCGGTCGGCCAGGCGGCGGATGGGCGCGGTCACGTGGGCGTAGGGGGCGGCCACCGCGGCGTGCTCGGGGATCGGCCCGTCGGCCGCGGCCCAGGCCGTGTATCCGGCGCCGCGCAGGGTGCGCGCGGCCTGGGTGAGGAACGCCGCCGCGCGGGGGCGCGCGGCATCGCAGGCGCGGACCACCTCGGAGTATGAGCGGCCCTCGGGCCAGTCGACGCCGAGCGCGGCGGCCATCCGCCGCAGGCGGGCCAGGGCGCGGGGATCGGCCGGCGGCATGGTGCGAAGCAGGCCGAGCCCGGCCGTCGCCATGAGCCCGGCCGCCGCCATCCCGGTCAGCAGCGACACCTGCGCGTTCCAGCCCTCGACCGGCAGGGGCGCCTCGTAGCGCAGCATGTACCCGTCCCCGTCGCGGACCACCTCCTGGGCCGGCAGGTCCAGGCTCACGCCGCCGCGCTCACGCTCCCGGGCCTGGCGGAGCAGGCCGACCTCGCGAAGCAGCCCGAGGGCCGGCGGCCCGGATCCGCGGTCGACCATCACCTGGGCCTCGGCGGAGGAGTGCCGGGCCCGGCTGCGCACCCACGCCCGTCCCACCCCGGTGGCCCCGAGGCCACCGTCGGCGTCGAGGTCCAGGGTCCAGAGCACCGCCGGGCGGTCCCGGCCCGGCAGCAGGCTCGCGGCCGCCTCGCCGATGAGGTCGGGGTGCAGCGGGACGCGGCGGTCCGGCAGGTAGACCGTCATCCCGCGCCGGCGGCACTCGGCGTCGAGTGACCCGCCTGCGCGCACGAACGCCCCGACGTCGGCGATGGCGTAGTGCACGCGGTACCCGGGGGCGCGGCGCTCCAGGTGCAGGGCCTGGTCCAGGTCGCGGCTGCCGGGCGGGTCGATCGTGAGCAGGGGGAGATCACGCCGGTCGGCCCGGTCGGCGGGGACCGGCCCGCGCGCCGCGACCGCGGCCGCCTCGGCCGCGGCGCCGGCCGGCCAGCGGTCGGGGATGCCGGCCACGGCCCGGACCTGCCAGAGCGCCGCCCCGAGGGCCCGGGCGGCGGACGGCCCCAGGCGTACCGGCGCCCGGGGCACCGGCTACCGCCCCCCGAACAGGCGGTCGGCGTCGGCCCGCAGCGCGTCGCCGAGGCGCACGTGGGCGTCCCGCCCCGGCCCGCCCGGCCAGGTCACGGCGACCACCCCGCGCTCCTCCAGCTCACCCAGCGCCCCCATCACCGCGAGCAGGCCCTCCCGCCCCGCCGGCAGGGCGAGCTCGGCCGCCGCGGTGGTCACCGACAGGGCGACCGCGCCGTCGGACGGGCGGTCCTCGTCCAGCCACTGGAGCACCAGGAGCATCTCCAGGCGCTCGTGCAGGTCAGCGTCCACTCAGGATGAGCGTAACCCCCCGCCCGCCGTGGCCCGGCGGTAGGATGCCCGGCGGCCCGCCACCCGGCGGGCGCTTCTTTGTGCACCGGATGAGGGGACGAGGTGGATCTCTTCGAATACCAGGGCAAGGAGCTCTTCGCGCGCTTCGGAATCCCGGTCTCGGCCGGCGAGGCGGTGGAGACTCCGGAGGACGCCCGCGCCGCCGCCGAGCGCATCGGCGGGCAGGTGGTGGTCAAGGCCCAGGTCCAGATCGGGGGCCGCGGCAAGGCCGGCGGCATCAAGCTGGCGGGCACCCCCGAGGAGGCCGAGCAGCACGCCCGGAACATCCTCGGCATGGACATCCGGGGGCACGTCGTGCGCCGCCTCTGGATCGAGAGCGCCTCGGACATCGCCAGGGAGTACTACGCCTCGGTCACCTTCGACCGGGGCGAGAAGAAGCCCCTGTTCATGCTCTCCGCGATGGGCGGCATGGACATCGAGGCGGTGGCCGTGGACAACCCGGAGGCCCTCGCCAGGCTGCACGTGGACCCCCTCACCGGCTTCCAGGCCCATCACGCGCGCTGGCTGGCCTACCACGCCGGCATCGACACGCCGGCCATCAAGGGCGTCGTCGACGTGCTGCAGAAGCTCTACGAGGCGTTCATCGCCACCGACGCGATGCTGATGGAGATCAACCCGCTCATCTGGACGACCGACGAGCGCGTGATCGCCCTCGACAGCAAGGTCACGATCGACAACAACGCCCTCTATCGCCACCCGGAGATCGCCGCGATGCGCGAGGCGACCACCGAGGATCCGCAGGAGCGGATGGCGCAGGAGCGCGGGGTCACCTACGTGAAGCTCGACGGCGACGTCGGGATCATGGGCAACGGCGCCGGCCTGGTCATGAGCACCCTGGACGTCGTGGCCCTCGCGGGCGGGCGCCCGGCCAACTTCCTGGACGCCGGCGGCGGATCGAAGGCCGACGAGGTGGTGACCGGCCTGGAGGTGCTGCTCTCGGACCCCAAGGTCAAGGTGCTGCTGATCAACATCTTCGGCGGCATCACCCGCTGCGACGAGGTGGCCCGGGGACTCCTGACCGCCCTGGACAAGCTGAACGTGACCATCCCGATCGTGGTGCGCCTGGACGGCACCAACGAGGAGGAGGGCCGGCGGATCATCGCCGAGGAGGCCCCCTCCAACGTGGTGGTCGAGGCGACCATGCTGTCCGCCGCCGAGCGGGCCGTGCTGCTGGCGAAGGAGGCCTGAGTGAGCATCCTGGTCGACGAGGGCACGCGCCTGGTGGTGCAGGGCATCACCGGCCGCGAGGGGGCGTTCCACGCCACCCGCAACAAGGCCTACGGCACCAACGTGGTGGCCGGCGTGACCCCGGGCAAGGCCGGGCAGGACGTCGAGGGCATCCCGGTCTTCAACACCGTGCGCGATGCGGTGGAGGAGACGCAGGCGAACACCGCGATGGTCTTCGTGCCCCCGCGCTTCGCCGCCGACGCCCTGTATGAGGCGCTCGAGAGCGGCGTGGACACGGTGGTGTGCATCACCGAGGGCATCCCCGCCCACGAGATGCTGCGGGTCTACACGCATCTCAAGCGCGGCCAGCAGGTGCTGGTGGGCCCCAACTGCCCGGGCATCATCAGCCCCGGCAAGGCCAGCGTGGGGATCATGCCCACCCAGGTCTTCTCGCCCGGCCGCGTCGGCCTGGTGAGCCGGTCCGGCACGCTGACCTACCAGATCAGCAAGGAGCTCGGGGACCTCGGCATCGGCCAGAGCACGGTGGTCGGCATCGGCGGCGACCCGGTGGTGGGGTCGTCGTTCATCGACATCATCTCCCGGTTCGAGGCCGACCCCGACACCGACCTGGTGGTGATGGTGGGCGAGATCGGCGGCGCCGAGGAGGAGAAGGCGGCCGAGTACATCGCCGAGCACATGCAGACGCCGGTGGTCGCCTACATCGCCGGCTTCCAGGCCCCGCCCGGCAAGCAGATGGGCCACGCGGGCGCCATCATCACCGGCTCGTCGGGCACCGCGCAGGCCAAGAAGGAGGCCCTCGAGGCCAAGGGCGTGAAGGTGGGGACCAACCCCACCGAGGTCGCCCGGTTCGTGAAGGAGCGGCTGCAGTAGCGCTCCGGGCGCGCCGGGCCCCCCGCCGCGGGGGCCCGGCGCGCTTGACCTGCGCGTCCGGGCCGTGTGGAGTGGCGGGCGTGCGCGCCCTCATCGCCCTGGCCACCCTGGCCCTCGTCCCCGCCGCGGCCCATGGGGCCGTGGTCATCGACGGGGAGCCCCTGCCCACGCCGCCGACCGACCGGCAGGCGTGGACCGCGACGATCCTCGCCCCCGTGCCCGCGCGGGCCGAGCCCCGGGCCTCGGCCCGGGTGGTCCGGCGCCTGAGCGGGCAGACGCCGTTCAGCAAGCGCACCGAGGTGCTCCTGGTGACCGGCGCGCGGCAGGTCGGCCGCCGGCAGTGGGTCCAGGTGCAGCTCCCCTCGCGCCCGAACGGCGTGACCGGCTGGGTGCCGGCCGATGCCACGATCCTCTCGCCCACGCCCGTGCGCATCCGCATCCGCCTGGGCGCCAAGCGGGTCGAGGTGTACCGCGCGGGCCGCAGGGTGGGCAGCTACCGCGCCGCGGTGGGCAAGCCGTCGACGCCGACGCCGGTCGGCCGCTTCGCCGTCTACGACCCGGTCCCCACCGACGGACAGCTCGCCCCGGTGATCATGGTGCTGACCGCCTACAGCCCGGTCCTCCAGTCGTTCCTGGGCGGCACCGGCGTGTCGGCCATCCACGGCTGGCCGGATCCGGGGGTCATGGGGCAGGCCGTGAGCGCCGGCTGCATCCGGCTCTCCCAGCGCGACACCGCCCGGGTCGCCCGGGTGGCCGAGCCCGGCACCCCGGTCACCATCGACCGCACGTGAGCCTCGGGGCCGGCGGCGCCGGCCCCGTCCCCGACGTCCCCGAGGAGGTCAGGGGGCCCTGGGATCCGCGGGTGCGGGTGTTCCGGGCCGGGGCCGAGGTGGACGCCTTCTGCGTCGTGGGGGACCGGGCGGTCGCGGTGGTCGACACCATGTCCAGCCCCCAGCTCGCCGAGGGCATGCTCGCGGCGCTGGGCGACGACCTCACGGGGCGGGCGCTGGTGGTGGTGAACACCCACCAGCACCACGACCACACGTGGGGGAACTGCGCGGTGCCGGCGCCGGTGATCGCCCACCCGGCGGGCCCGGCCATCGCCCTCGGCGCGGCGGCCGCGCGGTTCCTGGAGGAGCGGCGCGCGGCGGAGGCGCGGTTCGCGCGGGTGCGGATCGTCCCGCCCACGGTCACGGTGCCCGACGGGGCCGAGGTGCACCTGGGCGGGCTCACGCTCGTGCTCGTGCACGCGCCCGGGCACACCCCGGACCACCTGGCCGTGTGGATCCCCGAGCTCCGCCTGCTCCTGCCCGGCGACGCGGCCGAGCACCCCTTCCCCTACGCCGAGGCGCCCGCGGGGCCGGCGGACCTCGCCGTCACCCTGCGGCGGCTCGCGGCCCTGGACCCCGAGACCGTGCTCCCCTGCCACGGCGGCACGCACGACCCGGGGCTGCTCGCGAGGAACCTGGCCTACCTGGACCGCGTCATCGCCACCGGCGGCGGCCCCGGGGCTGAAGCGGCGTTCCCATCTGCCGATGCACTCGCCATGAGCGGGACCGACGCCGGTCGCGTGCCGGCCTTCTACGCCGACTTCCATCGCCAGAACCTCCTGAACGCGGCGATCGCGCCGGCACCTTCGGGCCGCTCCGAGCGCCCTTCCGCCGAGGTCGCGGTTGATCCGCAGGCAGGGGATGGGCTTTGATCCCGCGAAGGTGAGGCCCGTGTCCCCCCGCACGCTGGTTCCCGTCGCGCTGCTCGCCGGCGCGCTGCTCGCGACCCCGGCCCTCGCCGAGGACGCCGTCGAGCTGTCGGCGCCCGACGCCGACAGCGCCTGGACCGCGCGCATCCTCTACCCGGTGGCCGGCCGCGCGGCGCCGCGTCCCCGCGCCCGGGTGGTCGGCGGGCTGGTGCACTACACCGCGTTCTCGCGCCGGCCCCAGGTGCTGATGGTGACCGGGAGCGCCACCGACGACTCGGGGCGCGACTGGGTGCGGGTCCAGCTCCCGCGCCGGCCCAACGGATCCTCGGCCTGGGTGCCGCAGGACGCCGTGCAGCTCCAGTCCACCGGCGTCCGGCTGCGGGTGCGCCTGCGGGCACGCAAGGTCGAGGTCTGGCGTGACGGCCGGCGCACCCACTCCTACCGCGCCGCGGTCGGGACCGGGGGCACGCCGACCCCGCGGGGCCTGTTCGCGATCCAGGACCCGGTGGTCGCCGGCGAGCACCAGCGCAGCTACCTCGGGCCCTACATCCTCACCCTCACCGCCCACTCCACGGTGCTCCGGGAGTTCATGGGCGGCAACGGCCTGGTGGCCATCCACGGCACCAACGCCCCCGGCCTGCTCGGCCAGGCGGTGAGCAACGGGTGCGTGCGGGTGGCGAACGACACCATCCGCGCCCTCTGGCGGGTCGCCCGCCCGGGGACGCCGGTGGAGGTCGTCAACACCTAGCGCCGGCGAGCCACGCCGGGTGGCCGAGCGCATGGTGATCGGTGACCGGGGCCCGCCGGCGCACCATCAGGGGGGCCAGGAGGCGGGCCGAGCGGCGGTGCTCGGCGTCGGCCCGGGCGAAGAGGGCGGCGCGCATGAGGCCGGTGACCCCGTCGGGCGGACCGGAGACGCGCGGGCGGGTCGGCATCCGGCGACATCACCAGGTCGACGCGCGGTGTCCCCGGCGGCCCGGGGCGACACGGCCCCAGATCGTCGTGGTGGCGACGAGGAGCGGGGTCGCGGACGCCGGACCGGCGGGGGGGCCGCGCAGCGGGGCCGATCAGACGGCGGACAGCGGCGACATCGTGCGGCGGCGACGCGGCGTATACAAATGAGAGTCATTCTTATAACCTGGCGCGTCCTGCCATCACGACGATGTCCGTGAGGTCAAGTGAGTCGAGGTGTCGCCCTGCTCGGCACAAGCGTCGCCCTGGCGGTCACCGCGACCCCGGTGGTCGCCGGTGGGAGCGACCACCCCCGGCAGGCCGGGGTGCAGGTCACCGGGGGCGCCCGGTGTCCCAGCCGCGCGTCGTCGCGGGCGGGGGTCGGCGGGTGCAGATGGGCGACGCCGTCGCGGGCCGGGTGGTCGAGCTCGGCACCGACCCGCTCGGGGTCTCCGGCGACGAGGCCGCCTCGGACGCCGTCCCGCCCCGCCCCCGCGCATGACATGCGCCCGAAGGAGGAGAACCCCCGATGCCCCAGAGCGCTGAGCGACTTCCCGTCACCGTCCTCTCCGGCTTCCTCGGCGCCGGCAAGACCAGCCTGCTCAACCATGTGCTGACCAACCGCGAGGGCCGCCGGGTGGCGGTCATCGTCAACGACATGAGCGAGGTCAACATCGACGCCCAGTTGGTGCGCGACGGCGACGCGGCCCTCTCGCGGCAGGAGGAGCGCCTGGTCGAGATGACCAACGGCTGCATCTGCTGCACCCTTCGGGAGGACCTGCTCGAGGAGGTCGCCCGCCTGGCGCGCGAGGGCCGCTTCGACTACCTGCTGATCGAGAGCACCGGGATCTCCGAGCCTCTGCCGGTCGCCCAGACCTTCACCTTCGCCGACGACACCGGGCGCTCGCTGTCGGATCTCGCCCGGCTCGACACGATGGTCACCGTCGTGGACGCCCTCGGCTTCTGGGATGAGCTCGCTGAGGCCGACGACCTGGACTCGCGCGGGCTGGCGCTCGGGCCGGAGGACGAGCGCACGATCGCCGACCTGCTGATCGAGCAGGTGGAGTTCGCCGACGTCGTCGTCATCACGAAGGAGGACCTGGCCGGGGCGGAGCAGACCGCCCGGGTCGAGCAGGTGGTGCGCGGGCTGAATCCCGGCGCGGTGGTGGTCCGCGCCCGGCACGGGAGGATCCCCCTCGACCTGGTGCTCGACACCGGACGCTTCGACATCGACGAGGCGTCGCGGTCGGCCGCCTGGGTGCGCGAGCTCGAGGGCACACACGTGCCGGAGACCGAGGAGTACGGGATCTCGAGCACCGTCTTCCGTGCCCGCCGGCCCTTCCACCCGGAGCGGCTGCATCGATTCCTGACCGAGTCCGACGCTTGGGACGGCGTCGTCCGGTCCAAGGGGTTCTTCTGGCTCGCGACACGACCGGCGGTCACCTGGCACTGGTCCCAGGCGGGTGGCGCGTGCACCTTCCATCCGGCGGGCCGGTGGTGGGCATCGGTCGAGCCGTCGGAGTGGCCGGACGACCCGGAGCTGCGCGACGAGATCCTCGACCGCTGGGATCCGCGCTTCGGCGACCGCACGCAGGAGCTTGTCTTCATCGGGACCGGGATCGACGCGGCGGGGATCCAGACGGCGCTCGGGCGCTGCCTGGCCGACGACGCCGAGATGGCGGCCGGTGCCCAGGCATCGGCCTCGCTCAGGGACCCCTTCCCCCCGGATGGCAGCGAGGAGCACGACGCGCCTGCGGTCCACGTGTCCCAGGACCACGGGGCGTAGCGGCGCCCGGCGGCGGGAACAGGAGCCAGTCCCGTCTGCTTGGCCGGAACCCCCGCGTGCGGAACGATCCGTCCATGAGCGCACATCACACCACTCACCCCGGCCACGCGCACACGCACGGGCCGGGCTGCGGACACACCGCCATCGCCCACGACGACCATGTGGACTACCTGCACGACGGCCACCTGCACCACCCCCACGCAGACCACGTCGACGAGCACGAGCTCGCCCCCGGCGCGGCGAACCCCGACCGGTGCACGCCCGACCACGCCTGCGGCGGACACGAGGAGGGTCACGTGCACGGCCCGGGGTGCGGGCATGATGCGGTGCCGCACGCCGGGCACGTCGACTACCTGGTGGCCGGCCACCTCCACCACCCGCACAACGATCACTGCGACGACCACGGACCGGTGACGACCGTCTGAGGCGGGCGGGGCGGGGCGGGGCGCTGCTCCGCCCCGCCCGAACGAACGAACGAACGAACGGGAACGGATCTCATTCCCGTGATAGCCTGACGGGATGGATCCCGCTGTGCGCGACGGCTGGCTCGAGCGTGCGCACGCCTCCCTGGTCGCCGCGGGGCTCCGGCTGGGTGCGGCGCGGACCGGGGTGGTCGAGGTCCTCGCCCGTGACGGCCAATGCCTCATCGAGGCCAGGGAGATCATCGACCGCCTGCGGGAGCGGGGTGGCCCGGGGTCGGCGGCGTCGGTCTACCGGGTGCTGGACGAGCTCCGCGGCCTGGGGCTCGTGCGGCGCGACGCCGACCCCGACGGCGGCGGGCGATACGAGATCGTCTTCGCCGCTGCCCACCACCACCACTTCGTCGACGTCGAGTCCGGCTCGATCGAGTCGTTCATCGACGAGGGGCTCGAGGCGGCCATCCAGGAGGCCGGCCGCCGCCTCGGCGTGCGACTCACCGGCCATTCGGTGGAGCTCAGGGGCACCCGGACGCGGCCGCAGAGCGCGCAGGAGCGACCCTGACCCGTGCCCGGCCTCCCCGTCCCGGACATCGGGTCCGCCACGCCCGGGCGACGGGCTAGACTCCCGCCCCGTGGCCGACACCATCTCGTTCGCCCGCGGGGCCCCTTGCCCGGAGGCCCTGTCCGGCGACCTCATCGCTCGCTGCACGGCCGAGGCGCTCGCCGAGGACCACGTGCGGATCCTCTCCTACGGCACCGGGCACGGGTACCCCCCGCTGCGTGAGCTCCTCGCGGCCGATCACGGGGTCCCCGCCGACCGCGTCTTCATCTCCAACGGCTCCCTGCAGGGCTTCGTGTTCCTGCTGGACGCGCTGCTGGAGCGGGGCGACCTCATCGCCCTGGAGGCGCCCACCTACGACCGCGCGCTGCTGCAGGCGAAGCTGCACGGGCTCGACATCCTCCCCGTGCCGATGGAGGACGACGGGCTGGACGTCGACGCGCTGGCCGCCGCCTGCGCCGCCGGCCGGGTCCCCCGCCTGCTCTACACCATCCCCAACTTCCACAACCCGGCCGGGACCACGATCTCCCTGGAGAAGCGCAAGGCCCTGGTGGCGCTGGCCGAGCAGCACGGGTTCCTGATCCTCGAGGACGATCCCTACGGCAGGCTGCGCTTCGAGGGCGAGGCGCTGCCGTCGCTCTTCTCGCTGGGCGGCCCGGAGCGGGTCATCTTCACCTCGTCGTTCTCCAAGACCGTCGCGCCCGGCCTGCGGGTCGGGTACATGGTCGCCCCGAAGGAGATCGCGGCCACCCTCGCCGGCGCCGCCGGGCGGACCTACATCTCGCCGGCGCTGCTCTCCGAGGCGGCCATCCACCGCCTGGTCGCCGGCGGCGGCCTGCCCGCCAACATCGCGCACGTGACCGCGCTGATGAAGGAGCGGCGGGACGCCATGGTGGCCGGCCTGGAGCACATGCCCGAGGGCACCCGCTGCACCCCGCCCCTGGGCGGGTTCTTCATGTGGCTGGAGCTCCCCGAGGGCCTCTCGGCCGACGACCTGGCCCCGCAGGCCCAGGAGGCGGGCGTGCTGTACGTCCAGGGGAGCACCTGCTTCCTGGAGGGCGGCCACAACACGCTCCGGCTCGCCTACTCCGGCGTCGGCCCGCAGGAGATCGCCGAGGGCATGCGGCGCCTCGGGGGCGTCTTCAGCCGGGCCGCGGCCGGCGCCGCCTGACCGGCCCGCCATGAGCACCGGCCCCCCCGCCCCGCAGGGCGGCCGCCCGCCGGGCGGGGGGCTCGACGAGCGCCAGGTCCGCCAGCTCGGCCTGATCGTCGTCATCGTGGTGGTGGCGATCCTGGTGCTCGCGTTCATCGTCGAGAACACCGACCGGGTCGAGCTGAGCTTCGTCTTCTTCAGCGCCCGGACCTCACTGATCTGGGTCATCCTGCTCGCGCTGGTGGCCGGGATCGTGATCGGGGCGGCGGGCGTGTACCTGCTCCGCCGGCGGTTCGCCTCCGCCCCGAAGGACCGGTGAGCACCCCCGCCGCGGAGGTCCTGGACCTGCGGATCGTGCGCCCGGACCCGCCCCGCGCGGACCGGCGCGCCCTGGCCGGCCTGTACCTGGGGTTCGGGCGCAAGGCACCCCCGGCGGCCGCCGTGGCGGTCTTCGAGGTGGCCACCGGCCGGGTGCTCGTGGTGGTCCCCGCCGAGGACGGCGGCGGGGCGGCCCAGGGCCTGCTGCACGTGATGCGGGCCGACCTGGACCGCCTGGACGCAGATGCGTTCCTGCGGCGCTGGGCGCGGATGGGTCCGCGCCGCTGACCGGCTCATGCACATCGCATGTGAGGTGAACGCCACCATATCGCCCTTGCGGGGGCTGGTACGGTGGTTGAGATGCGTCCCTCGATCCACCTGACGCAGGCCCTCGCGACGGGCCCGATGCTTCTGCCGGCGACCCCGTCCGAGCGCTGAGCGGGTTCCGCCGACTCAGCTCGGTCGTCCTCGGAGCCGCCCTCTCGGCCGCCGCCGTGACGGTCCCCGCTGCCGCGGCACCGCTCACGCGCGACGCCGTCCAGCAGCGCGCGAGCCAGGGGGCCCCGGCCGCCCAGATCCTGCGTGAGAGCTTCCCCGGCGTGTCCCTCTCCCGGATGCAGGGCACGACCGTCCGGGTGCTCGTGGCCGACCTGGCCCCCCAGGTGGTGCTCTCGGGGCAGACGCCGCTCCGCCTGGTGGATGAGGGCGCCCCGCGCACCGCCCCGCGCCTGGTGCTGCCGGGCCACCGGCACCTGATCGTCCGGCGCGGCGCGGTGATCACCGTGCGCGACCTGGACGACCCGCGCGGCCGGGCCCGCCGGGTGACCGGCCCCATCCGGCTCGACGCCGGCCTGGCCGACACCGGCATCCGCATGGCCGAGCCGCTCGGCCGCCGCTACCGGGGCTCGCTGCGGGTCGCGCCGTCGGCCGAGCGCGGCCTCTCGGTGGTCAACGAGGTGGGCCTCGAGGCCTACCTGCAGGGCGTCCTGCCGGGCGACATGCCGCCCGACTGGGCCGCCGGGGCCCTCCAGGCCGGCGCCGTGGCGGCCCGCTCGCGGGTGATGGCCAAGCTCGGCGCGACCGGCGCCGGCCGCAAGGCGTTCCACCTGACCGCCGACGATCCGCTCTACCTCGGCCTCGACGGGGAGCGGCCGACCACCAACCGGGCGGTGCAGGCGAGCCGCGGCATGGCGCTGCAGGTGTCCCGCCGGCCGTTCGAGGCCGACTTCCCGGTGGTGCCCGGCACCGCGCCGGTGGTCTTCCTGCCCGACCCCGGCGACCCCGACCCGGTCGCGGAGTCCCCGACGCGACCGGTGCCCGGCATGCGCCCGGGCCTCGCCCCCCAGGCCGTGCGCCTGGCCATGTCGTTCTCGGGCACCCCGTATGTGTGGGGCGGATCACGGCCGGGCGGGTTCGACTGCTCCGGGCTCACCTACTACGTCTACGGGCAGCTGGGCATCCGGCTGCCCCGGGTGGCCGAGGACCAGGCCCGGGTGGGCATCCCGGTGCCGCGCGAGCAGCTTCGGCCCGGTGACCTGGTCTTCTTCGCCGACTCCTCGGGCTACATCGGGCACATGGGCATGTTCATCGGCAACGGGAAGATGCTCCACGCCCCGCAGACCGGTGACGTGGTGCGGGTGGCCGACATCACCACCGGCTCGTACGCGCGGCGCTACGCCGGCGCCCGCCGCTTCTCCCCGTAGCCCCCCCGCAGGGCGGGAGGGGGGCGCCCCGCGGGACGCCCCCCGTCCACCCGCCCGCCGGTCCTACGCCAGGGCGGGCATCCCGCTCATGACGTCCACCAGCTCGCGCACCGAGCCGGCGGAGGTCCGCAGGGCCTCGAGCTCGTCGGCCTCGAGGTCCAGCTCCAGGATCTGCTCGACGCCGCCCGAGCCCAGCTTGACCGGGACGCCGACGAACAGGTCGTCGATGCCGTACTGGCCGCCCAGCAGCGCGGCGCAGGGCAGGATGCGCTTCTGGTCGTGGACGATCGCGTCGACCATCTCGACCACGGCGGCCGAGGGCGCGTAGTAGGCCGAGCCGGTCTTGAGCAGCTTGACCACCTCGGCACCGCCGTTGCGGGCCCGGTCCACGATCGCCCCGAGGCGGTCCTCGGGGATGAGCTGGCGGACCGGTACGCCGGCCACGTTGGAGTAGCTCACCACCGGCACCATGGTGTCGCCGTGGCCGCCGAGCACGAAGCCGGTGACATCGCGCACCGACACACCGAGCTCCCAGGCCAGGAAGGTGCGGAAGCGGGCCGAGTCGAGCACGCCGGCCATGCCGAGCACGCGCTCCTTGGGGAAGCCGGACGCCTCGAAGGCCACGTGGCACATGGCGTCGAGGGGGTTGGAGACGACGATGATGATCGCCTCCGGGCTCTGCTCGGCCGCGGCCTTGGTGACCGACCAGACGATCTCGCGGTTCTTCTGGAGCAGGTCGTCCCGGCTCATGCCGGGCTTGCGGGCCAGGCCGGAGGTGATGACGACGATCTGCGAGTCGGCGGTGGCCGAGTAGTCGGTGGTGCCGGTGACGTGCGCCTCATAGCCGACGACCGGACCGCTCTCGTCGAGGTCGAGCGCCTTGCCCTCGGCCAGCCCCTCGACGATGTCGACCAGGACGATGTCGGCGTAGTCGCGCTCGGCCAGGCGCTGGGCGGTGGTCGCCCCCACGTTGCCGGCCCCGATGACGGTGATCTTGCTGCGCACGCGCGTCCTTTCTTCGGTGTGCCGCCGGCCGTGGACCGCCGCCCGGGCGGGACCGGCCAAACCGGGGAAGTATATGCGGTCAAGCGTCCCGGATCGGCCGCATCCGGCCGCAAGTCAGGACGTTTCACACCGGTCGGGGGGCGTCCCTCGGGTAGCATCCGAAGCCGGATTCCAGGGCCCCAACGACCGGAGGTTCAAGCACGTGCGCACACACGACGTCGTGGTCGTCGGCGCGGGGTTGGCGGGCATGCGGGCGGCGATCGCCGCGCACGAGGCCGGGGTCGACGTCGCACTCGTGACGAAGGTCCATCCCGTGCGCAGCCACTCCGGTGCCGCCCAGGGGGGCATCAACGCCGCGCTCGGCAACGAGACCGAGGACAACCCCGACAACCACACCTTCGACACCGTCAAGGGCGCCGACTACATCGGCGACCAGGACGCGATCGAGACCCTGTGCCATCGGGCGCCGGAGGAGATCTACAAGCTCGAGCACTGGGGGGCGGTCTTCAGCCGCCAGGAGGGCACGGGCAAGATCGCCCAGCGCCCGTTCGGCGGCGCCGGCTTCCCGCGCACCTGCTACGCGGCCGACCTCACCGGCCTCGTCATCCTCCACACCCTCTACACGGTGTGCGTCAAGTACGACATCCCGACGTACGAGGAGTGGTTCGTCACCGAGCTGGTGACCGACTCCAGCGGCAACTGCACCGGCGTGGTGGCCTACGACATGATCCACGGCACGATCGAGACGATCGGGGCCAAGTCGGTCGTGCTGGCCACCGGCGGCGCGGGGCGCGTCTACCGCCCCTCGACCAACGCCCACGCCTCCACCGGCGACGGCATGAGCCTGGCGCTGCGCGCGGGCGTGCCGCTCAAGGACATGGAGTTCATGCAGTTCCACCCCACCACGCTGAAGTCCAACGGCGTGCTGGTCACCGAGGGGGCCCGGGGCGAGGGCGGCTACCTGCTCAACAAGGACGGCGAGCGGTTCATGAGCAAGTACGCCCCCAACAAGCTGGAGCTCGCCTCGCGCGACGTCGTCTCCCGCGCGGAGGCCACCGAGATCAACGAGGGCCGCGGGGTCGACGGCTGCGTGCTGATCGACCTGCGCCACCTCGGACGCGACCGCATCATGGAGCGGCTGCCGCAGATCCGGGAGCTGGCCATCGCGTTCGCGGGCGTGGACCCCATCGACGAGCCCATCCCGATCCGGCCCGGCGCCCACTACCACATGGGCGGCGTGCACGTGGACTCCTGGGGCGCGGCGCCGCACATGCCGGGCCTGTTCGCGGCCGGCGAGTGCGCGTGCGTGTCGGTCCACGGCGCCAACCGCCTGGGCGGCAACTCGCTGCTCGAGGCCGTCGTCTTCGGCGCCCGCACCGGCGAGGCCGCCGCGCGGCACGTGCAGGAGGCCTACAACGGCAAGGGCCCCGAGGTCCCCGGCGACGCCGCCGCGCAGTTCGAGGCGAAGCTGCGCGCGCTGCTCGAGCGCGACAAGGGCCCGCGCCAGGCGGAGATCCGCGACGAGCTGGCCGACACCATGCAGGAGAAGGTCGGCGTGTTCCGCACCGGCGCCCAGCTCGAGGAGGCCCGCCAGACCGTCCACGCCCTGCGCGAGAAGTTCAAGGGCGTCGTCGTGGACGACAAGGGCCAGACGTTCAACCAGGACCTCATCACGACGCTCGAGACGGGGTACCTGCTGGACCTGGCCGAGTGCATGGTGACCGGGGCCGTCGCCCGCACCGAGAGCCGGGGGGCGCACTCGCGCCTGGACTTCCCGGAGCGCGACGACGAGACCTGGATGAAGCACACGCTGTCCTACCTCGAGGACGACGAGATCCGCCTGGACTACTCCGAGGTGACCGTGACCAAGTTCCAGCCGCAGGTGAGGTCCTACTGATGCCAAGCACGACGTTCCGGGTCTTCCGGTACCAGCCGGACCAGGGCGACCCCCAGCCCTACCACGAGGACTTCAACCTCGAGCACGACGACAAGATCACCCTGCTCGACGCCATCCTGCGCCTGCGCAACGAGCAGGACGGGTCGCTGGCCGTCCGCTACTCATGCCGGTCGGCCATCTGCGGGTCCTGTGCCTGCCGGGCCGATGGCCGCACGGTGCTGGCCTGCATGGAGCAGGTCGAGTCGCTCAAGGAGCGCAACGGCAACGGCCACGTCCAGGTCGACCCGATCGGGAACTTCAAGCCGATCAAGGACCTCGTGGTCGACCTGCGGCCGTTCTGGGAGAAGTTCAAGTCGGTCAAGCCGTTCCTCGTCCCCGATGGGGCGGCGCCGCAGAAGGAGCGCCTCGTCTCCAAGGAGGCGATGCAGAAGATCTACAACGAGTCCAAGTGCATCCTGTGCGCCGCCTGCTACTCGGAGTGCAACTCGCTGGCCGCCGACCCCGACTTCGTCGGCCCGGCCGCCTTCGCGTGGGGCTTCCGGTTCGCGGCCGACGAGCGTGACGGCCAGCGGCGCAACCGGGTCAAGCTCTACTCCGGCGACCACGGGGTGTGGGACTGCACCCGCTGCATGTTCTGCAACGAGCGCTGCCCCAAGGGCGTGGACCCGCGCGACGCCATCGAGAAGCTCGGCTCCATCGCGTTCCAGGAGGGCGTCACCCGCGACAAGGGCGCCCGGCACGCCAAGGCGTTCCTCATCTCCATGCGGACCGGCGGCAAGCTCAACGAGACGCTGCTCGTGCCCTACACCGACCCCATCGGCGCGCCGCTCGACACGCCCTTCGCGCTGCAGATGCTCCGCAAGGGCAAGGCCCCTTCGCCCCTCCCGCACAAGATCAAGCAGCTGGACGAGGTGAAGAAGCTGATGAAGAACGTCAAGGAGACGATCTAAGTGGCGCTCCAGTTCGCCTACTACCCGGGCTGCGTCGCCGAGTTCAGCTCGAAGGAGCTCAACGCCACCACCAAGGCGCTGGCGCCGATGCTGGACATCGAGCTCCTGCCGATGCCCGCGGCCACCTGCTGCGGCGCCGGCGACATCGCCGAGGCCAAGCCGAACCTCTACCTGACGCTCAACATCCGCATCATGAGCCAGGCCGAGGAGATGGGCGTCGACGTCCTGACCATCTGCAACGTCTGCACGCTGAACCTGCGCCGGGCGAACAAGATGGTCAAGGAGGACCCGCGCCTGCTGGAGGCGGTCAACAAGGAGCTGGTGGCCGCCGGCGCCCGGCCGTATCAGGGCACCAAGGAGGTCACCCACCTGCTGTGGTTCCTGGCCACCGAGGAGGGGCTCTCCCTGCTCGAGCGCCAGGGCCCGCGCGGCCTGAACGGCCTGCGGGTGGCCCCCTACTACGGCTGCCAGCTGCTCCGGCCCTCCTCGGTGATGGGCTTCGAGGACCCGGACCGGCCGCAGAGCCTCGAGCGCCTCATCCGCGCCCTGGGCGGCGAGGTGGCCGACTACGAGGCCAAGAGCAAGTGCTGCGGCTTCCCGATCATCCTGGCCCGCCAGGAGGTCGCGCTCAAGGAGTCGCACGTCGCCCTGGCCCAGGCCCGCGACGCCGACGCCCAGTGCATGGTCACCCCCTGCCCGCTGTGCCACCTGGCCATGGACGCCTACCAGCGCAAGGCCGAGGTCCAGAACGGCACCGAGTACAACATGCCGGTCCTGCACCTGCCGCAGATGATCGGCCTGGCCCTGGGCCTGCCCACGGCCACCATGGAGTTCAAGCGGCACATGGTCCCGGTGGACGAGGTGCTGCAGACGGTCGGCGCGTAGCGCCCCCGCACACCCCGCAGCATCCGACGGCCCGGGCTCCCGCCCGGGCCGTCGTCGTTCCGGTACCCGTTTCCGGCGATTCGTGGGCCGGCTGGGGGAGAATGCCCTCCGTGCGCCGGACCGCCCTCACCGCCGTCGCCCTCGTCGCCGGCCCCGCCGCCGCATTCGGCGCACAGATCCCGGTCGCGGCGCCCGGCACCCCCGGCGCCGACGACGTGGTCTGCGCCCCGTGCGCGACCATCCAGGGCGCGGTGGCGCGGGCCGCCGTCCTCGCCGGGCCCGACGAGGTCCTGATCGCCGCGGGGACCTACCCCGAGGCGGTGACGGTGGCGCCCGGGAACGGCGTGACCCTGACCGGGGCGGGGGTGGGCGCGACGCTCATCGCCCCGCCCGCACCCGGCGTGGCGCTCCGTCTTCCGCTCGGGGGCCTGGCCCGCGGGCTGGAGGTGCGGGGGCGGGCGCCGGCCCCGGTGCTCGGCCTGGTGCTCCTGGAGGGCGGCGAGCTCTCGGGGGTGCGCGTGGTCGCCCTGCCGGCGGGGGCGCCCCAGACCGGCGTCTCCATGCCGCCGGGGCAGCCCGCGGGGGCGATCGCCGACAGCGAGGTGAGCCTCCCCCCGGACGAGGAGACGACCGCCGTCGGGATCGTCACCGCCGTCGGGAATCCCGTGGTCGCCCGCTCGGTCCTGCGCGCCCGGGTGGGGGTCGCGGGCATCACGGCCCGGCCGGTCGCGGTGCTCGGGTCCAGCGTGATCGCCGAGCAATCCGGAATCGGGCTGTTCACCCTCCTCGGCAGTCTCACGGTGCAGGGCAGCCTGGTCCGGGTGGGCAACGCCCCCGGCGCGACCGGGATCTCGGTCGTCAACGGCTTCGCGCAGGTCGCCTCGTCCACCGTGGTCGGCGCCGGCGGCGGGTCGGGCGTGTCGGCCGCGTCGATCACCGCCCCCTCCGGCGCGATCGTCGTCAACTCGGTGGTGGCGGGGTTCGCCGCCGACCTGCGCCGCGAGTCGCTCGGCCTGCAGCCCGCCTTCCTCGGCGCGGAGCACTCGCGCTTCGACCCGGCGCTGGTGGTGAGCAGCGGACCCGGGGCACTCGACCTGGCCGGCGCGGGCAACGTCGCCGGGGCCCCGGGCTTCGCCGACCCGGGCGCGGGCGACTTCACCCCGGGCCCGGGGAGCGCGCTGATCGACGCCGGGAGCCCCGGCCCCCTGCTCGCCGGCGAGCCGGCGGTGGACCTGCTCGGCCGCCCGCGCCTGGTGGCTGGCCGCCGCGACATCGGGGCGTTCGAGGTCCAGCCCGCGCCGCCGCCGGGCACGGTCGCGCCGCCGCCGGTCCTCCCCGGCGCCACCCTGCCTCCCGGCGCGCCGCCGACGCGGACCCTGCCCGCCGTGCGGCTGCGCATCTCGGCCCCCCGGACGGCCGACCTGCGGCGGCCGCTCCCGGTGCGCGTGCGCACCGAGCGCCGGGGCCGCGTGGTGCTCGCCGTTCGCACCGCCCGCGGGCGGGTCATCGGCCGGCGGGTGCTCGGCGTCATCCCGGCCGGCTCGCGCGTGGTCGGCGTGCGCCTGGACCGGCGGGCCGCGCGCCCGGGTCCGGCCGTCGTCAGCGGCCTGCAGACCGGCGGGGGACGCTACCTGCCCGCCCGCGCGGCCCAGGCGGTCGTGCTCACCCCGGCCGGCGGCGGGCCGCTGCTCACCGTGTCCGCGCGGGCCGGGGTGAGCACGCTCGTCGTGAGCGGGCGCTCGGCCGCCGCGGGACGGGTGGTGGTCGTCGCCCGTCGCCCCAGCGGGTCGGTGGCCGGGCGGGTCGTCATCCCGCTGGCCGCCCCGGGGGCGTGGTCGGGGCGGCTCCCCGTGGCGCCGGGTCCGGCGCGGAGCCTCACCCTCACCGCATCGCTGGTGGCCGGCGCCTTCGAGGCCCGCGCGGTGCGCCGGGTGGCCGCTCCCCGCTGAGTCGCTCACCGGGCGCCCCGGCGGACCAGCCGCGCTGACCTATGATGCGGCGCATGAGGGCCCTGCCCCTCACCGCCGCGACGCTCGAGCGCCTGCCCGCCTGCTGCGGCGAGTGCGTGTTCTGGCAGTCCCTGCGCGCGACCACCGACCGGCGCCGGCGCGAGCGGTGGGCCCGCGAGTGCGAGGAGCGCTTCGGCGCCTGGGGTCGCGTGCTGGTCGACGGCGAGCGCTTCCGGGGGATGATGCAGTACGGCCCCTCGGCGGCCTTCGCCCGGGCGCAGGTGCTGCCGGCCGGGCCCCCGGCCCGCGACGCCGCGCTGGTGACGTGCGTGTTCCTGGCCGACGACGACGCCCCCGGGGCGTGCGAGCGGCTCATGCTCGAGGCCCTGGCCGACTGCAAGGCGCGCGGCTTCCGCGCCGTCGAGGCCTTCGGGCTCCGCTACCCGGACGAGGTGGCGCTCGCCGACCGCTTCGGCGGGCACCACACCCTGTTCGACCGGACATTCCTGACGCGGCTGGGCTTCGCCCCGGTCCGCGACCACGCGCAGGTGAGCCTCATGCGCCTGGAGCTCGGCGGCCTGGTGGCCGAGACCGGCCGCGCCACCCGCCTGGTCGCCCGCCTGCGCCCGGCGCCGGACGATCCCCTCCCCGCGTGAGGTGTCCGCTCCGCAGCGCCCTCCTGGCGGGCCTCGTGCTCGCGCTGGTGGGGCCCGGCGGCGCATGGGCGGCCGACCCGGCGCTGGACGCCCTGCGCGGATCGGATGCCTACGTGAGCACGCGGGTGCTCGGCGAGGCGGCCGAGGAGGGCCGGGCGCGGCTGGCCGCCGTGGCCGACGAGCTCGGGCGCTCGGGGCGGCCGGTCAAGCTCGCCGTGGTCGCCGGGCCCACCGGGGCGCCCTCGATGCGCGCGTACGTCCGGCGCCTGCGCCAGCAGCTCGGCTTCGAGGGCTTCGTCGTCGCGACCGCGCCCCGGCGCCAGACCGTGGCGGTCGGGCCGCGAGCCCCGGCCGAGATCACGCGAGACCTGCGCCGGGCGCAGGTGGGATCCATCCGCAACCCGGTCGACCGGGTGGAGGTGGCGGCCCGCAGCGCCACCGGCCCGTCCCCGGAGCCGGACGGCGGGGGCGCCTGGCGCGGACTGCTCGCGCTCCTGGGCCTGGCGCTGATCGGCGGGGCGTGGGCGGCCGCCTGGGGGGTGCGGCGCGAGCGGCGCCACCAGCGGATCGCCCTGGTCGACGCCCGGGCCCGGGCCGCCGTGCAGCTCGACGCCCTCGCGGCCCGCGCCGACGCCCTGGCCGTGCGGGACGACCTCCCGCCCGCCGCGCGGCCCGACCTCGACCGGGCCATCGCGTCGGCCCGGTCGGTGAAGGCCGAGCTCGACCAGGCCCGGTCGGCCGCCGACGTGGATCTCGCCCTTCCCGAGCTCCGGGCGGGCCTGGCCGCGGTGGCCGAGGCCCAGGGGGCGACCGGGGACCCGGTGGGCGACGACCCGTTCTGGGGCCTGTGCCGCGTCGATCCCGGGCACGGGCCGGCGGTGGCCGAGGCCACCCCGGCCGGCGCCGGGGACGCGGTGCCGGTCTGCGCGCGCTGCGCCGAGCGCGCCGCGCAGGGCGAGCCGCCCGCGCGGCGGATGGTGCCGGTGGGCGGTCATCCGGTCCCGTTCGACGAGGCGGGCCTCGGCGCCGGGCTCCCGGAGGACGAAGAGGGGTGAGACCCGGCCCGGGCGGGGGCATGCTCGGGGCATGAGACGAACCTGCGCGATCCTTCTCACCGCCGCCGCCCTGGCCGGAGCGGCCGCCGTGCCGGCGACGGCGTCGCGGCCCGCGACCCCCGCGGAGCGCGCGGGCGTGGTGGCCGGGGTCAAGGCGACCGGCTACTACCGGCGCCTGAAGCCGCGGATCGGGCCGGTCATCGTCTCCACCGTCGACCGTCGCTTCGCCCTGGCCGACCTCACGTTCCGCCTCACCGGCGGCGCCGGCGCCATCCTGCGCCGCGGCACGGACGCCCGCTGGCGGTCGGTCTACCTGGGGACGGACTTCATCGACGTCCCCGGCGTGCCCCGCCGGGTGGTGCGGGACCTGGTCGGCTTCTAGCGCCGCGCCCCGAGCAGCACCGCGCGCACCGCCCGGGCCTCGGGGCCACGGGGGAAGCCGGAGTCGCGGGCGCGCACCTCCAGCCGGGCGCGGATGGCGCCGGGGCCGGTGATGGTGAGGCCGCCCACCCGCATCCTGACCGGGCGCGAGGTGCCCCAGGGGATCCGCACCGGGGCGCTGGCCAGGCGGCGCCCGGCGGGCAGCACGACGCGCCGGCCGCCCACCCGCGCCGGCGTGCGCCGGGCCAGGGTGAGGGTCGCGCGGCCCACGCACTGCGCCGCGCGGTAGACGCAGCGGGCGCGGAAGGTGGCAACGCCGTCGCGCTGGATGGTGGCCACGGGTGAGGTGATGCGAAGCTGGGGCGCCCGGCGGCCGTCGCCTCCGCCGGCGCCCCGGCCGGCGCCCTGGTCGGAGGGCCGGATCTGCGGCGGCACCGCGATGAACGGGGGCGGCGGGGGCACCAGCACCTGGCTGGGCGGCGCCGGCGGGCCCGGCGGGAAGGCGACCGGGGGCAGGCCGCCGCCGATCGGGCCCTCGCGGCCGGCCCCGCCCCGCTCGACGGTCTCGCAGTCGGGCTCCACCGGGTCGACGGCGTCGACCACCGCCCGGTCGGCGCCCCCGGGGCCGGTCGGCACCACGTCGCCGTCGCAGCTGATCGTGGCGTCGGCGCGCTCATCCCGGGCGAGCAGGGTGTCCGAGCCGCCGCGGCCGAAGAGCTGGTCGACCCCGCCGGCACCCTCCAGCTCGTCGTTGCCGGGGCCGCCGACCAGGAGCTCATCCGCCCCGGTGCCGGTGATGTCGTCGGCGAAGGCGGTACCGGTGACCTGCTCGATGTCGGGGGCGGCGTTGTCGCGGTCGGCGCCGTTCGCGGCGCACCGCACCTGCAGGCCCGTCTCCGGATCGCGGAACCCGAGCCCCTGCAGTGGCGGAGGGGGAGCGAAGACGTCGGCCGGCGACCCGTCGTTGCAGAGCCCGTCCAGGGTGACGACGACCCCCTCGGTGCGCGCGGACGCGTCGTAGCGCAGCAGGTCGCGCCCGGTCCCGCCGAGCATGAGGTCGCCGTTCCCGCCGCCGTCCAGCACGTCGTCCCCGGCACCGCCGGCCATGTTGTCGTTGCCCTGCACCGCCGCCGGTGAGTCGCCGTCTCCGCGGATCACATCGTCGCCCCCCCCGCCGAGGATCCCGTCCCCGTCGGCACCGCCATCGAGCACGTCCGGCCCGTCGCCGCCGAACAGGGAGTCCACGCCCGGCCCGCCGAACACCTCGGCCGAGAAGACGCCCACGGAGGACTGCAGGGTGATGCGGTCGTCTCCCGCGCCGCCGTCGACGATGACCCGCCCGGGCGCGTCGGCGAGCACGCACGTGACCTCCTGCACGGTCCCGTCGACGGTGCGCCCGCACGGGGCGGGGGGAGCGGCGACGACCTCCGAGAGGGCGAACGCGAAGCCCACCGCCCGCACCCGCCCGTCGATGCCCGTCACGGTGACCCGGTTCGCCGCGCCGTCGCCGGTCATGGTGACCTGGGTGGCCGGCCGCGGGGGCGGGACCGCGCCGCCCGGTGGGGCCGGGTCCTGCACGGTCACCGTGGCGACCTGGAACGTGACGGCGCCGAGGGCGGGGGCGGCACCCAGGGCCAGGGCACCTGCGGCGAGTGGGAGGATCCGGCGGATCATGATGCGGGACCCTAGCCGACGACCCGCCGACCCCGTCACCTCACGGGGTCAGAGCCACCCCTTGGTGACCAGCGACTCGGCGATCTGCACGGCGTTGGTGGCGGCGCCCTTGCGCAGGTTGTCGGCGACGATCCAGAGGGCCAGGCCGCGGGGATGGGAGGAGTCCTCGCGGATGCGGCCCACGAACACCTCGTCGCGCCCGGCGGCGTCACGGGCGAGCGGGTAGCGGTTCAGGCCCGGCTCGTCGATCACCACCAGCCCGGGCGCGCCCATCAGCAGGTTGCGGGCCTGCTCGGCCGTGAGCCTCTCGGTGGTCTCGATCTGGACCGACTCCGAGTGGCCGTAGTACACCGGCACCCGCACGCAGGTGGCCGACACCCGCAGATCGGGCAGGCCCATCATCTTCCGCGTCTCGTTGGCGACCTTGGTCTCCTCGCCGGTGTAGCCGTCATCCCCGAAGGTGTCGATGTGGGGGAGCACGTTGAAGGCGATGGGGTGGGGGTAGACCTCGGGCTCGGGCTCGCTCCCGGCGAGCGCGCCGGCGGTCTGGGCCCGGAGCTCGTCGATGGCCGCGGCGCCGGTGCCGCTCACCGACTGGTACGAGGACAGCACCACCCGCTCCAGGCCGACCGCGTCGGCGATGGGCTTCAGCGCCACCACCAGGGGGGCCGCGACGCAGTTCGGGTTGGCGATGATCCCGGAGTGCCCGGCGATCGCCTCCTCGTTGACCTCGGGAACGACCAGCGGGACGACCGGGTCCATGCGGAACGCCGAGGAGTTGTCGATCACCACGGCGCCGGCCTCGACGGCCGCCGGCGCGAACGCCTTCGCCCGGGGCGACCCGGCCGAGAAGAGCGCGATGTCGATGCCCTCGAACGCGTCCTCGTCCAGCCGCCGGACCCGGCAGGGCTTGCCCAGGTAGTCGAGCTCACGGCCCTCCGAGCGCTCCGAGGCGAGCGGGCGCAGCTCGCTCACCGGGAAGCCGCGCTCCTCCAGCACCCGGATCATCACCCCGCCCACGGCGCCGGTCGCGCCGGCCACGGCGACCCTAAACACGCCGGCGCTCCGCCTCGTTGCCGAGGTCGAACGCGTCGTGCAGCGCCCGCACCGCGCGCTCCACGTGCCGGCGGTCGATGACCACGGTGACCCGGATGGTCGAGGTGTCGATCATCTGGATGTTCACGCCCTCCGCGGCGAGCACCCGGAACATCTTGGCCGCGATGCCCGGGTTGGATCGCATGCCCTCGCCGACCAGGGTGACCTTGCCGATCTGATCGTCGTGCACGACCTCCCGGAACGGGAGCCGGGCCCGCATGGCCTCCAGCGTGTCGATCGCCCGCCGCAGATCGGTGAGCGGCACGGTGAACGACAGGTCGGCCCGGCCGTCGACCCCGACGTTCTGGATGATCGTGTCGACGTTGATCAGCGCGTCGGCGAGCGCGGTGAAGATGGTCGCGGCCACCCCCGGCTGGTCCTCGACCCCGAGCAGGGTGACCTTGGCCTCGTCGCTCTTGTGGGCGATGCCGGACACGATGGCCCGCTCCATCATGGGCGTCTCCTTGGTGATCCAGGTCCCCTCCTCGGGCAGGAAGGAGGACCGCACGTGGACGGGCACGTCGTGCAGCCGGGCCACCTCGACCGACCGCAGGGCGAGCACCTTCGATCCCGAGGCGGCCATCTCGAGCATCTCCTCGTGGCTGGCCAGCGGGAGCTTGGCCGCGCCGGGGACGATGCGCGGGTCGGCGGTGAAGACGCCGGTCACATCGGTGTAGATCTCGCACACGTCGGCGTCCAGGGCGGCGGCGAGCGCCACCGCGGTGGTGTCGGAGCCGCCGCGGCCGAGGGTGGTCACGTTGTGGTCCTCCTGCGAGACCCCCTGGAAGCCCGCCACCAGGGCGATCCGGTCCTCGGCCAGCGCGTCGCGGACCCGGTCCCCGCGGATCTCGATGATCTTGGCCTTGGTGTGGGCGTCGTCGGTGACGATCCCGGCCTGCGACCCGGTGAAGCTCACGGCGGCGTGACCCAGGTCCATGAGCGCCATGGCCATGAGCGCGCAGGAGATGCGCTCGCCGGTCGAGAGCAGCATGTCCATCTCGCGCGGGTCGGGGCGCTCGGAGATCTCCAGCGCCATCGCGACGAGCCCGTCGGTGGTCTTCCCGCGGGCGGACACCACGGCGACGACCTGGTCACCCGACTCCTTGGCGTCGGCGATGCGCCGGGCGACGTTGCGGATCTTCTCGGCGTCGGCGACCGATGACCCGCCGAACTTCATCACGCGCAGGGCGATTGCCACTCCTTCCCGACCGCTGGGCCAGCGCGGGAGTGTAGGACACCGGAGGCGCTCACAGGCCGAACGGAGCCGCGTAGCGCACCATCCCGCGCGCTTCGGGGCGGTACGCCGGGAGGGGCAGGGCCATCCAGGCCTCGGCGCGCGCGTCCAGGGGGCACCCGATGCCGAGCGGGCCGGCCGGCCGGAAGCCGAAGCGGGGGGAGGAGCGCGGGTGGCCGAGCACGATCACGACCGGATACGCCGTCCCCTGCGCCCGGAGCAGCGACTCGCGCACCAGAAGGGACCCCACGCCCTGCCCCTGATGGGCGGGCAGCACGGCCAGGGGCGCGAGGGCGAGCGCCCGGGCGGGGCCGAGCCCGGCCTCGGGGTGGGCGATGTGGCCGACCACCTCGCCGCCCCACTCCGCCACCAGGCAGAGCCCGGGCACCAGGTCCCCTGCGTCCCGGAGGGCGTCGACCAGGCTCGCCTCCCCCGGCGACGGCGCGAACGCCGACTGATGCACCCGGCGGACGTCCGCGGCGTCGCCCGGCCGCTCGGCCCGCACCCGCAGGTCGCCGCTCAGATCTCCCGCCGCCCGAGCAGCGCCCGGCCGAGGGTCAGCTCGTCGGCGTGCTCGAGGTCGGCGCCCACCGGCAGCCCGCTCGCCAGGCGCGTGACCCGGACCCGGCCGCGCACCCGGTCGGCCAGGTACAGCGCGGTGGCCTCCCCGCTCATCGTCGGGTTGGTGGCGATGACCAGCTCGCGCACCCCGTCGCGGGCGATGCGCGCGTCGAGCTCGGCGATCCGCAGGTCCTCCGGGTCGATCCCGTCGATCGGCGAGAGCGCCCCCCCGAGCACGTGGTACCGGCCCCGGAACTCGTGCGTGCGCTCGATGGAGAGGATGGCCGAGGGCTCCTCGACCACGCAGAGCACCGCCGGGTCGCGCCGGGGATCCGCGCAGACCGGGCACAGCTCGTCCTCGGCGAAGCTGAAGCACTGCGTGCACGGCCGCAGCCGGTCCGCGACGTCGGTGAGGGCCTCGGCCAGCGCGCGCGGCCGGTCCTCGGGCGCCTTCATCAGGTGGAAGGCCAGCCGCTGGGCGCTGCGGGGGCCGATGCCGGGCAGGCGGCTGAGCTCCGCCACCAGCCGCTCGACCGACGGCGTGAGGACCGACGCCACGCAGGCGCCCGCTACAGGCCCGGGATGCCCAGGCCCGACAGCCCGCCGGCCACGCTGCCGAGACGCTCGTTGGCCATCTGCTGCGCGGCGCGCATGGCCTCGTTGACCGCGGCGACCACCGTGTCCTCGAGGATCTCCACGTCCTCGGGGTCCACCGCAGCCGGGTCGATCTTCACCGACACCAGCTCGAGGCCGCCGCTGACGGTCGCGGTGACCGCGCCGCCGCCGGCCGACGCCGACACGGTCTCCTGCTGAAGCTCCTCCTGCACCCGCGCCATGTCCTGCTGGAGCTTCTGCATCTGCTTCATCATCTTGTTCGGGTTCATCCCCTGGGCCACCGCTCACTCTCCTCCCGCATCGAGCACCTCCGCGTCGAACGCGGAGCGGATCTCCTCCATCAACCGCCGGTGGTCCAGCGGGCCCTGCTCCTCGGCCGCGGCGACGGGCTCGGCCCGCGCCTCCCCCTCCGAGAACCGCACCTGGAGCGCCCGTCCGGCCAGCCGGGCGAGCACACCCTCCACCCGCGACCGCTCGTCGGGCCGGGAGAGCATCCCCACCTGGACCGACCCGGGCACCGTCACGGTGACCACGTCGTCCTCCACCCCGGCCACGACCGAGTCGAGCAGGAACGCGTGGGCGTGCGGGGCCTCGTGCTCCAGCACCCCGACCACCTGGGGCCACAGGCGCGAGACGTGGTCGGTGTCGGCCGGCACCGGGTCCTCGCGGCGGGCGGGGCGGGGCGGGGGCGCATCGGCCACCGGGGCGGGCGGGGGCGGGGGCGGGGCGTCGGCCCCGGGCGCGGGGCGCGGGGGCGGGTCGGCGGCGACCGTGGGCGCGAGCGTCCCCATCGCCGCCACCCGGCCGCGCTCCAGGGCGTCGACCCGCCCGGCCAGGGCCTGCACCGAGGCATCGAGGGCGGGGCGGGCGAGCTTCGCGCACACCAGCTCCAGCTGGAGCCGGGGGTCGGCCTGCCCGTGGCGGATCCGGACCTGCGCGTCGCCCAGCAGGTCCAGCCCGCGCACCACCTGCGCCGGGGAGAGCTGGTTGGCCTGGGCGCGCAGCCGGTCGAGCTCCTCGGGGGCGAAGGCCCACTCCTCGCGGGACTGGGCGCCCTGCTGGAGCAGGCAGGCGTAGCGCAGGTGGCCGACCAGCCCGCGCATGAGCTGCTCGGGGTCGGCGCCGCCGTCGATGATGTCCTCGAGGAGCTCGAACGACCCGGCGGCGTCGCCCTGGGCCATGAGCTCGACCAGCTCGAACAGCGTCTCGCGCTCGACCGCGCCGAGCAGCTCCAGCGCGTCGCGGACCTCCACCTTGCCGCCGCCGAACGTCGCGATCTGGTCGAGCAGCCCGAGCGCGTCCCGGTAGGAGCCGTCCGCCGCCCGGGCGACCAGGTCGAGGGCGGCCTCGCTGGTGGTGATCCCCTCCTCCCGGGCCACCCGGTCGAGCACCCGCACCAGGTTCGGCACCCCGGGCTTGCGCAGGACGTAGTGCTGCAGCCGCGAGCGGATGGTGGCGAGGATCTCCCACGGGTGGGTGGTGCAGAGGATCACCACCAGGTGGGACGGGGGCTCCTCCAGCGTCTTGAGCAGCGCCGATGCGGCCTGTTCCTGGATCTGGTGGGCCTCGTCCATGATCGTGACCCGGTAGCGGCAGGCGACCGGCGCGTAGCGGACGCTCTCCAGCCAGTCCCGCATCTCGTCGATGCGCCGCGCGCTCGAGGCGGCGTCGACCTCGACCACGTCGAGCCAGTCGTCATGGCCGGTGCGGCGGCACGAGTCGCAGGTGCCGCACGGCGTGGCGGTGGGAACCGGGGAGGACTGGCAGTTCAGGCACCGCGCCAGGATGCGCGCGGTGGTGGTCTTGCCCGTGCCGCGGGGGCCCGAGAACAGGAAGCCGTGGGCCGGGCGGCCGGCGGTGAGCGCGTTGGCCAGGGCGCGCGCGACGTGCTCCTGCCCCACCAGCTCCTCGAAGCGGGCGGGGCGGTGCCGGTTGTAGAGGCTGCTGCTGGGGTCGCTCACCACCGGGCCGGCGCCCGGTGGGAGCGGAGGAACGTGACCGTGCACCCGCCGTCGAGATACGACCGGGAGGTGGATCCCGGGCCGCCAGCTCCGGCGAGGTCGCCCCACTGCGCGTGAGCGGGTCCGCTTAAGGCTGCTTCCTTCCGGACCTGACCTGGTTCACGGTCGCCCACCGAATGGGACCTCGCCATCGACGCCGCATTGCCCGAGCCCGTGCCTCCGAGCCGACCCCTCGGGCGGGGATTCAGCCCCGCTGCAGCGGATTGCGGGTACAGGGCACCGCTAGCTCCCCGCCTAGCACGGTCACGCGGCGAGTATGGCACGGGTGAGGCCACCTCGCCGGGCCGCGGCGAAGGGGACCACCGCGCGCCGGCCGCGCCTACTTCTTCTTGCCCACCCGGGGGCTCACGCGCTCTCCGCGCCGGCGGACCCCCACCGCGCCGAAGATCGCGGCGACGCCGCCACCGATCATCGCGGTGGTGATCGCGATGTAGAGCCACACCCGGCTGCCGCCGTCGGCGCCGGTGATGAGCCACATGAGCGTGCCCCAGCCGAAGCCGAGCAGCCCGCCCAGGATGACCTGCTTGATCCGCGGGGGGACGCCGCCGCCCTCGGCCGTGCGCGATCGGAAGAAGCGTCCCACACGGGGAGCGTAGCCGGTGCCGGGCCGCGGCCGCAGGCGGCCCCCCGGCGGAGCGGACGGGACCCGGGGGACCACGCCCCCGGGTCCCGCACCGTCACGCGCGCAGGTCGGCCAGATCGGCGCCGTGGTTGATGTGGAACACCTCGCCGTCCATGACGAGCGCGGGCACCGACCGCACGCCCGCCTGCTCGGCGCGCGCGATCTCGTCCGGGTGCTCGGCCAGGTGCACGACCTCGAGGTCGTAGCGGCCGGGATCGATCGCGGCGGCCAGGCGCTGCTCGGCGCTGATGCAGACCGGGCAGCCGGCGTGGAAGAACGTGGCGGTCGGCATACCTCACACCTCCGGTGTAGTAGCGGGTCGCTACCACTGTTCCACAGGCGCGTCCGGGGCACAAGTAGCGATTCGCTACGGTTGCCCCGTGGACACGGGCTCCGTCGAGCTGATCGAACGCATCGGGGCGGTCCGCCGCGCCGCCCGGCGGGCCGTGGCCGCGCGGCTCGGCCTCTCGCTGGCGCAGCTCGACGCCCTGGAGTACCTGGCCTCCTGCAACCGCTACTCCGACACCCCGGCCGCCGTCGCCGCGTTCCTCGACACCACCCGGGGAACCGCCTCCCAGAGCCTGAAGACCCTGGAGCGCAAGGGCCTCGTGGCGCGGACCGGCGACGCGCGCGACGGGCGGGTCCGCCACCTGCGCGTGTCCGATGCGGGCCTCGCGCTGCTCGCCGAGGTGCACGCCGACGACGTGACCGCGGCCGTCGCCGGGCTGGGCCGGGACCGGGAGGATGAGCTCGCCCGCCTGCTGGAAGCCGTGCTGGAGACGGCGCAGCGCCGGCGCGGGGGGCGCACCTTCGGGCTGTGCCGGACCTGCCGGCACCTCGAGGGCGCGCCGGGGGATCACCGCTGCGGGCTCACCGGCGAGGCGCTCTCGGCCGCCGACACGGCGCTCAGATGCGCCGAGCACTCGCCGCGCACGGCCGGGGTGGAGCCGGAGGGGGGGACCGGCGACCCCCGGGCGACGGGGCCCCACGCGATCCACCCCGTCGGATCAGAGTGGGCAATACTGGATTTGAACCAGTGACCTCCCGCGTGTGAGGCGGGCGCTCTCCCGCTGAGCTAATTGCCCGGGAGGGGCTCCAAGGCTACCACGCCACCCGGAACCGGAGCGGGGCGCAGGAGCCGGGCGCGGGGCGGCGAAGCCCGCCCAATGGGCGGACGCCGGACCATCGCGACGGGTTCCGCGGTCCTGATGGCGCTCGCGGTCGTCCCGGGGACCGCGGGCGCCGACCGCCGCCCGCCGCGGCCGGAGGCGGTGCGCCTGGTGCCCGTCGCCGGCGGCTGGGCCCTCGCCCTGCGCCTGCCCGAGCGGGCCCGGCTGCGGGCCGTGGCCGAGCGGGTCGGCGCCGGCCCCGGGCGCGCGCGAGCGCGCGTGATCGGACCCCGGGCCCTCGCCGCGGGCGGGCATCGCATCCGGCTCGGGGCGCTCCCCGGGGGGCGCTGGCGGGTGCGGATGTGGCTGCGCGACCCGGCGGGCAACCGCGCCCGGGCGAGCGCGCAGGCCGACGTGCCCATCCGCCTGGTGGTCGCGGCCGGCGGCGACCTCCTCATCCACGCGCCGGTCGCCGCCCGCGCCCGGGAGTACGGACGCGGTCAGGGGTATGCGTTCGCGCCCATGCTCCGGCCGGTCCGCCCGCAGCTGCGCCGCGCGGACCTCGCGCTCTGCCACATGGAGGTCCCCATGGCGCCGGGGACCCCGCAGGGCTATCCGCTCTTCCGCGCCCCGCCGGCGCTCGCCGGCGCCGTGGCCGCAGCCGGGGTGGACGCCTGCAGCACCGCCTCCAACCACTCGCTGGACATGGGACGGTCCGGGGTGGCGAGCACGCTGGCCGCCCTCCGGCGGGCCGGCGTCGCGGGCTTCGGCACCGCGGGCTCGGCGGCCGGGGCCCGCCGCCCGGTCATCGTGACCCGCTCCGGCGTGCGGGTCGGCCTGGTCGCGGCCACCGAGATGACCAACGGCATCCCCCTCCCGGACCCCTGGTCGGTGCGCCTGGCCTCGGCGACCGCCATCCTGCGCGCGGCCGGGGCGGCGCGACGGGCCGGGGCGCAGGCGGTGATCGTGAACGTCCACTGGGGCGAGGAGTACCGCACCGCGCCCACCGACCTGCAGTGGCGCCTGGCCCGCGCGCTCACCCGCTCGCCCGACGTCACCGCGGTGGTGGGCCAGCACGTGCACGTGGTCCAGCCCGTCCGCTGGGTGAACGGCAAGCCGGTGGTGTTCGGGATGGGCAACCTGCTCTCCAACCAGCAGCGGCCCGAGCAGCGGGGCGGGATGATCGCCCTGCTCGACCTGGTCGTGACGGGGCGCCGCGCGCGGGCCGAGCGGGTGCGCTACCTGCCCACGTGGGTCGCGTTCCCCGGTTTCGAGGTCACCCCCGCCGCGCGCGCCGAGCCCACCTCGTGGCGGCGCACCGTGGCGGTCGCCGGCCGGGGCGCGCGGACCCGGCCGCTCCGCGGCTGAGACGCCGGCCGGCGCGCTACCTTCGCCGCCGATGAACACCTCACAGTGGTACCTCCTGATCCACCTCATCGGCGGGTTCGCGATGGCCGCGGGGGCCGCCGGCGCCTCGCTGGCGTTGCTCGCCGCCCGCTCCGCCCCGGGCCCCGGGGGCTCGGCGGTGGCCGCCCGCGCCACCCGGTGGGGCGTGCGCGCCCTGCTCATCCCGGGGGCGGTCGTGGCGCTGGTCTTCGGCCTCATCCTGGCCAACGACCTGGGCTACTCCATGGGCGCGGCCTGGCTCAGCGCCACCTTCGCGTGCTGGATCGTGCTGGCGATCGCCGCCGAGATGCTGCTCGGCCGCGCCGCGCGGCGCATCGGCGAGGCCGCCGCGGCCGGCCGGGACGCGACGGCGATCGCCCGGGATGGTGCCGTGACCGTCGGCGTCGCCCTGGTCAACCTGCTGACCGTCGCGATCATCGTGCTGATGGTCTGGCGCCCGGGGAGCTGAGCCGGGGCCGGCGCCGCGCCCGGACCCCGCGGCGTGCGGGAGCCCGGGAGGCGCGGAAGGCGGAGAGGGAGGGATTTGAACCCTCGAGGCAGGGGTTGCCCGCCTACGCGATTTCCAGTCGCGCTCCTTCGGCCGCTCGGACACCTCTCCGCGGCGAGGGCGGATCGTAGCGCAGGGGTCCGATGGTAGGCTCCCGCGCGGAGGGGTGGCAGAGCGGTCGAATGCGGCGGTCTCGAAAACCGTTTCGGGCGGTTCCGTCCGACGAGGGTTCAAATCCCTCCCCCTCCGTTGGCCCCCGGCCTCGCACCCGCGAGCGCCCGCTCGCCCGGACCGGCCGCGTACCCCTGCGGGGCGCGCGGTGATCGGCGGGCGAGCGCGGCGCCCGTCCCCGACTCAGTCGCGCGGCCGCGTGGAGATGATCAGGTGGTTGGACGCCTTCCCCGCCTCGACCATCGCCAGGTACCCGTTGAAGTACTCGATGTGGTCGTCGGTCTGCCGCGCCCCCTGCTCCGCGGCGATGGCGTCGCGGTGCCGGGTCCAGCCGTCGCGCCAGCGCTCGATGGTGTCGCGGAAGTCGCTGATGTACTCGGTCGCCTCGTCGACGACGAACCCCGCGGCCCGGAGCTTGGCCTTGTAGGAGGCGAGGTCGTCGGTGAACTGGGGGATCGCGTACCCGCGCGAGTAGAGCGCGCGCCACGCCTCGTCCTGCGGATCGCCCTCGACGAAGTCGAACGTCCCGGAGAGGAACGCCCAGGTCCCGCCCGGGCGCAGCACCCGGCGCACCTCCCGGAACAACGCCACCTTGTCCTCGAACACGTTCAGCACGTTCATGCTGATGGCGATGTCGAAGGTCTCATCCGCGAACGGCATGTGCATGCCGTCGCCGAGGACGAACTCCACCCGGTCCCCGAGGCCGGCGTCCGCGACCAGCCCGCGCGCGACCTCGATGCCCACCTCGTTCACCTCGAGCCCCGTCATGCGGCAGCCGCTGGCCGACGCCATGTAGATCGCGGGGCCGCCGCTCCCGCTCCCCAGGTCGAGCACATGGGTGTCGGGCCCCATCCCGAGGCGCCGGACCAGGTGGTCGAAGTACGGGAGCGTCGCGAAGGACTGCTGCCCCAGGTCGTGGCCCTCCGGCCACACGTCACGGCGGAGCAACCGGTTGGCCGGACTGTCGATCCGGTGGATACGGGAGTAGTCGACCCCCGCGGTCTCCTGCCCCATCTCGTCGCCCCCTTCGTGGCTCGGCTCGGCATGACCACCGCCGCTCCGCACGCTAGGGCCGCGCTCCCTCCGCGTCCAATGCCGATCACCCCCGCGATCCAGAGGCCGGGCCTCTGGATCGCGGACGGAGTGCCCGTCGGCGGAGCGCCCCGGCCGACGCCGCTCAGGCCACGGTGCGGAGCATCTCGGCGATGCTCGTGTGGCCCTGCAGCACCTTGACCAGCGCGTCCTCGCCCATCGTGCGCATGCCCTCGCGGCGGGCCTGGGCGCGGATCTCGTCGGCCGGGGCGTCGGCGACGACGAGCGCCCCCAGGGTCTCGGTCATCACGAGCATCTCATAGACCCCGAACCGGCCCTTGTAGCCGGTGCCGGCGCACCGCGGGCAGCCGACGGACTTGTAGACGGCGACCCGCTCGGGCAGGCCGGCGGGCAGGGCGTTGTCGCCGGCCACCTCCCGCAGGCGCGAGAGCGGCACCTCCTCCCTCTCCCGGCAGGTGGTGCACAGCCTGCGGCACAGGCGCTGGGCGAGCAGCCCGCTGATCGCGCTGGCCGACAGGAACGCCTCGATGCCCATCTTCGAGAGGCGCGCGAGGGTGGTCGCGGCGTCGTTGGTGTGCACCGTGGCGAGGACCAGGTGGCCGGTCAGCGCCGCCTCGATGGCGATCTGGGCGGTCTCGCGGTCGCGGATCTCCCCGATCATCACCACGTCGGGGTCGGCCCGCAGCACCGAGCGCAGGCCGTTGGCGAAGGTGAGGCCGGCCTTGTTGTTGACCTGCATCTGCTGGATGCCGGGCAGCCGGTACTCCACCGGGTCCTCGACCGTGATGATCTTGCGGTCGCCGGAGTTCAGCTGGTGGAGCGTCCCGTAGACCGTCGTGGACTTGCCCGAGCCGGTCGGCCCGGTCACCAGCACCGCCCCCCACGGCCGCCGCCAGCAGCCCTCGTACCGGGCGAGCGTCGAGGCCGTGAACCCCAAGTCGGTGAGCTGCATGACGACGCTGGAGCGGTCCAGCAGGCGGATGACCGCGCCCTCCCCGAACACCGTCGGCAGGCTCACCACCCGCAGGTCGAACGAGCGGCCCGACACCGAGAGCCCCACCCGGCCGTCCTGGGGGATCCGCCGCTCGGCGATGTCCATCTCGGCCATGACCTTGACCCGGCTGGCCACACCGCGGGACATCGAGAGCGGCACCTTGGCCACGGTGCGGAGCACGCCGTCGACCCGGAAGCGCACCACCATCTCCCGTGCCTGCGGCTCGAAGTGGATGTCGGAGGCCCCCTCCTCGACCGCCCGGGAGATGAGCGAGTTGACCAGGCGCACGACCGGCGCGTCCTCGGCGCTGGAGGTGATCTCGGAGAGCGCGTCGGCCTCGTCGGCCTCCACCGAGGCCTGCTCGGCCAGCCCGTCGACCATCTCCTCGACGCGGGCGACGCGGGCGAGGTGGTCGTCGATCTCCTCGGGGAGCGCGAGCGCGGGCACCACCTCCCGCCGCGCGAGCATGCGCAGGTCGTCCAGCACCAGCACGTTGGCCGGGTCGCGCATGGCGACGATCAGGCGCCCCTCGGCGTCGATCGCGATCGGCACCGCCGCGTAGCGCTTCTGCAGGTGGGGCTCGATCGCGTCGGCCACGGCCGGGTCCTGGCGGGCGATGATCGCCCGCTGGACGCCCAGGCGCCGGGCCAGCGCCAGCGCCAGGTGGTCCCGGGTGATGTAGCCCTTGGCGATGAGGATCTCGCCGAGCCGGCGGCCGTCGGCCCCCTGCTGCTGGAGGGCCTCGTCGAGCTGGGCGGTGGTGATGACGCCCATCGTGACCAGGCTCTCGCCGAGCCGTCCGTAGCGGCCCGGTCCCGGCGCGGGCCGAGGTTCGGTCTGGGTGCCCACGTTCCGCTCCTCGCTCGCGACGCCTCCGGTCCCTCTTCGGCCCGGCGGACCGAGCCTTGAGCGGACCGGCCGTGCGCAGAACGACCGGCGGCGGGCCCTGGGGCCCGCCGCCGTGGTGCGTCCTTCGGTCCTGCCGGTCCGCGGGGGACCGTCCCTACATCATGCCGCCCATGCCGCCGCCGCCCTCCTCGGGCTTGTCGGCCACCACGCACTCGGTGGTGATGACGTTCTTGGCGATGGAGGCGGCGTTCTGCAGGGCCGAGCGGGTGACCATGGCCGGGTCGATGATGCCGGCCTCGACCAGGTCCACATACTCACCCGTGTCGACGTTCAGGCCCTGGCCGGCGGGCAGGTCCTTGACCTTGCCGACCACCACCGAGCCCTCCAGGCCGGCGTTGTCGGCCAGCTGCCTGAGCGGCTCCTCCAGGGCCCGGCGCACGATGTTGGCCCCGGTGGCCTCATCCCCGGACAGCTCCAGGCCCTCCAGGGCCGAGATGGCGTTGATCAGCGCCACCCCGCCGCCGGGCACGATGCCCTCCTCAAGCGCCGCCCGGGTCGCCTGCAGGGCGTCCTCGACGCGGTGCTTGCGCTCCTTCATCTCGGTCTCGGTGGCCGCGCCGACCTTGACCACGGCCACCCCGCCGGCGAGCTTGGCCAGGCGCTCCTGGAGCTTCTCGCGGTCGAAGTCTGAGTCGGTGGTCTCGATCTCGCCCTTGATCTGCTTGATGCGGCCCTTGATCTCCTCGGCGTCGCCGGAGCCGTCGATGATCGTGGTGGTGTCCTTGGCCACCACGACCTTGCGCGCCCGCCCGAGCTGAGAGATCTGGGTGTTCTCGAGCTTGAGGCCCATCTCCTCCGAGACGACCTCGCCGCCGGTCAGGATCGCGATGTCCTCAAGCATCCGCTTGCGGCGGTCGCCGAAGCCGGGGGCCTTGACACTGATGCCGGTGAAGGTGCCCCGCAGCTTGTTGACGATGAGCGTGGCCAGGGCCTCGCCCTCGACGTCCTCGGCGATGATGAGCAGCGGCTTTCCGGTCTGGATCACCCGCTCAAGCAGCGGCAGCATGTCCTTGACGGTCGAGACCTTGCCGCCGTGGATCAGGATGTAGGGGTCATCGAGCACCGCCTCCATGCGGTCCTGGTCGGTGACCATGTAGGGCGAGATGTAGCCGCGGTCGAACTGCATGCCCTCGGTGAACTCAAGCTCCATCCCGAAGGTCTGGCCCTCCTCGACGTTGACCACGCCGTCCTTGCCGACCTTCTCGATGGCGTCGGAGATGACATCGCCGACCTGGCGGTCGCGGGCGGAGATGGTGGCGACCCGGGCGATCTCCTCCTTGCCCTCGACCTCGCGCGACAGGTCGCGGATGCGGCCCACGACCTCCTCCACGGCGGCCTCGATGCCGCGCTTGAGGCCCATCGGGTTGGCCCCGGCGGCCACGTTCTTGAGGCCCTCGCGCACGATGGCCTGGGCCAGCAGGGTGGCGGTGGTGGTGCCGTCGCCGGCCACGTCGTTGGTGGCGGTGGCCACCTCGCGCACCAGCTGGGCGCCCTGGTTCTCGAAGACGTCCTCGACCTCGATCTCCCGGGCGATGGTCACGCCGTCGTTGGTGATCGTGGGGGCGCCGAACTTCCTGTCGATGACCACATAGCGGCCCTTGGGGCCCAGGGTCACCTTGACCGCGTCGGCCAGCACGTTGACCCCGCGCTCGAGCGCGCGACGGGCCTCCTCGTGGAACTTGATCTCCTTCGGCATC